>CBFGQM010000041.1:0-21967 GCA_965650905.1 uncultured Streptomyces sp. | reverse complement strand
TCACATCGGCGACTTCCGGCTGCCGCGCCGCCCGGCGCCTCCCGTGACCCTCCCACTGTTTTCCCGTAGCCCTCCCAGTGTTTTCCCGCGACTCTCCCGCTGCTTTCCCGCGGTCGTCGGGTGGCGCCCATCCCCACCTCTGTCTGGCGGATCGCACAGCGTCCCCCGGGAGATGGCCCTGCGTACCGTCGACGGCCGGATCCGGCTGACCAGGAGGCCGGTGAACAGCCTGAGATCTGGTGACCTGACTTCGCCGGGCCCGGCTCACCGGCCCCGGCCGTCAGCCGCAATGCCCGGGCTGAGGACGTCCATGTCGGCCGGGCCGGGCCGCCTGCCCGGCGGACCCGGCCGACATGGACGTCATGATCAGACGAGGTCGAACCGGTCCAGGTTCATCACCTTGTCCCACGCCGCGACGAAGTCGTTCACGAACTTCTCCTTCGCGTCATCGCTCGCGTAGACCTCCGCGAGCGCGCGCAGCTCGGAGTTCGACCCGAAGACGAGGTCGGCACGGGTGCCGGTCCACTTGACCTCGCCCGTGGCGGCGTCGCGCCCCTCGAAGGTGTTCTGCTCCTCGGACGTCGCCTTCCACGTCGTGCCCAGGTCGAGCAGGTTGACGAAGAAGTCGTTGGTCAGAGACCCGGGGGTCGTGGTCAGGACACCGAGCGGCGACTGCTGGTGGTTCGCGCCCAGGACGCGGAGACCACCGACGAGGACCGTCAGCTCGGGGGCGCTCAGGGTCAGCAGGTTCGCCCGGTCGATCAGCAGGTACTCGGCCGGCAGCCGGCTGCCCTTACCGAGGTAGTTGCGGAACCCGTCGGCGGTCGGCTCGAGCGCGGCGAACGACTCCACGTCGGTCTGCTCCTGCGAGGCGTCCACGCGGCCCGGCGTGAAGGGGACCTCGACGTCGAAGCCGGCGTCCTTCGCGGCCTTCTCGACGCCCGCGCAGCCGGCGAGCACGATCAGGTCGGCGAGCGACACCTGCCTGCCGCCGGACTGGGCGGCGTGGAAGGACTGCTGGATTCCCTCCAGGGTGCGCAGCACCGTCGCCAGCTGGTCGGGTTCGTTGACCTCCCAGCCGCTCTGCGGCTCGAGGCGGATGCGCGCACCGTTGGCGCCGCCGCGTTTGTCGCTGCCGCGGAAGGACGAGGCCGACGCCCACGCGGTGGACACGAGCTGGGACACCGACAGACCCGAGGCGAAAATTTGCGCCTTGAGGGAGGCGATGTCCTCGGCGCCGACGAGCTCGTGCGTCACCGCGGGCAGGGGGTCCTGCCACACCAGCGTCTCGGCCGGGACCTCCGGGCCGAGGTAGCGCACGATCGGGCCCATGTCGCGGTGGGTCAGCTTGAACCACGCGCGGGCGAAGGCGTCCGCGAACTCGTCCGGGTTCTCCAGGAAGCGACGAGAGATCTGCTCGTACGCCGGGTCGAACCGGAGCGAGAGGTCGGTCGTCAGCATCGTCGGGGCCTGGCGCTTCGACGGGTCGTGGGCGTCGGGGACGGTGCCCACTCCGGCGCCGTCCTTCGGCCTCCACTGGTTCGCACCGGCGGGGCTCTGGAACAGCTCCCACTCATAGCCGAAAAGGATCTCGAAGAAGCTGTTGTCCCAGGTGGTCGGGGTGTTCGTCCAGATACCCTCGAGACCGCTGGTGATCGTGTCGCCGCCCTTGCCGGTGCGATAAGAGTTACTCCAGCCGAGGCCCTGCTCCTCGATCGAGGCGGCCTCGGGGTCGGGGCCGACCGCGGCCGCCGGGCCCGCACCATGGGTCTTGCCGAAGGTGTGACCGCCCGCGATCAGGGCGACCGTCTCCTCGTCGTTCATCGCCATCCGGCGGAACGTCTCACGGACGTCGCGGGCCGCGGCGACCGGGTCCGGGTGGCCGTTCGGGCCCTCCGGGTTGACGTAGATGAGGCCCATCTGGACCGCGCCGAGGGGGTTCTCCAGCTCACGGTCGCCGGTGTAGCGCTGGTCGTCGAGCCAGGTGGTCTCGGGCCCCCAGTAGACGTCCTCGTCGGGCTCCCAGACGTCCGGGCGCCCGCCGCCGAAGCCGAAGGTCTTGAAGCCCATCGACTCCAGGGCAACGTTGCCGGCGAGGATCATGAGGTCGGCCCACGAGATGTTCTGGCCGTACTTCTTCTTGACCGGCCACAGCAGGCGACGGGCCTTGTCGAGGTTTCCGTTGTCCGGCCAGCTGTTCAGGGGGGCGAAGCGCTGCTGGCCGGCCCCGCCGCCGCCGCGGCCGTCGCTGATGCGGTAGGTGCCCGCGCTGTGCCACGCCATCCGGATCATGAACGGGCCGTAGTTGCCGAAGTCCGCCGGCCACCAGTCCTGCGAGTCCGTCAGCACCTGCGCGATGTCCCGCTTCACTGCCGGGAGGTCGAGGGCCTTGAACGCCTCGGCGTAGTCGAACTCCTCGCCGAGCGGGTTGGCCACGGCGGGGTTCTTGGCGAGGATCTTCAGGTTGAGCCGCTCCGGCCACCACTGGCGGTTTCCGCCGCCCTGAGTCGGGTGCGGGGCGCGCCCGTGCGCGACCGGGCAGCCTCCTGTGCCCTCCATCTTCGCGTCTGTGACGATTGCATCAGGGTTCTCAGACATGGGAGTCCTTCTTGACTAGCGGATCACGGTGTTCGGGAGCTGCGGGCGGTGGAACAGCCGGGGCACAGACCCCAGTAGATGACCTCGGCCTCGTCGACCGAGAAGCCGCGGTCGTCGGACGCGGCCAGGCAGGGCGCGTGGCCGACCGCGCAGTCGACGTCAGCGACGACGCCGCACGACCGGCACACGAGGTGGTGATGGTTGTCCCCGACGCGTCCCTCGAACCGGGCCGGGCTGCCGGGGGGTTCGATGCGGCGTACGAGTCCCGCCGCGGTGAGCGCGTGGAGGGCCTCGTACACGGCCTGGATGGAGACGTGGCCTACGCGATCTCGCACCCCGGAGGCGATCGCCTCGACGCCGAGGTGGTCACCGCCCCGGACGGTGTCGAGCAGCGCGACGCGGGCGGCCGTCACCCGCAGGCCGGCACCGCGCAGCTGCTCGGCGGTGTTGGGAGTCCGGAATGCGGTCATGCGGCCAACCTACCTCCATAAACACGATCGATTCAAGAAAACGAATGCTACAAGTTTGGTGCGCCGTGTCTGACCATGTTTACCCCGTTTCGACATGAAACATCACCCCGATGGTGATGTCAGGCGGGTCACGGTCAGGCTGTCCTGGTGGCAGGACGAGTGCGCGTACGCGAGACCGATGAAGAACAGGAACAGCGGCTGCTGCGGATCATTCGCAGAGACACGGGTTCGGTGGTGACCTGGCGACGGGCGCAGCCGGTAGGGCCGGCCGCCCGCAGGGCCGGGTTGTTCCCCGCCGACGCCCGGAGCGCCGAGTGCTCCCGCATCGAACGCCGGGCTCAATTCGAAGCTGTGTGCACTCCTGCACGGATGAGTGCCTTCCAGCCTGATGGTGGTCGGGTGCCGGCGGACGCTGGCATGCCCGCTGACCTGCTGAAAGACAAGGCCACCGGCCTATGGGTCCTTGGCCGCAAGCCGGGGCTCACTCGGTGCGATTGCGTCACACGGAGGGGCGTGTCATAGGGTGTCGACGCCATTAACTGTCCGATTATGTGCGCGTGTTGGCGGTCGACATGCGGTGTGTCGCCGTGCGTTCGTACTGGCTGACCGAAAGGACTCCGATGCCTGAATCCGCGACGTATGCAGCGCGCCCGGAACCCGGTCGGCCGACGGCTGCGGCTTCGACGCGGAAACGGAAGAAGCATGGCAGGCCGTCGGCCCAGGAACGGGCGGCGGACTCCGTGACGCGTTCCCGTTTGGTGCGCCTGGCAGTCCTCCCCGCGGCTGTCATCGCCGTGCTGTCGACGGTTGTCATCGCTTTCGTCCTGCGCGCCGAGGAGGGCACCGCCGACGCCGCTACATGGGCCGTTCTCACCGGCGCCGCCGTCCTTGGCTGCGGCGCCCTGGGCATTGCCGTGTTCGCAGGCCAGGGCGAGGCCCGGGCGGCGTCGCGCCGGTACGCCTTGCTGCACCGTTCGGTGGTCAACGGCCAGGTGAGCCTGCAGGCCACGGAACGCCGACTGCAGGACGGCCAGTGCCTTGAGCAGCCTCCGTTCACCCACAGCACCCCGCCCGAAGGGGACGCGCTCGCGCGTCTCGCACACGAAATCCTCCTTTACCAGTGGCAGGCGGAGGCGGCCGTCGTGCAGGCGGCACAGCAGCCCGAGGGCGCCTCGGAGGGAAGCGAGCCCAAGACCGAGGAGAAGGTCGAGGTCTTCGTCAATCTCGCTCGACGGCTGCAGTCCCTCGTGCACCGTGCGATCGAGTTGCTGGACGAGCTGGAAAACGAGGTGGAGGACCCGGAGCTGCTCAAGCGCATCTTCCACGTCGACCACTTGACGACCCGCATCCGGCGGCACGCGGAGAATCTCGCGGTGCTCGGTGGCGCGGTCTCTCGCCGCCAGTGGAGCCGTCCGGTGACGCTGACCGAAGTGCTGAGGTCCTCGATCGCGGAGGTCGAGCGGTACTCCCGGGTCAAGCTTGTGCCACCGATCGAGGGGACGCTGCGCGGCCACGCTGTCGCCGACGTCGTTCACCTGCTGGCCGAACTGGTGGAGAACGCCACGATGTTCTCCGAGCCGCACACCCAAGTACTGCTGCGCTCCCGAAGAGTGGCTGCCGGGCTGGCCGTGGAGGTTGAGGACCGCGGTCTTGGTATGGCGCCCGTGGAGCAGCAGAGGATCAACGCGCTGCTCGCAGACCCGGATCACATCGATGTCGGCAAGTTGCTCGTGGACGGCCGCATCGGGCTGTTCGTGGTTTCCGCGTTGGCCCGTCGGCACGGCATCGCGGTCCAACTGCAGAGCAACATTTTCGGCGGTGTCCAGGCGGTGCTGGTACTCCCGCATCAGCTGCTCGGTGACGAGATTGCCGATATGCCGCAGCAGGCGGCAGCCGACACGCCACCGCCCGTCCAGGCGGCTTCAGCGGAGCGCCCCGCCGTGCAGACGCCTGCGGCCCCGCCTTCGGCCGTCTCACCAGCGGTTGCGCAAACGCTGCCTGCGGCCCAGCTGACCACGCCGTTGCCTGTACGGCAACATCACCCCAGGGCCGCCGAGCGCGCCGAACTGCGAGACCACGGCTCCGCGCCCCACGACGTAGACGCGCAGGATGGGCGTCCCACGCTGCCGAAGCGCCGCGCGCAGGAGCACCTGGCGCCCGAGCTCCGAGGGACACCCAACGCCGGCATGGCTGGGGACGAGCAGGAAGTGGAGCCCAGTCCGGGACTGGTGGCCGATTTCACGCGAGGATTCCATCTCGCCGATGACGCGCCTGGCGAGAATCCCGCCGACAGCTCTCGCTAATCGAAGGCTCCGTACCAACCCCCCAAGGAGAAGAACGCCGCCGTGAGCGATATCCCTACCCGCCACGAAAACCTCGACTGGCTCCTACAGAACCTCATAGACAAGGTGCCCGGCACCCGCCACGCCATTCTGCTGTCCTCCGACGGACTGAAGAAGGCCGTCGTGGGACTCGACAACGACGGGGCAGACCGCTTGGCAGCCATGGCGTCCGGGCTCAGCTCACTCGGGCGTGGCGTCGGTCAGCACTTTTCCGGCGGCGGCGAGGTACGCCAGGTGGTGGTGGAACTGACCACCGCACTGCTCTTCGTGTCCTCGGCAGGCTCCGGCGCCGTCCTGGCCGTCCTCGCCGGTCCCGAGGCCCAGGCGGGCCCGCTCGGCTACGAGATGGCGATGCTGGTCAAGAGCGTCCGACCGTATCTCACGACGCCTGCCCGCAAGCCGATGAGCGCGCCGTTCGATGCGGGACGTTAAGAATGTCCGAGGCGCAGGACGGGATGTGGCTGGACGATAAGGCCGGGCGTCTGGTCCGGCCCTATACGGTCACCAACGGGCGCACCCTCCCATCAGCGCGCATCGACCTCCTCACCCTCGTGATGGCCACCGGCACGCGCCCCCCCTATCTCGGCCCCGACCACGAACAGGTACTCGAACTGTGCGGCGGCCCGATGTCGGTGGCCGAGGTGGCCGCCCACATGCGGCTGCCGGCCGTGATCACTAAAGTCCTGCTTTCCGACCTCGTCACGCATGAGGCGCTCGCCACCCGGGCACCCCGTGTCATCGAGGCGGCGTCCCCGACCGACCGAAACCTCCTGGAGGCGGTGCTGCATGGGCTTCGCAAGCGGCTCTGACCCCTTCCCGACCGCCCTGAAGATCCTCATAGCCGGGGGTTTCGGGGTGGGCAAGACAACGTTCGTCGGAGCGGTGAGTGAAATCGAGCCGCTGAGCACTGAGGAGCTGCTGACCCAGATCAGCGCCCGCACGGACAGCCTCGTCGGCGTCGAGGACAAGGCGACCACCACCGTGGCCATGGACTTCGGCCGCATCAGCCTCGACCAGGACCATGTCCTCTATCTGTTCGGTACCCCCGGGCAGGAGCGGTTCTGGTTCATGTGGGACGAACTGTCCAACGGGGCGCTCGGCGCCGTGGTCCTCGCCGACACCCGCCGACTCGACCAGTGCTTCGCCGCCGTCGACTTCTTCGAGCGGCGCGGCATCAACTTCATTGTGGCTGTGAACGAGTTCGACAATGCCTACCGCTACACCCCCGACGAGATCCGCGCGGCCATCGACCTCAAGCCGGAAGTGCCCGTCGTGATGTGCGACGCCCGGCAATGCAGTTCCGGCACCAGCGTGCTGATCTCACTCGTACAGCACATGCTCAGCTCCGCTGCCGGGACGCCGGCCACGGAGCACAACCTGCTGCCCTGATTCTCCCCGGCGCAGCCAACCCCGCAGTCGAACGGAGTTCCCATGTCCGCCCCTGAGCCCTACGCATACGACCCTACCGGCCGTCTGCGCCTCACCCCCGAGGACCGCGACGTACAGACCCGGGTGACCAGGCTGCACGAGATCGGGATCGGTGACGCCCCAGTCCCGGAGTTCGACGATTTCGCACGCAACTTGGCCAAAACCACGGGCGCCCCCTTCGCGATGGTCAACTTCATCGATGAGGACCGCCAGTACTTCGCCGGGCTCTACACGCCTACGGCCGATCAGGCGGTGGAGCTGGCGCCGCAGCAGACCCAGCCCGGCCGGGTCATGCCGCGGGACCACGGCTACTGCCCACACGTCGTCGTGCGGCGCAAGGCGCTGGTGCTGGAGGACGTCTGCGACTATCCGAGGTTCGCCGGGAATCCGGTGGTGGACGAGATCGGCATTCGCTCCTATCTCGGTGCACCGCTGATCGACCCTCGGACGGGAGTCGCCCTCGGGACGATATGCGTGGTGGACACGGATGTACGACCTTGGGGGCGGCAGGGTCTGGAAACCATCAAGTCAATGGCGCAGCAACTGGTGGAGCGCATTGGCGAGATGGAGGGCGGAGACCGGCGCTGAGTCAGCGCGGGAGCCGCCCTCTGCGGAGGGCACCCCATCCAGATGCAAGGAGCCGCGGGCACGGCGCTGTGTCCGTGGCTCCCTGTAGTTCACACCGGGTGGCCAACTGTCTCCAGCGGCTTCATTTCCAGGCGCCGCGGCGGCACCGTCCGTACGAGGTCGGCCAGATGCTCGGACCACTGGCGCTTGGCCGTGCCGAGCGCGACTTCGCCCAGGCGCAGCTCCTGGATCTCGGAGGTCCCGGCGGGCGCATAGATGTGGTAGGCGTCGCGTAGGTAGCGCTCCACGGGGCGGTTGGTGAACAGGCCGCAGGCGGCGTGGATTTCCATGGCGTCGCGGGCCGAGTCGATCGCGGACTCGACGTTGACGAGCTTGGCGTTCATGAGCTCACTGTCGCACGGCAGCCCGCGGTCCAGCAGGTGCGCAGCATGGTAGGCGGTCAGCCGTGCGGTCATCAGCCGGGAATTCATCCTGCCCAGCTTCAGTTTGATGTTGTTGAGCTCGCCGAGTGGCTTGCCGTACCGCTCGCGCTCGAGACAGAAGGCGGTCGTCTCCTCGAAGACCGCCTGGTGGATGCCGAGGGAGACCGCGGTCAAGTTGGCTCTGCCATACAGGATCGACGAACTGTAGGCGACGTCGAGGCCCTGGCCTTCCTCACCGAGCCGATTCGCTGCCGGGATTCGGCAGTCTTTGAAGATCAGTTCTCCGAATGAGAACCCGTGCAGACCCATGGCGGGTTGCTGCTCGGCCAACGAGAAGCCCGGGCGGTTGGCTTCGACGAGGAAGGCCGTCAGGCCCTTCGATCCGGGCCCGGTACGGACGACGACACCGTGCAGGTCGCCGACGTGAGAGTTGCCGACGAACACCTTCCTGCCATTGAGTACGTAGTCGTCGCCGTCCCGGACGGCTGTACTGCCCATGCCCAGAACGTGGCCGCCCGACTCCGGCTCGGTGACCGCGATCGTCGGCAGGCAGTCGCCGGCGGCGATGGTAGGCAGCCAGGTCTTCTTCTGGTAGGCGTTCCCAAAGTGGATGATCTTGGCGGCGCCGAGCTGGGAGGCCTGGGCCATCGCCCCCATCGCTCCGCTGACGCGGGCGAGTTCCTCGATGATGATGGTCTTCCCGAGGTGTCCGATCCCCATCCCCCCGTAGGCGGGGTCGATGGTGGCGCCGATCCAGCCCTGCCGGGCGATGAGCCGGGAAAGCTTGAAAGATACGGTGCGCGACGCTTCCATCTCGGCTATCAGCGGACGTACTTCGCGTTCGGCGAATTGTCGCACCCGGTTGCGGAGGTTCTGTTGGTCCTGGTTGTTGAAATAGCGCTCCACGACAAGCCCTTCTCGGGTGCTGTATCTCCGGCGTCCGGTGGGACGGGAGGGTTGTACGTCGGGCAGTGGTTCCCCGTCCCCAGGCTGGCCGACGGCAACATGGTCTACAGATCGGCCATCGCCGCCAAGATCGTCTGTAGGGTTTGGCTGAATCTTTCTGTATTGTGTTTTGGGCTCAACTGTGCGATGGGTAAACAGGCTTGCTCACATTGTGATACATGCCGGGTTGCAGTTCCGCGGGGGGAGCGGAGCCGCACCACCATGCCACTGGCCTGCTCACCCTTGCAATTGCCCGGCGGACAAGCGCAGTCCAAGCTCTGCAAACAAGCCAACGAACTCATCCCGCCGATCACGGGCATGTTTGATTCGAGCATCCATCGCGTTTCGGCCGGGTCGGGCCGGCCCCGGCCGAAGCATGTAGCCGCCACCGGCAGTTGCGAACGGGCGTCAGTGCGCCGGGGAGTGCTTGCCGGTCCGGCCGTGCCGAGGTGGTCGCGGAGTCAACACCTTCCACGAGGTGGGCGGTTCGATCGGCGTCGCGGTCGTCTCCGCCGTCGCGGCCACCGGCGTCGGTCGCGGCTCGGCCGACGGCTTCACCGACGCCGTCACGGTGTGCGCGGTGGCGGCCGCCCGTCAGCGGCGGTGGCCCGGGTCTCCTACCGCGCGGCCAAGTCGGTATACCGGGCCTCGCCAGGGCGGCTGGATCAGGCGGGGCGGATGTTCTCCGCCTGTGGGCCTTTCTGGCCCTGGGTGATGTCGAACTCGACCTTCTGGCCCTCCTGCAGCTCGCGGTAACCCTGGGCGGCGATGTTGGAGTAGTGGGCGAAGACGTCGGGACCGCCGCCCTCCTGCTCGATGAAGCCGAAGCCCTTCTCACTGTTGAACCACTTAACCGTGCCCCTGGCCATAACTGTCTCCTTCGAGGGAATCAGGCCCGCTCCCTGCGTGCCCGGGAGGTGATCGCCCTGGTCCGGAGAGGCGCTGGAAAAGCAAGAACGCCCATGATCGTGATCACGGGCGAACGGGACTTCGGAACCACGACTGCTGATCACGACGCTACACCCGCGTGGTGGCAACCGCTACTGAGAAGGCGCCGGCATCGGCGCCCGGCCTGTCTGAGCTCTGCCTCGGCTCTCTGCGCGGTCACCGTGTGCCGGTCAGCCACTCGGCGAGGACGGCGGCCTGGCTGTGGTCCACGTCCTTCGTGGCGGTCAGCAGCGTGAGCTTGTTGTGGGCGGCGAGATCACGCAGGTGCTCGGCGGCCTGCCGGTGTCCGGCATCGCGCAGTTCGGCCAGGTAGCGGCGGCGGAACCCGGCGAAGCGGCTGGGCTCGTGACCGTACCAGCGGCGCAGTTCGGTTGAGGGGGCGACATCGCGAAGCCACTCGTCCAGGTGCGCGTCCTCCTTGCGCATGCCCCGCGGCCAGACCCGGTCCACCAGCACCCGCTTACCGTCCCTGGGCGAGGTCTCCTCGTAGACCCTACGGTAAATGATCTTTTCGGCCATGACCCCACCCTCCAGATCGATCAGTCAGCCTGTCCCCGGTGCGCGCCTTGACCTTCCTCGCACAGCGGGCATTTCCGACTCGCTCATTTTATCGGGGATCGCCCGATCCTCGGGATTGCCTGAGCGAGCCGGTCGAGATCCGTCCCGGGCCGTCGCCGCGACCGTCGGTACGGCCGGTGGGAACCGGCAAGAGAGGTACGCGAGCATGCGGAGCAGCCGACGGACGCCCGAGGCTCAGGACTTTCCTGCGGTGACGGCTCCCCGGGCGTATGCCGTGCCGGAGCTGGACGAGGCGGTGGCCACGTGCCGGGCGGGAAGGCGGCCGCGCGGCTCTTGCGGATCGCAGCCTCGGCTCAGGCGGCCGCCGGGTCCCGCCCGCGGGCCGGGGCCGGTCGGCCCAGCGCGAGCCGTACGACGCGCGGCCAGTCGGCCGCCGGTCTGCTGACCGGTACTCCCGGGCGGTGGCGTGGCACCTGGACGCGTAGCGCGCTGGGCATGATGCGGCAGACCACGGGTGTCGGCAGCAGCACGTGCTCCCCGTCGACGCCGGCCGGGACGGTGTCCGCTTCCGAGTCGACGACGACTTCCTCCGCGGTGAACCGTGTGAGGTTCGGGGAACGGGCACCCCGCACCACCCGCGCCGCCTGTGCGGTGTTCTCGACGTGCACGCCCAGCACGCCGAGCCGCCCCGAGTCCAGCCGCTCCCTGCGTCCGGGGTGGGGCGAGTCGACGGCTCGCCGGTAGGGGTTGTTGCTGACGAGCAGCGCCTGCAGCCCCTCGACGTGCACACCGGCGGAGCGCACCCGCAGCCTGGGGGCGTCGAGGCCGGTGAGGAGTCCGGGCAGCGCCTGCAGGGCCGTGCGCACTTTGTCGTCGCGGTAGGCGGGGTCGCTGACGACGGCCGCGTAGGTGCCGAAGGAGGCGTTGTTGACGAAGACCCGGTCGGCGGCGAATCCGAGGTCGACACGGAGCTCGACCCCGTCGGTCAGGGCGTCCAGGGAAGCCGCCGGGTCGTCGCGGTCGAGGCCGAGGTCGAGGGCGAAGTGATTGCGGGTGCCGGCGGGGATCACCACGAAGGGCAGGTGGTGCCGCGCCGCCACCTCTGCCACCAGGGCCTGGGTGCCGTCGCCGCCCGCCACGCCCAGCAGGTCGGCTCCCTCGGAAACAGCCTGCCGGGCGAGTTCGGCCACGTCCTGATGCCCGGCACCGAGCAGGACGACACGGGCGCCCGCTGCGCCGGCCTTGTCCGCGAGGTGGTAGCGGTCCACCTTGCCGCCACCGGAGCGCGGGTTCATGAGGATCCAGGGGTGACGTGGGTGCTTGGCAGGGGGCCTCTCCTCCCGTGAGGGTGAGGAGGGGGCGTGCGCCGGCGATGAGGCGTTCCGGGCCGCCGCCACGGCCAGCGCCCACAGGGCCAGGGCGAGGAGGGCCGTTCCCAGCATGCCCGATGCGGCGTACAGGGCCAGGACCGTGGCCGGCGCGATCACGGACAGGGCCACTCCCAGTACGCGCGTCACGCCGGCGTGTGCCAGGGTCCACCACACCCCGACCGCGGCCAGGGCCAGTCCGGCGACGCCGATCAGCACCCAGAGGACGCTGCGCAGACCAGCGACGGTGAGTGGTACGAGCACGCTCGCCAGGAGGACGAGCAGTGCCAGGCGCGCCCATCGGGCACGGTGCCCGCCGGGGGCCGCCGGTGAAGCTCGTGCCGGCCGGCTCCCGGTCGCGGTGCGTCTTCTCATGAGCCCCCTCCCTCACGTTGTCGGGCTACGGATCGGCTCGCCGGCCGTGCCGGTCCCGGGCACGTCGTGCTGCGCTGGAGGCCAGGACTCACACCTTGTCCGGTGGGCGCTCGAACGGGGCGAAGGCGTCGTCCTTCCGCGTCACGCACAGGGCCCAGATGATGAAGCCCGAGATGGCGATCATCACGACCGACCAGACCGGGTAGTACGGCAGGGAGACGAAGTTGGCGATGATGACGAGTCCGGCGATGCCCACGCCGGCGACGCGTGCCCACGTCGAGGCCTGGAACAGCCCGACGCTGATGATCACGGCGAGCACACCGAGGGCGAGGTGGATCCAGCCCCAGCTGGTGAGGTCGAACGCGAAGATGTAGTTCCTCGTCGTGACGAATATGTCGTCTTCGGCGATCGCCGCGATGCCTCGCATGATGTCGAGTATTCCGGCGATCATGAGCATGACGGCTGCGAAGGCCGTCAGGCCGGTGGCCCACTCCTGCCTGACCGGGTGCGCGCGTCCGGGGTGTGTGGCGGTCATCCTGGCTACCTCATTTCGATGATGTCCGGTGAGTGTGAGGGACGTCCGGTATGTCCGGCGGCGCTCAGGCACCGGACGGGGGGGTGAGGCCGGTCGGGCGCCCCGAAGGGCCCGTCCCGGTCAGGACCAGTTCCTTCGCCCTGCGGAACTCCTCGTCCGTGATGTCACCGCGGGCGCGGATCTCGGACAGCCTGGCGAGTTCGTCGACGCTGCTGGCCCGGCTCTCGCCACCCTTGGCGGTGTCCCGGACGTAGCTCTCGAACTCCTCCTGCTGCGCGCGCGCCTGCGCCATCTCCCGGCGGCCCATGTTCTTGCCACGGGCGATCACATAGATGAACACGCCCAGGAAGGGCAGGACGAGGACGAACACCAGCCAGCCCGCCTTGGCCCAGCCGCTGAGGGAGTCGTCACGGAAGATGTCGACGACGATCCGGAAGAGCAGGACGAACCACATGATCCACAGGAAGATCCAGAACACGGTCCAGAAGGCGCTCAGCAGCGGAAAGTCGTACGCGAGGTATGTCTGCGCACTCATGTCTCTCCTCCATTCCGGGCATGCGCCGCGGAAGACGCCGCATGCCGTTCTCAGCGTGCCCACGGCAAGGAGCCGTTGGCCTCACCCGAGGCGGGTGAGGGTGTGTGCCGCTGCGGTCGGCCGGGGCCGTGTGATCGACTGCGCCATGGCCTGCGGGATCGCGGTTGTGTACTCGGCAGAGCGGCACACTCGCCCGGCCGGGCCGCCGTGAGCGTTCACTCGATTACCGCTCCGGTTCCCCGGCGGTCGCGGCCGGCTCCGGTCCCGCCGCGGCGGCGAGCACGGCCAGCACGGCCAGCGCGGCGAGGACCACGCCGAGGACCAGTGCCACCGCGCCGACCGTGGGGTAGTTCCAGAGCACGAGCGCCAAGACACCCGCCCCGATGACGACACCGGTGGTCCATGCCCGGTGGGTGTCCAGCCAGCGTCCGGTGGAGCCGGTGCGTACTCCGGCCCGGTGCAGCGACCGGCCGGCGGCCGTGGCGCCCCGCTGGGTGAGCGACCGCACGCCGCGGGCCGCGCGTCCGGGGCCGTACAGGTAGGCGGCCAGCCCGGTGATGACGGCCACGACGAGGAGGGTGCGGGTGCTGTCGCGCAGGAAGCGCATGAAGGTGTCGAAGATCGCGGCGGCGGCGTCGGTGGGCAGGGTCGCCGGGGGGACCGCGTCAAGGTAGACCCGCCGTACGACGGCCAGCGCGACGAGCAGCAGCACCATCATCACGCCGACGCCGGTGGCCGTGACCATGAGCATCACCCGGTGTGCGGGAGCGGTCCACACGGCGAGGACGGCGAGCACGACGGTCAGTACGGGCAGCCAGATGCCGACGACGTCCAGCAGCCGCAGGGCGTCCTGCGCCTTGCCCAGTTTCTCGGTCTCGAACAGCGTGACCGTCCGGTCGGTGTCCGGGATGGCGGCGGCCTTGTCGAAGCCCGCGTCGACGAGGCGCTGACGTGCTTCGTCGACCACCGCTCCGAGGTCCAGCTCGATCGTGTCGCCCGAGGTGCGCAGGGCGCCCTCCCGCTCTCCGGTGAGCATGTTCACCACCGCGCCGTGGGCCCGCCGGTTGGCGCCTTCCCATGCCTGCTGGAAGGCGTCGCTGGTGACCACGCGGGTGATGACGCGGTCCGCGACCGTCGTGACCGCGGAACGCAGCGGGCCGTCGAGGGCCTCGGCCCCCTCGACGACGCGCGGTGGCGCCCCGGCGTCCGCGAGTGTCTTGGTGAGCGCGGCCGTCACCGCCTCGACGTCCACGTTCTCCACGACACGGTTGGTCAGCCGGTCGATCACGACGTCCTGGACGGCCGGTTCCGACGCCATCGGCGCGACGGTCTGCACGTACCGGTCGGTGTCGGAGACCTCGTCGTCCACCCAGGCCGCGACCACGGCCAGGGGGGCGAGCAGGAGGGCCAGCAGCAGCAGGACGGCGGCACCCACGTAGCGCAGGCGCCGGTGGCGTACCTTCTCGGCGCCACGAAGGCGCTTGTACTCCGCGTGTTCCGCAGGCGTCAGGTGACGGCCGCTGTCCGGGGTTTTGCCGGAGTGGGACGGTCCGGAGGCGTTGTTCGGGACCATGGACGCTCCTTGGTAGGTTCGAGGCGGGGCAGGGCCCACGCCCACTCCGGCGACCCGTCGCCATCGCCGCCCACCTGGGCGGCAGCGACCGCTTGTACCGGGCTCTCGCCGGGTTCGCCCAGGCGTAGCCCCGGCGTCCTGTGCCGGTGGACGCGCCGACGGTCGGGGACGGGGTCACTCCGGCACCTGGCGCATCTCCACGACCCGCAACCCCAGCGACTGGCAGCGCGCCAGCAGCCCGTACAGGTGCGCCTCGTCGACGATCGGGCCGAACAGGACCGTCTGACCGGACATCACCACGTGGTCCAGCTCCGGGAATGCTTTGGACAGCGTCTCCGACACGTGTCCGTCGACGCGGATCTCATAGCGCATGAGCTGCTCTCCCCCCGGCTCCCCAGGGCAGGCGGACGGCGCCTTCCCTGCGATCGTCCGCCGCCGGGCACCGCCCGCCCTCACCCGGAACAGGTGATACGCCGCCTGCGAGACGGACGGCCTCTGTCAGTGCGTCGAGGTGATCTTGAACAGGTGATCAGAAGACCGAGCAGCAGGGTGACCGACGCGGAAGCGGCCATCAGACGCCGGGAGGCGCCGGCACGCCGTGCGGCGGCCACCGACCAGCCCACCTCACAGCAGCCGCTGTTCTCGTGCCCGGCGCACGGCGTCGCCCCGCCGGTTCACCGCCAGTTTGCGGTAGATGCTCTTGAGGTGCGTTTTCACCGTGTTCACGGACACATAGAGGTCGGCGGCGATCTCCTCCGTGGACATCATCCGGTCCAGCCGCCGCAGGACGTCGCACTCGCGTCCGCTCAGGTCCTCGACGACGAGCGCCGGTGGCCGTTTCACCGCGGGTGGCCCGCAATCTCCGCGCCTGCTGGGGCCGGACGCGAGCCAGCCCCCGGCCAGAGCGCGCGGCCGGTCCGTACTGAGGAGGGGACGGATCCAGGGTCCGGCCTCCAGGAACGGCCGACGCAACTGCTCACGCCGGGCATCCAGGAGCGCCTGGGTGACGAGGCGGCGGGCGGAGGTGCGGTCCCCTGCCTGATGGGCGGCCTGGGCTCGCACCAAGGTGGCCCGGACGGTGACCGCAGGACCGGGCCGGTCACGGCCGGGCAGGCTGTCGATCAGGTCCAGCGCCTCGTCGGGGTGCCCTGCCGCGAGCCGCGCCCGCGCCGCCTCGACCGCACATGCCGGTCGGTGGTGTGCCACCCGTTCCAGGACCGTCTCGGCCGCCTGGGGACAGCCCTGTGCCAGGTGGGCGGCGGAGGCGACCAGGGCAGCATGGTCCTGCGCCCAGGGTGAGGTCACGGCCGCGGGGACGGCCGAGTTCGCTGCCTCCAGCGCGCCTCGGGCATCGCCCCTGGCCAGCTTCAGCCGTCCCTTGATGATGGCCCTGCTCGCCTGCGCCACCGGGTCCTCCAGGACCGTACGGGAGGCGGTCGCCTCCTCCAGAAAAGCCTGGGCGTCGCCGAGTTCGTCGCGATCGATGAGGACGGCGGCCCGGACGAGCCGGCCGAGGCCGGAACCCGACCGGTGGGGCAAGCCGTACCGTTCTGCCTCGCCCACTGCCTCCAGCGCCCTGTGCTCCGCTCGGCCGATCCAACCGGTCAGGTAGTCGATCAGCGCCAGGTGGCCGAGGCACTCCAGGCGGGGAAGCGCCAGCAAGGCTCCGCCCCGGTGCCCGGCGACCGCCGAGAGGGCAACGCGCGCGTCCCCGAAACGGTCGGCCCACAGACGGGCGGAGCCCAGGTGGGTGAGCAGGAGGGCGGTGAGCTCCGGATGCTCGTCCAGGAGGTGAGCGGGCACCTCCCCTCTGAGGTTCTGCGCCGCCTCGGCAGCCTTCTCCGCCCTGCCCGGAGAACCCGTCAGCCGCGCCGCCAGAGCTTCGAGCAGGGCGCAGCTCAGCCGGGCCGCGGCTGGGTCGCACCCGTCCCTGTCAAGCATCTCCTGGGCACGGTGCAGGTGGTGCAGACCGTGTTCGAGGTCACGATGCGCCAGCTCGCGGGCTGCTCGGACGACGTCGGCGGCCGGTCCCGTGGTTTCAGGGCTCATCCGCTCGAACAGGTCGCACAGGTCCTCGCTGCGCAGGCCGGTGAACAGCTGCCCGATCGCCAGGTCGTCGACGACGGCACCGGCGGTGAACTCCCAGTCGTCCGCGGCGGCTCCCTGGGCGAGCGCCTCGGGCAGGGCTCCTGACCGCCTCAGCCACAGCGCGGCCCGGCGGCGGAGTTCGGGCTCCAGTCCGGGAGCACGCTCGCGCATATGGGCGCGGAGGATCTCCGCGAACAGGGGGTGCAGCCGGTACCACGAGCGGCCGAGATACTGAACGAAGGCGTTCTCACGGTGCAACGCGGCCAGGATCGGTTCGGCATCGGTCCGAAGCGTCAGCGCGTTCGCCAGATCGGGACAGAACCGCTCCAGGACGCTGATGCGCAGCAGCAGGTCCTGCGTAGCGGGCGTCTGCAGGTCGAGCACCTCGGCCAGCAGGAAGTCGGCCACCGCACTGCGGCCGGCTTCGAACTGCTTCACATACGTCTCGGGATCCTCGCTCTGCCGGGCTGCCAGGGCGCACAGCCTCAGGCCCGCGGCCCACCCCTGGGTACGCGCCACCAGGGCACGTACGGCACTTCCGGGCAGTCGCAGACCGTGCAGGGTCAGGAGTTCCGCGGCCTCCTCACGCGTGAAGGAAAGCTCCGCGTCCCGGATCTCCGTCATCTCGCCGGACGCCCGGTACCGGTGCATCGGCAACAGGGGATCGGTGCGGGTGATGAGCACCAGACGCATGCCCCGTCCCGCGTGGTGCAGGACGAACTGCAGTTGCCCAGCGATCTCGGGTGCGGTCACGCGATCGTATTCGTCGAGTACGAGGACGACGGGGCGGTCGCGACCCTCGAGCCCGGCGGCGAGGCGGGCCAACATCCTGCGGTCCACGCGGCTCGCCTCCGCCGGACAGCCGACCTCCGCGGGCACCGGCACGCCGGCTACGCGCAGAGCCTCCAGCACATACGCCCAGAAGAGCCCGGGAGCACGGTCGGCCGCGTCGATGGTGAGCCAGGCGACCGGGACCTCCAGGCCTGCGACCCAGTCGGCGACCAAGAGGGTCTTGCCCGCCCCCGACGACCCGTTGACCATCGTCAAGGGCGTCAGCATCGCTTCGTCGAGGTGCTTGACCAACCGCTCACGACGCAGGAACGTGACAGGTCTTGTCGGCAGGGCGAAACGCGCTCGAAGGAGAGGGGCACCGGAGGGATCGAGCACTCCCGACAGCACCGGCTCCTGATCACGATCGTCGGTCACGGCCATGATGCTCACGTCTGTCCGTCCAGGCTGCGGGCACTCCCCTGCCGGCGACCGGATGGGCCGCTCACGCCGCACGGTCGCGGTGCAGATTGATCACCTTGGTGTTCTGCACCGTCAGTTCGTCGCGTTCCTGAGCGGCGGTGAGGCGGATGCCGATGTGGTAGTTCTGCACGAGCGTCCAGCCGAGGAAGCCGGCTGCGATGGTGCAGGCCAGTCCGGCTGCGGCGAGCGCCAGCCCGCGGGTGGTTCCGGTGGCGGGGCCGTTCCAGTGGCTGGCGTACGTTCCCAGGCTGATGGCGAACAGGGCGAGCGCGGCGACGTTCAAGGCGGCGTGAGCCAGGCCGACGGTCTTGGCCGTTGAGCCGCGCGGGACACCGAAGGCCCAGTCGACGAATCCCGGCAGGGCGGCGAGCAGCGCGCCGCCGACACCGACAGCGTTCAAGGCGATGGCCAGGTTGAGCCAGAACTGGTTGCCGTTGGCAGCGTAGACGGCGAAGCCCACCAGCGTGCCGGTGTAGCAGACGACCGGGTAGCCAATGAGCATGGGGTGAACGGGGTGACCGGCGATCGTGACTTTGCTGTACATGACGCTCCCAGGTGAGCCCCCCTCGGTCACATGTGTCGCCCTTCCAGGGTCTCTCCGCTTCCAGAATCCGCAAACGAGGCCGGTGAGGCAGCGGACCTTCAATGTTCCACGTCGAGATGGCGTGCGAGGTGGCCGCCGCCGCGCGGAACGCTGTGACCTGGCGGGCTCCCAGTCGCCAAACGCCCGCCGCTTGGCATGGGCGACCTCCTCGCGCCGGGCCACCAATGGCTATCCCGGTGACGGGATCAATGGGCTGCTGGGCGCGTTCGACCGGGCGAAGGGGAACCCTGAGTTCGGCGACGTCGGGGCCGGGCGCGGTGCTTATCGCTGTGATCATTCGGTGTGCACACTTACGCAGAAAACGGATCAGGCCACACTCCAGCAGGTATGGGACCAGTCACCTGTAAAGGAACCAGCACTCATTGCGCCAACTGTGCTTGGGCCGGAGCAATAGTTCAATCGGTGTGGATAGTTCGCTCGCCGATCCCGGAACAACGCTCCGCTCGGCGATCGCTGTCAGGAGTCCGGCAGGCCATAGGTCATGAAGAAGTGCCCGGGAGGCGTGGTGTATCCCAACTACACGTACCCCCCAGACCCGGGAAGCCGCGGAGCGCCGCCTGCGTGCCATCAGCCGCCGCGTCAAACTCGCCCGCTGGCTCGGCGAACACGGCGCCCCCGAGCCGGAGGCCACCACCCCGGCACGGACCGAATGACGCCTCACAGTTTGCCGCCGACAACTCAGCCCTCGGCCGAGCAGTGCCAAGTCCCGCGCACCCATTCGGTGAATTGCCATGATCAACAATGCCTTTACTGTCGATATGTAATCGAATGCTACTTATGTGTAATTCGTCGTGCGCTAAACTCCTTTACCAAGCCTTCACGCTCTATTGGGCGGCTGATGGCTCATTCTGTGGGATTGCATTTCCGGCACTTCCGGATCTCGGTGCGATGGGGGGAAGTGAACATGGATCGACCTGTCCACGCCGCTGGCCTGCCCGCCACCGGGGCCTCGTGCCACCTGCCCGTGTTGGCTGCCAGGGCTGTGCGCATGGACAACACCGCCCGTGACAGCGTGCCTGAAGGGGACCGTGCCCTTCTCGGCGTCTGATCTCCCGGTCCGACGCACACGCCAGGTGTTCCCTGACTGCATCCACACCCGCCAGGCCGGCGGATGACGGCCTGGTCTACGGCTAGACGGGCCGGGACCACCTGCGCCATGCCGCCATGCCGCCAGGTCGGGCAGTGGCCGGCCACTGCCCGACCCCTGCCTGTCGGTCACGCCCGCACTGACACCGACCCGGTCATGCCTCACCCGGCCTGACCGAGCGTTCCCGTACGCCCGGCCGCATCGCCGACCCCACCCGGCAGCGCCCACTCGCCGCCCGTTGCCACAAAGGCACAGACGCCGTCACCGAACCGGAGGACCGACGCCCGTGCACAACACCACCGCCATGCTCATCGAACTCGGAGCGATCATCCTCGCCCTGGGCCTGCTGGGCCGCCTCGCCGGACGGGTGGGCTTCTCGCCCATACCCCTCTACCTCCTGGCCGGACTCGCCTTCGGCCACGGCGGCATCCTCCCGCTCCAAGCCAGCGAGGAGTTCGTCGCCACCGGCGCCGAGATCGGCGTCGTACTCCTGCTGCTCCTGCTCGGCCTGGAGTACAGCGCCTCCGAACTCGTCACCAACCTCAAGACCCAATATCCCTCCGGCGCGGTCGACTTCGTCCTCAACGCGGTGCCCGGCGCCATCGCGGCACTGCTCCTGGGCTGGGGGCCGGTGGCCGCCGTCGCGCTGGCCGGCGTCACCTGGATCTCCTCCTCCGGCGTCATCGCCAAGGTCCTCGGCGACCTGCGCCGGCTCGGCAACCGCGAAACCCCCATCGTCCTCGGCGTCCTCGTCATCGAGGACCTCGCCATGGCGCTCTACCTGCCGATCCTCACCGCCCTGCTCGCCGGAGTCAGCCTGGCCGGCGGCACCGTCACCCTGCTGATCTCCTTGGGAACGGTCGGCGCCGTCCTCTACGTCGCACTGCGCCACGGACGGCTGATCAGCCGCGCGGTCTCCTCCGACACCGCGGAAATGCTCCTGCTGGTCGTCCTCGGCCTCACCCTCCTCGTCGCCGGCCTCGCGCAGGAACTCCAAGTCTCCGCCGCTGTCGGCGCGTTCCTCGTCGGCATCGCCCTGTCCGGCGAGGTCGCCGAAGGCGCCAGCAATCTCCTCACCCCGCTGCGGGACCTGTTCGCCGCCGTCTTCTTCGTCTTCTTCGGCTTGTCCACAGACCCCGCCGACATCCCGCCCGTCCTTGTGCCCGCGCTCCTGCTCGCCATCGTCACCGCCCTTACGAAGATCGCCACCGGCTGGTACGCCGCCCGCCGCGCGGGAATCCAGGGCGCGGGCCGCTGGCGAGCCGGCGGCACCCTCGTCGCCCGCGGTGAGTTCTCCATCGTCATCGCCGGCCTCGCCGTCGGTGTCGAGCCCCGCATCGGGCCACTGGCCACCGCCTACGTACTGATCCTCGTCATCGTCGGCCCGCTCACCGCCCGCTACACCGAGCCGCTGGCCCGCCGCCTCACCCGGCGGTCCACCGCGCCGGCACCGGTCTCCGCATCCGCCAACGCCCGCGCGAAACGCCTCGCCGGCCAGAGGAGTCAGGTCGTGAGTTTTGGCACTCCCACCGCGGACCCGGCACTCACGACGTACATGGAAGCCAAAGACATCGCCCGTCATCCGCACTTCGTCTCAGCCTCTACTGACACTGGACGAGTTCATAGGGCTCCCGTTCGGGGCTCAAACCCACCGGAAGCGGTCCTCTGATGGTCAGGTGCTGCCGACCAGGCTCGCCTGCGGCGGACGGGGCCTCCCATTCCGCACACAGCAGCACCGGCTCGGCTGTGGCGATGCCTCTGCCGGGCCGGTGCCGTGCGCGGGTGTGCCGGTGCCGGGCTGGTGGGCGTGCACCCGATGACGATCGCGATCCGCTCGTTCAGCGGGTGACCAGCAGGCCCCGGCTGCGCAGCACCCGCCGTTCCAGCGGGCTGAAGATCAGCAGGTCGATGGCGATGCCGACGAGCAGGATGAGAAAGACGGCCAGGAACACCTGCGGCATGCTGGCGTTGTTGCGCCCGTTCTCCAGCAACTGGCCGAGACCGACGCCGAGATCGGGCGAGGAGGCGATGATCTCGGCGGCCATCAGCGAGCGCCAGGAGAAGGCCCAGCCCTGCTTGAGTCCGGCGAGATAGCCGGGGAGCGCCCCGGGCATCACGATGTGCCAGGCGCCGCGCAGGCCGAAGGCGCCCAGGGTCCGCCCGGCGCGCAGGAACAGCGGCGGGATCTGGTCGATGCCCGCGACAAGGCCGTTGGCGATGGACGGGACCGCGCCGAGCAGGATCACGGCGTACATCATCGAGTCGTTCAGGCCCAGCCAGATCACGGTGGGC
>CBFGQM010000040.1:0-22071 GCA_965650905.1 uncultured Streptomyces sp. | reverse complement strand
GCCGGGGCGCTGCTGCTGGACAGCCTGGCAACGGAAGTCGTACGCGTGCGTATCGACTTCACCCAGTACGCCGAGGCGTACTACTTCCACGACGGAGAGGACCACTCCTCGCTGGCGGCCACGGTCGGCTACGCCGCCACCCTCGCCCAGCGAGGACAGGCAGCCCAGCGGCCGGAGGTGCGCCTGGCCGGTGCGCTGAAGGACCTCGCCGCCATTCTTGACCAGCGTTTTCTCCACACCGGTGGCACGGCGACGGAAGTCTTCGCAGCGTACGCCGCAGACCACGGGCGCAGCCTCGCACAGCCCTGACCAACAGTCCCATGCCCGGTCTTGCATCGCCAGGATCGCCCACACGACGAGTGATCGGTCATGCCGGTCGGCGTCAGCGGTGGCACCCTGACAAGCGGACACCGTATTCGGGGACGGCGGTTCCCTGCACGACGGGAGTTTGGTGGATGGCACACAGCGAACAAGCCGGTCCTGATGCCGCCGCTCTGGCACGCCCCGGCCCCCTCGCGGTGCGCGACAGCGACCTTCGAGCAGTCCGTGAGGCACCCGCGTACAGAACCCCGTCGGGCGCGTGAGCGTGCAGCGGGGCGACCGGGGTTTTGATGCGGGCACCGACGCACCCCGTACGACATCTTCCGCGTCTTCCGCGGCGGGTCTGTCGTCGCCCGAGGCCGCGCGCCGACTGACGCGTTACGGGCCCAACGCGATCCCGTCGGAGCCGCGCGCCCCCGTATGGCGCCGGGTGCTGCAGCAGTTGCGCGACCCGCTGATCCTGGTGCTGTTGGTGGCCGCCGCCTTGACGATCGCCACCGGTGATCTCTCCGATGCCGCCGTGATTCTGCTCGTCATCACGGTGAACACCGCAGTCGGCGTCGTTCAGGAGGTACGAGCCGAACAGGCGGTGATGGCCCTGTCCGCCATGAGCGCTCCCACCGCCAGAGTCGTACGCGACGGCGAGGAACGCTCCCTCCCCGCTGCCGAGGTGGTGCCCGGCGATCTGGTCCTGGTAGCCGAGGGGGACATCGTGCCCGCCGACGGGGACGTACTGGCTGCGGCCTTGCTGCTGGCGGACGAGTCCTCGCTGACGGGGGAATCCGTCCCGGTGGAAAAGGCTCCCGACAGCGACCCCCCGCACGGCAGGGTGTCGGCGGGCACGGTCGTCGTCCGCGGCCGCGGACGCGTCGTGATCACCGCCACGGGAGCCGACAGCGCGCTCGGCCGGATCGCGTCCCTGATGGGTGCCGCGCCCGGGCTGACCCCGCTGCAGCGCCGGCTGGCGAGGTTCGGCCGGGTTCTGGCAGCCGCCATCGTGGCCCTGTGCGCCCTGGTTCTGGCTCTCGGGCTGGTGCGCGGGCAGCCCGTGGAGCTGATGATCGTGGCGGCGATCAGTCTCGCGGTCGCCGCCGTACCGGAGTCCCTGCCCGCCGTCGTGACGCTCGCGCTCGCCCTGGGGGCACGGCGGATGGCGGACCGGCACGCCATCGTCCGCAGGCTGCCCGCGGTGGAGACGCTGGGCTCCGTCACGGTGATCGCCACCGACAAGACCGGCACCCTGACCGAAGGCCGAATGGCCGCCGAACGGCTGTGGACGCCGCACGGAGAGGCCACGGTCCTGGGCACCGGCTACGAGCCCCAGGGCCGGGTCATCCGCGACGGAGAAACGGTCACGGCGAACGACGCACCCGACCTGGCGGCGTTGCTGCGCGTCGCGATGCTGTGCAACGACGCGGCGCTGGAGCCTCCGCCGGACGGCTCCGCGGAGTGGCGCGCGCTGGGTGACCCCACCGAGGCCGCGCTGCTCGTAGCAGGGGCCCGGCTCCGGCTGGACCGGGCGGCGCTGGACCGCGAGCTGCCGCGCCTGGAGGAGATTCCGTTCGACAGCGGCCGCAAGCGCATGACGACCGTCCACCGCCGGCCGGACGGAGCAGTGCGGGTCGCGTGCAAGGGAGCGCCGGAGTCCCTGCTCCGGTCGCAGGTCCTGGCCGACGGTCCGGACCTGCTCGCCCGGGCGGCGGCTCAGGCGGAGGTACTGGCGCGCGACGGGTACCGGGTGCTCGCCATCGCGTCGGCCGACCACGAGGAGGCGTTGGAACCGTCCGGGACATGGGAGTCGGACCTGTCGCTGCTCGGCCTTGTCGGCATCCTGGACCCGCCCCGCGCCGCTTCCGAGCCGTCGATCGCCGCCTGCAAACGCGCCGGCATCGTCCCTGTACTCATCACCGGTGACCATCCGCTGACCGCACGGGCCGTGGCGGAGCGCCTCGGCATCGCCTCCCGGGAGGAGGAGGTCACCACCGGGCAACGGATCCGGGAAGGCGCGGCCGGCGAGCTGACCGGCGTACGCGTCTACGCGCGGACCACTCCCGAGCAGAAGCTGGACATCGTCGAGGCGTGGCGCGGGGCCGGGCAGGTGGTGGCGATGACGGGGGACGGGGTCAACGACGGCCCGGCCCTGCGTCGCGCCGACATCGGTGTCGCCATGGGGCGGCGCGGCACCGAAGTGGCCCGCCAGGCGGCCGACCTGGTGCTCGCCGACGACAACCCGGCCACCATCGTGTCGGCCGTCGAAGAGGGGCGTCGGGTCTACGCGAACGTACGCCGGTTCCTGCTCTACGGGCTTGCCGGCGGCACCGCGGAGATCCTCGTGATGCTCCTCGGCCCCTTCCTGGGGATGCCGCTGCCGCTGCTGCCCGCACAGATTCTGTGGATCAACCTGCTCACGCACGGTCTGCCCGGTGTCGCGCTCGGCGCGGAACCCGTCGACCCCGACGCCATGCGTCATCCACCCCGGCCTCCCGAGGAGAGCGTGCTGGGCGCCGGCCTGTGGCCGCGGATCCTGTTCATGGGGACCTTCGTCGCCACCGTGACCCTGGTAGCCGGCGTGTGGGCCAGGGAGACGGGCCGCCCCTGGCAGTCCATGATCTTCCTGGTTCTCGGCGCGACCCAGCTGGGCGTTGCCCTGGGCTCCCGCGCCCGTCCGGGAAGCCTGGCCAACCCGTTCCTGCTCGTTGCCGTGGGTGCGGCCTTGGGCCTCCAGGCGGCCGGTGTCTATCTGCCCCCTCTCCGGGAGTTGCTGGGCACAGAGCCACTGTCGCTCGGGGACCTGGCGATCGCCTGTGCGTTGTCCGGTCTCGGCCATGTGGTGATGCGTCTGCAGGCACGGCTGTGGCCGGAGCGGCAGCCGCGCGCGGCCTTGGCGGTAGGTGGTGATCCGGGTGGTCGGCTTTCTCGCTCCGCCCGGGTACAGCGGCCCGGCTGAGCCTGGTCTTCGCACACTGAGACAGGCACGTCTTCGGACTGCGGTCGCCTCACGCAGCGCCGGGACAGCTACCGGGGGCGGTCTCCTTTCGTCCCGGTTCGGGGCCACGGCTACTCGCAGACAGTTCCCTGACGGCTTTGCAGTGCCGTCGGTAGGAGTCAGGCGCCTCGCCCGCGTACTCCCGGGCGCAGGGCATGGCGCCGGACCACGGTCCCGGTGAAGGCACAGGTGGCGGCTGCGGTGAGGGCCAGGAGCAGGTACCCCCAGGTGTAGTCGTCGGCGATGCTGTAGACCGCGCCCATGACCAGGGGTGGAAAGAAGCCGCCCAGTCCGCCGGCGGCGCCGACGATACCGGTGACCGATCCGACCCGGTCGGCGGGTACGAGGCGGGCGACGAGGGCGAACACGGCGCCCGATCCGGTTCCCAGGGCTGCGGCCATGCCGAGGAAGGCCAGCGTGCCGAGTGGGATCAGCGCGAGCTCGAAGGAGGCAAGGAGGGCGAGTCCGGCGATGGCGGCGTACGCCCCGATGAGCACAGGGACGGGGTGGAGCCGGTCGGAGAGCCAGCCGCCCACCGGGCGCGCGGCGACCGCGAGGACGACGAAGCCGGCGGTGCGCAGGGCGGCGTCTGAGCGTCCGAGGTCGTAGGCGTTGGTGAGATAGGTAGGCAGGTAGACGCTGAAGGCGACGAAACCGCCGAAGGCCACGGCGTAGAGGAAGGCCAGCTGCCAGGCGGTGGGCATCCGCATGGTGGCGGTGGTGCGCGCGAGCAGCGAGCCGGCCGGAATGGCGCGTTCCGGCTGGTCGTGCAGGAGGAAGTGCGCGGTGACGGCGTAGACGGCCAGGATGACGGCGACGAGGGTGAAGGGAAAGCTCCGGTCGACGGCATCGGCCAGCTGCACGGTGGTGAACGCCGAGATGGCGGTTCCCCCGGTTCCGATGCCGAAGATGCCGAGAGCCAGGCCGCGCCGTTCGGGCGGGTACCAGGCGTTGACGAACGGGACGCCGACGGCGAACGTGGTGCCGCCCAGCCCGAGGAAGAAGCCGCCGATGAGGAACTCGGCCAGGGAGTCGGCCAGATGGCCCAGGTACAACACGGGCAGGATGGTCAGGGCGGTGACGAGGGGAAACATCCCGCGGGCACCGACGCGGTCGGTCAGTGCTCCGACCGGAATCCGGCCGAGCGAGCCGACCAGGACCGGCACGGCCACCACCAGGGACTGCTGGAACGAGCTGAGGCCCAAGTCCTCGCGGAGCGTCGGGCCGAGCGGCCCCAGCAGTGCCCAAGCCCAGAAGCCGGCCATGAACCCGGCCGTAGCCAGAGCCAGCATGCGCGTCGGCTGCGCGGAACGGCTCACTGGCTCCTCCTCTCCTCGCACACCGGCGACGCACCAGACATGGTGTGCGGGGGGCCGGGAACCGGGTGAGGGGCTGTATGGCCCAGGGCCGGGGACGTACGGCCCCTGACCCTCCCGTAGACGGTGCGGGTGCACTTGTGGCCACAGGGCACTCTGTTTCTCCTAACCGGCACAAATTGGCGCATAACGGTAATTTTGCGATGCAGGTGTCCCTCAAGCCCTCCCAACAGTGAGGTGACGGTCGTGGCGGACAGCGGGGCCGCAGCCGATGGAGCGGCCGCGAAGGCGCTGCTGCGTGCAGGGCGGTTCTTCACGCGGCGGGAGGCCACTTCGGATCTGCGGGCGGTCTTCCTTGAGGGCGGCCGCGAGGGAGATGCCTTCTACCGGGACCGGTGGAGCCACGACAAGGTAGTGCGCTCCACCCATGGGGTGAACTGCACGGGCTCGTGTTCGTGGAAGGTGTACGTCAAGGACGGGATCATCACCTGGGAGAGTCAGGAGACCGACTACCCGTCGGTCGGACCGGATTCCCCGGAGTACGAGCCGCGCGGCTGCCCGCGAGGGGCGGCCTTCTCCTGGTACACGTACTCGCCGACGCGCGTGCGTTTCCCCTACGCTCGCGGAGTCCTCGTGGAGATGTACCGGGAGGCCAGGGCGCGGTTGGGTGACCCGGTGCTGGCGTGGGCCGACATCCAGTCCGACCCGGAGCGCCGCCGCCGCTACCAGCGGGCGAGGGGCAAGGGCGGCCATGTCCGGGTCTCGTGGGACGAGGCGGTCGAGATCGCGGCTGCGGCGCATGTGCATGCGATCAAGCGGTGGGGGCCCGACCGGATCGCCGGTTTCTCGCCGATCCCGGCGATGTCGATGGTGTCGCACGCGATCGGGGCGCGGTTCATTGAGCTGATCGGCGGGTGCATGACGTCGTTCTACGACTGGTACGCCGATCTTCCGGTCGCCTCCCCGCAGGTGTTCGGGGACCAGACAGATGTGCCGGAGTCCGGCGACTGGTGGAACGCGGCTTACCTGATCATGTGGGGCTCGAACGTGCCGGTTACCCGCACCCCGGACGCGCACTGGATGGCCGAGGCCCGTTATCGGGGCCAGAAGGTCGTCGTGGTCTCGCCGGACTACGCCGACCATACGAAGTTCGCCGACGTGTGGCTGCCCGCCCAGCCCGGCACGGACGGAGCGCTGGCGATGGCCATGGGGCATGTGATCCTTTCCGAGTGCTTTGTCGAGCGGCGAGTGCCGTTCTTCGTCGACTACGTGCGGCAGTACACCGACCTGCCGTTTCTGGTGACCCTGGACGAGCACGACGGCGGCCATGTGCCGGGGAGGTTTCTGCGCGCATCCGACCTCGGCGATACGGGTGAAGGCGCCGAGTGGAAGACGGTGCTCGTCGACGGCCGTACGGGCAGGCCGGTTGTGCCGGGCGGCACCCTGGGCGAGCGGTGGACCCGGTCCGGTGAGGGGCGGTGGAACCTCGATCTCGGTGAGGTGGCGCCCCAGTTGACCCTGCTCGGCGAAGGGGCGGAGGCGGTCGAGGTGCTGTTGCCGCGCTTCGACACGGCCGAGGGAAGCGGGGCGGTGCTGCACCGAGGCGTGCCGGCGCGCCGTGTCGAGGGCCGTCTGGTGACCACGGTCTTCGACCTGATGCTCGCGCAGTACGGCGTGCACCGCGACGGCCTGCCCGGCCAGTGGCCGACCGGATACGACGACGCCGACGCGCCGTACACGCCTGCATGGCAGGAGCGGCTGACCTCCGTGCCGGCTGCGGTGGCGGTCCGCGTGGCGCGGGAGTTGGCGCGCAACTCCGAGCGGTCCGGGGGCCGCACGATGATCATCATGGGAGCAGGGGTCTGCCAGTGGTTCCACGGAGACGCGACCTACCGGGCGATCCTGGCCCTGCTCATGCTCAGCGGCGCGATGGGGCGCAACGGCGGAGGGTGGGCGCACTACGTGGGCCAGGAGAAGTGCCGTCCCTTCACCGGCTGGTCCACGCTGGCCATGGCGGCGGACTGGCAGCGCCCGCCTCGGCAGGCGATCGGCACGGCGTACTGGTACACCCACACCGACCAGTGGCGCTACGACGGCTACCGCGCCGACGCGCTCACCTCGCCCCTGGCCCGGGGCGACCTGGCCGGGCTGCACACCGCTGACACGCTCGCGCTGGCGACGCGGCTGGGCTGGATGCCCTCCTACCCGCAGTTCGACCGCAACCCGCTGGACCTCGCCGACGAGGCCGCGGCCAGTGGAGAGGAGACGCCGGCGTACATCGCCCGCAAGCTGGCGGCGGGGGAGCTCGGCTGGTCCTGCGAGGACCCGGACGCGCCGGAGAACTGGCCGCGCTGCCTGACCCTGTGGCGGGCCAATCTGCTCGGTTCCTCGGCCAAGGGCAACGAGTACTTTCTCAAGCACCTGCTCGGTACGCACTCCACTCTGCGGGCGGACGAGACCCCGCCCGACCGCCGCCCCCGCGACGTGACCTGGCACCAGGAGCCACCCGAGGGAAAACTGGACCTCCTGCTGGCGCTCGATTTCCGCATGACCAGTTCCACCCTGCTCGCCGACGTGGTCCTGCCCGCCGCCACCTGGTACGAGAAACACGATCTGTCCTCGACGGACATGCACCCCTACGTGCACGCGTTCACGCCCGCCATCGGCCCGCCCTGGGAGACCCGCTCGGACTTCGCAGCCTTCACCGCCATCGCCCGCCGCTTCAGTGACCTGGCCCGTGACCACCTCGGCGTGCGCAGCGACCTCGTGGCCACAGCGTTGCAGCACGACACACCGGGCGAGACCGCGCAGCCCCTGGGCGCGATCCGGGACTGGCGCGACGCCCACACCACCCCCGTGCCCGGGCGGACCATGCCGGACCTCACCGTCGTGGAACGTGACTACGGCGCGGTCGCCGACAAACTCGCCGCCCTCGGCCCGCTCACCGAGCGCCTGGGGCTGATCACCAAGGGCGTCACCTACCACCCGGGCGAGGAGGTCGAGCAGCTGGCCCGGGTGAACGGGGTGATGCTCGGCGGAGCGGGCGAGGGGCGGCCCGCCCTGGACACGGACGCCAAGATGGCCGAGGCCGTCCTCGCCCTGTCCGCCACCACCAACGGCCGCCTCGCCGTAGAGGGCTTCCGCAGCGCCGAACGGAGGGTGGGGCGGCCACTGGCGCACTTGGCCGAGGGCAGCGAGGAGCGCCGTATCACTTTCGCCGACACCCAGGCCCACCCCGTCCCCGTCCTCACCAGCCCGGAGTGGTCCGGCAGCGAGACCGGCGGACGGCGCTACGCCCCCTTCACCACCAACGTCGAACAGCTCAAGCCCTGGCACACGCTCACCGGACGTATGCACTTCCTCCTCGACCACGACTGGATGCACGAGTTCGGAGAGACCCTGCCCGTCTACCGGCCGCCGCTGGACATGCACCGGCTCTTCGGCGAACCCGAGTTGGGCCCGGACGGCGAACGCCAGGTCACCGTCCGCTATCTGACACCGCACTCGAAGTGGTCGATCCACTCCGAGTACCAGGACAACCTGCTGATGCTCACCCTGTCCCGGGGCGGGCCGACGGTGTGGATGAGTCCCGAGGACGCGGCGGCCATCGGAGTGCGGGACAACGACTGGGTCGAGGCGGTCAACCGCAACGGGGTGATGGTGCTGCGCGCGATCGTCTCGCACCGGATGCCGGCCGGGACGGTGTACGTCCACCACGCCCAGGAGCGGGTGGTGAACGTCCCGCTTGCCGAGACGAGCGGGCGGCGCGGCGGCATCCACAACTCCCTGACCCGCATCCTGATCAAGCCGACGCATCTCATCGGCGGCTACGCCCAACTCTCCTTCGCCTTCAACTACCTCGGCCCCACCGGCAACCAGCGCGACGAGGTCACCGTCATTCGTCGCCGCTCGCAGGAGGTGACGTACGGATGACCCGTGGCGGAGACACCATTGGACGCTGCATGGGCCAGCTGGCGATGGTGATGAACCTCGACAAGTGCATCGGCTGCCACACCTGCTCGGTCACCTGCAAGCAGGCGTGGACCAACCGCAGCGGCACCGAGTACGTCTGGTTCAACAACGTCGAGACCCGGCCCGGCCAGGGCTACCCGCGCCGCTACGAGGACCAGGACAGGTGGCAAGGCGGCTGGATCCGTACGCGAGGCGGGCGGCTCAAGCTCAGGGCCGGCGGGCGGCTGCGCAAGCTGCTGACCATCTTCGCCAACCCGGTGCTGCCCAACATTCGCGACTACTACGAGCCGTGGACGTACGACTACGAGAACCTCACCGCGGCGCCGCTCGGCGAGGACTTCCCCGTTGCGCGGCCCAAGTCGCTGATCTCCGGGGAGCCGATGTCGGTGGAGTGGAGCGCGAACTGGGACGACAGCCTCGGCGGCGGGGCGGAGACCGCCGATCGCGACCCGGTCGTCGAACGCCTGCGCCGCGAGGCCGAGGACACGGTCCGGTTCGCCTTCGAGCAGGCGTTCATGTTCTACCTGCCGCGGATCTGCGAGCACTGCCTCAACCCCTCATGCGTCGCCTCCTGCCCGTCCGGGGCGATGTACAAGCGGTCCGAGGACGGCATCGTGCTTGTCGACCAGGACCGCTGCCGCGGCTGGCGCATGTGCGTGACCGGATGCCCGTACAAGAAGGTCTACTTCAACCACCGCACCGGCAAGGCCGAGAAGTGCCACCTCTGCTACCCCCGCATGGAGGTCGGCCTGCCCACCGTGTGCTCGGAGACCTGCGTGGGACGCCTGCGCTACCTCGGCCTGGTCCTCTATGACGCGGACCGCGTCGGCCGGGCCGCTTCCGTCGCGGACGAGAAGGACCTCTACCAGGCGCAGCTTGATCTGTTCCTCGACCCGACCGACCCGGACGTGATCGCAGCGGCACGGCGCGACGGCATCCCGGAAGACTGGCTGGAAGCGGCCCGCCGCTCTCCCGTCTACGCCCTGGCCAAGACCCACCGGGTGGCGCTGCCTCTGCACCCGGAGTTCCGCACGCTGCCCATGGTCTGGTACATCCCGCCGCTGTCCCCGGTCGTCGAGGCGCTGACGAGCACCGGGCACGACGGCGAGGACCTCGACAACCTCTTCGGCGCCATCGACACCCTGCGCATCCCTCTCGCGTACCTTGCCGAACTGTTCACCGCCGGCGACCCCGAACCTGTGCAGCAGGTACTGCGGCGGCTGTCCGCCATGCGCTCCTACATGCGGGCCAACAACCTCGGCGACCCGCCCGACGAATCGATCGCCACGACGGTCGGCACGACCGGCGCCGAGATCACCGCGCTGTACCGGCTGCTCGCCGTCGCCAAGTACCACGACCGCTACGTGATCCCCACGGCCCATGAGGCGGACGGACGGCGGCTGGAGGAGACCGCTTGCAGCCTCGACTTCGAAGGCGGCCCCGGCATGTACGGCAGCGGCCCGTTCGGCGAGGCGTCCGGACAGCCGGTCCCGGTCTCCGTCGAAACCTTCCACGCCCTCAAGGAGCGGCAGACCGGCGGCGGACTTGCCGACCCGGAACGCCCGGGCGCACGGATCAACCTGCTCAACTGGGACGGCAAGGGCCACCCCGAAGGACTCTTCCCACCCAGGCACCCGGAGCATCGGGAGGAGCGGTGACCACCGACCACCACGCCGCAGCGTTGATCTGCCAGGCGGCCTCGATCCTGCTGCAGTACCCCGACGAAGCCGTCCACGAGCGCATCCCGCTGGTGACGCAGGCAGTATCCGCTCTGCCACCCGGACCCGCACCGACGGCGCTCACCGGCCTTCTCGACCACCTCGCCGCCACACCGCCGCGCGAGGCGGCCGAACGCTATGTGGCCACCTTCGACCGGCGCCGTCGCTGCTGCCTGTACCTGACATGGTGGACCGATGGCGAGACCCGCCGCCGCGGCCACGCCCTGGCCGCCCTCAAGTCCCGCTACCGCCGCGCCGGACTCGAACCCAGCACCCGCGAACTGCCGGACTTCCTGCCGCTCGTCCTCGAATACGCCGCCACCGGCGACCTGGCCGACGGCCTCGCCCTGCTCCAGGAGCATCGCGCCGGCATCGAACTGCTCCGCCTCGCCCTGCGCGACATCGGCTCGCCGTACACGGGCGCGGTGGAGGCGGTGTGCACCCTGCTGCCCGGCACCTCGCCCCAGGACCGCGCCGCCGCACAGCGACTGGCCCGCACCGGCCCACCCGCCGAGACCGTCGGCCTGGAACCGTACGCCGCGGCACCGCCCGGAGGTGGTATCCGGTGAACACCCTGGGCATCTTCCTGTGGGGCGTCCTGCCCTATCTCACCCTCGCCGTCCTGATCGGCGGAACGATCTGGCGCTACCGGTACGACCAGTTCGGCTGGACCACGCGCTCCTCCGAACTGTACGAATCCCGGCTACTGCGCATCGGCAGCCCGCTGTTCCACTTCGGCATCCTCGTCGTCCTCGTCGGCCACCTCATCGGCCTCGTGATCCCCGAGAGCTGGACGACGTCCGCGGGCCTGTCCGAGAGCGCCTACCACGTGCAGGCCCTCGTCCTTGGCGGGATCGCCGGCTTCGCCACCCTGGCCGGCGTGGCGATCCTCGTCTACCGCCGCCGCACCACCGGCCCGGTGTTCATGGCGACCACACGCAACGACAAGACGATGTACCTGGTCCTCGTCGCCGCCATCGTCACCGGGCTCGCCGCCACTCTGCTCGGCGCCGGAGTGGCCGGAGGGGAGCACAACTACCGCGCGACCGTCTCCGTATGGTTCCGCTCCGTCTTCACGCTGCGGCCGGACACCGAGGCCATGGGCGCCGCCCCCCTGTCCTTCCAACTGCACACGCTCATCGGCATGCTGCTCTTCGCCCTGTGGCCCTTCACCCGCCTCGTGCACGCCTTCACCGCACCCGTCGGCTACCTGTTCCGTCCCTACATCGTCTACCGCTCACGCACCACCGGCCTTGCGCCCCGGCCGACCCGCCATGGCTGGGAACGCGCCCATCGTCCATGACGACCAGGTGAGGCGCGTCCGTACATCGCCGTCATGACGCGGCCACACGGACCGCCGTGACCTTGTACTCGGGGCAGGAGGTGACGGTGTCCGCGACGTCCGAGGTGAGTCGGTTCACCCCGCTCGCGGGGAAGTGGAAGGAGCAGAAGACCTGCCCGGGGGCTGTCTGTTCACCGACGCGGACGACGAGCCGGGCTCGGCCGTGCCGACTCTCCACAGTGACGCCCTGGCCGTCTCGCAGGCCGTACCGGCCGGCGTCGTCGGAGTGGAGATCCAGGAAGTCGACCGGATCGAGTGCGAGGTTGCCGCCGCGCCGCGTCATGCTTCCGGAGTTGTAATGCGCCCACCGCCGCCCGGTGACCAGGATCAGCGGATAGTCGTCGTCGGGTCGTTCGCCCGGGGGGAGATAGGGGGCGGTGGCCAGGTGGGCCCGGCCGTCCGGTGTGGCGAAGCGCTCCGTGTACAGCTTGGCTTCTCCTGGCCTACCGGGGTCGGTGCAGGGCCACGGAAGGGCGCCCTCGCGATCCAGGCGGTCGTGGGAGAGTCCAGCGAAGACGGGCGCGAGCCGGCCACACTCGGCGAGGGCGTCGGCGGGAGTCGCGCAGCCCAGTCCGACTCCCATCGCCTCGGCGACGGCGTGAACGGCGTCGAAGTCCGTGCGGGCCTGTCCCGGTGGGGGCACGGCGGGGTGGACGCGCTGGAACCGGCGGTCGAAGTTGACGAAGGTGCCGTCCTTCTCCAGCCAGGAGGCCACTGGCAGTACGACGTCGGCGTGCCGGGCGGTCTCGGACAGGAACAGTTCGTCGCAGATGACGAGCGGGCAGGCGTTCAGGGCCTGGGCGACCCGGTTGGCGTCGGGGTCGGTGGCGCATACGTCCTCGCCGATGACCCACAGCGCCCGTAGATCGCCGGCTCGTGCGGCGGCGAACATGTCCGGGATCCGCAGGCCGGGCCGACCAGGGACCGGTACGCCCCAGACGTCCTCGGCCCGCGCGCGGACGGCCAGGTCGGTGATCTTTCCGTACCCGGGGAGGACGTCCGGCAGGGCGCCCATGTCTGAGGCGCCCTGGACGTTGTTCTGGCCGCGCAGCGGGTTCACCCCGTAGCCCCGGTCGGTACCCACGGCGCCGCGCAGGATCGCCAGGTTGGCCAGGGACCGCACCCCGTCGGTGCCGTGGAGGTGCTCGGTGACGCCCAATCCGTAGACGATGGCCGGCCGCTCAGCCCTGCCGTAGAGGCGGGCGGCGGCGATCAGGTCCGCGGCCGGTACACCGGTGAGGTCCGCGACGCGGTCGGGCGGGTAGTCGGCCAGCAGCTCGGTGAGTTCCGGTAGCCCGGTGGCGCGCTCGCGCAGGTACTCCTCGTCGGTCAGCCCTTCGGTGAGCAGGACGTGGGCGAGCCCGTGGAACAGCGCGACGTTGGTGCCGGGGCGGGGTCTCAGGTGCACGTCGGCGTGCAGGGCGAGGCCGACCGCGCGCGGGTCGGCGACGACCAGTTTGGCGCCGTGGAGGACCCGCCTCAGCAGCCGGGCTCCGACCACCGGGTGGGCCTCGACGGGATTGGCCCCGACCACCAGCAGGCAGTCGGCCCGCTCCACGTCGTCGAAGGTGTCGGTGCCGCCGGAGAGCCCGAAGGAAGCGGTGAGGCCGGCGGCGGAGGGGGAGTGGCAGAGCCTGGAGCAGTTGTCGATGTTGTTGGTTCCGATGACGACCCGCATGAACTTCTGTACGAGGTAGTTCTCCTCGTTGGTGGCGCGGGCCGAGGAGATAGCCGCCACGGAGTCCGGGCCGCCGGCGTCGACGGCGGCCCGCAGTCCCCGGGCGACGTGAACCAGTGCCTCGTCCCAGCCGACCGGCTCCAGCACGCCGTCGCGTCGCAGCAGGGGCCGGGTGAGCCGTTCCGGGGAGGTGCGGAATCCGTGGGAGAAGCGGCCCTTCACGCACGCGTGGCCGCGATTGACCGGGCCGTCCCGGGCGGGCAGCACCGCCGTGACCTCACCGTCCTGTGCGATCACGTCGAGGGTGCAGCCCACGCCGCAGTAACCGCATGTGGTGCGCGTCCGGGCCTCCGCGGGGTGGAACGCCGAGGTGAGTCCCCGCGCCGGTCCCGGCTCGGTGATCGCCCCGGTGGGGCAGGTGTCCACACAGCCGCCGCAGGCCACACAGTCCGACTCGGCCCAGGGCCCGCCGGTGCCGGGGGCCACGACGGTGTCGCCTCCTCTGCCGACCAGGGTGAGGGCGAATGTGCCCTGCACCTCGGAGCACATCCGCACGCACCGGCCGCAGGCGATGCACAGGTCCCGGTCCAAGTGGACGTACGGGTGGGACTCGTCCCCGCCTCGGCCTCCGGCACCCTTTGCCGTCTCAGGGCCGATGCCCATCGACCGGCAGGCATGGGCCAGTTCGCTGGGACTGTCGTCGGCCAGCGCCCGGGGCGGCAGCGCGGAGACGATGACCTCCACCGCGTCCCGGCGCAGCCGCACAACTTCGTCGCTTCTGGTGTCCACGCGCATGCCGGGGGAGGCCGGAGTGACACAGGCCGCCGCGATGCGCCCGTCGGCCCGTACGAGACACGTACGGCACGACCCGGCGGGACTGAGCCGGTCGTCGGAGCACAGCGCGGGCAGTTCGATCCCGGCCGCCCGCACCGCCGTGAGCAGTGACGACTCCTCGGGCACCTCGACGCCGGTGCCGTCGACCTCGATCGTGACTCCGCTCATGGTCCCCATCCCGCCAGTCGGTCTCCGTAGGCGCGGGCCAGGCTGTGCACGGCGGGCGGGATCCGCCGTCCGAAGGCACACAGGCTCGCCTCGGCCAGGACCCGCGACAGCCTGTCCCACTCTCGCCCCGGCGGCGTGTCGGCGGACGCCCATTCCATGCCACGGCGCGAGCCGACACGGCAGGGTGAGCACGCGCCGCAGCTCTCGGCCGCGGCGAACTCCCACACGTGACGCAGCACTTCCTCCGGTGCCACACGCCCGTCGAAGGCGACAAGACCGGCGTGGCCGAGAGCGGCGCCCCGGGCCGACAGCCCTGCCTCCGACAGCGGCACGTCCAGCGCGTCGGCGGCGAGGAAGCCGCCCAGCGGCCCGCCGACCTGGAGAGCCATCAGCTCGGCGCCGTCCTTCAGCCCGCCTCCCAGCTCGGTGACGATCCGCCGCACCGATGTGCCGAGCTCGACCTCGTAGCAACCGGGCCGTGCGAACCGCTCCGAGAGACAGACCAGCTTCGTCCCCGTCTCGTCGGACGTGCCGCGCCGGGCGTACGCCTGACCGCCGTGCCGGACGATCCACGGGACGGCCGCCAGGGTCTCCACGTTGTTGACGACGGTCGGCGCGTTCCACAGGCCGCGCTCGGTCGGGTACGGGGGGCGGGGCCGGGCGCATCCGCGACCGCCCTCGAGCCCCGCGATGAGGGCGGTCTCCTCACCGGCGACGTAGGAGCCGGCGCCCTCGACGATGTGGATGTCCAGGGAGGTGGCCGTCCCATGGACGGACGGTCCGAGATGGCCGTCGGTGTACGCCTGGCGCACCGCTTCCCTCATCCGTGCCAGAGCTGCTGGATATTCGGAGCGCACCAGCACCACGCCCTGACGGGCCCCGCACGCGAAACAGGCCAGGGCCAGACCCTCCAGCACGCGCCCCGGGTCGGCTTCCATCAGCAGTCTGTCAGCGTACGAACCCGGATCGCCTTCGTCGCCGTTGGCGACGACCACGGTCCCGGGTGCGCGGCCGGCTGCCTCCCACTTCGCCGCCACGCGGAATCCGGCGCCGCCACGTCCACGCAGCCCGGACGCAGCTACCTCCCGGTGAACCTCGTCCGGAGTGCCGGACGACACCGTCCTCGACCACGCCTGCCACACAGGCTCACCGGAGAGCACACCGCCAAGCAGGACCGGCTCACCGGTGTCGTCGGCCATGGGGATCTCCGGCGCCAGGGGTGGCTCCCGCCCGGCGAGCTGTGCGGGGAGGGTCGCCCCGGTGCAGGGCGTGTCGCCGTCAAGGGCGGCGGGCCCCGCGTAGCAGTAGCCCAGGCAACGGACGGCCTGGATCGACACGTCACCGCCCGGTGAGGCGTGGTGCGCAGCGACGCCCAGCTCATGCTCCACCTCCGCGAGGTGCCCTCCGCCTCCTGTGGCGAAGCACGCCGTCGCAGCGCACACCCGCACGTGACGGTCGCCGTGCGGGGCGGCGAGGTCCGCGTAGTAACTGGCAGGTCCCAGCGCTGCGGCAGCAGGCAGGCCGACGCGGGCGGCGACAGCCGGCGCCCAGACCTCGGGGCCGTCTCCCGTCACGGCCCTGGTCTTGGCCAGAGCCTCCACCAACCTTTCTCCAGGCCGGCCACGCCGGTCCGCCAGCGCCCGGAAAGCGTCAAAAGTGTGAGCGGAATGGACGAGCGCCATGCATTCATCGTGGAGGAAGGCGCACGAGACCGCAGCTGGAGGACCGGCACGGCCGGACATTGGCATCGAGCACCTGCTGACCAGAGCTGGGACGCCAGGACCGGGGTTGCGGCCCGGACCACGCCGCTGGAGCCTGGAGGTGTCCCGCAGATGTGGCATGGACCAGCTGATTCCTCACCCGATCGAGAGGAGGCAGGCCGCTATGACCAGCATCGCCCACCGCATGGCCACCCTGTTCCGGACCAAGGCGAACAAAGCCCTGGACCGGGCTGAAGACCCCCGCGAGGTACTGGACTACTCCTTTACCCAGCAGCAGGAAATGCTGCAGAAGGTTCGACGCGGTGTGGCGGATGTGGCCACCAGCCGCAAACGCGTCGAGGTACAGATCAACCAGCTGCAGCAGTCCGGCGGCAAGCTGGAAGGGCAGGCCCAGAAGGCACTCGCCGCCGGACGGGAGGACCTCGCCCGGGAGGCCCTGAGTCGGCGCACCGCCGTGGCCTCCCAGGTCACGGACCTGCAGACCCAGCACGCATCGCTGCAGGCCGAGGAGGAGAAACTCACCCTCGCCGCACAGCGCCTGCAGACGAAGGTGGACACCTTCCGTACCAGCAAGGAGGCCATCAAGGCCCGCTACACAGCCGCCGAAGCCCAGACCCGCATCACCGAGGCCGTCACCGGCATCGGCGAGGAGCTGGGCGATGTCGGCCTTGCCATGCAGCGTGCCGAGGACAAGACGGAACAGCTGCAGGCCCGAGCCGGAGCACTCGACGAACTGCTCGCCTCCGGAGCCCTTGAGGACGCCACCCTCCCCGCCGGCCGCGACGACATCCAGGCCGAACTCGAGCGTGTCACCGCGGACCAGGACGTGGACAAGGAACTGGCTCGGATGAAGGCTCAGCTCCCGGTGTCCGCAGCCCCGCCGGCGGTAGAGGGCAGGAGCGCCGAGCAGGGTCCGCCGGACCAGGAGGCGACATCATGATCACGCGGATTCTCGGCGAGGGCCAGTACGAGATCACCGATGAACACCTCCCCCGGCTCAACGAGCTGGATGCGACCTTGCAGTCGGCCGTCGACGCGGGCGACGAGACGGCGTTCGCTGCTGCACTGTCGGCCCTGTTGGACGCGGTGCGCAGCCTCGGCACACCCCTGCCGGACGAGACGATCATGCCTTCCGATCTCGTGCTGCCGGATGCGGACACCAGCCTCACACGGGTGCGGGAGCTGCTCTCCGCCGAGGGCCTCATCCCGGGGTGACTGGGCGCATGCCCGACCAGGCCCGGCTCGGCTACGGCGTCACCGCGTCCTGATCGGCGCGGCCCTCACTCCGGCTTCGGCCCTCTGCACATGGCCCTCGCCTTACGAACCGCCCAAGCACTGCCAGAAAGAGCGAACGTGAATGCAACGGCCAACCACTGGCCGACTTTTCGCAGCCCCCGCCCGAAAGGCCCGTCCGCATGACATTCACCCCACTGAACTGGACCCGCACCACTGTGGCCCTGGGGGAGCATCGGCCCTGCTCGCTCTGGTCAGCTGCTCGAATGACGGCAATGGCAATGGCCCAGCCACCACCAGTGCCCCACGCGTCGAGACCTGTGCCGGCCCAGCCGCGGCGCGCATCGTGATCGAGAACTTCGCCTTCAGTCCGGCGGACCTTCGTGTGGGCCCCGGAACGAAGATCACCGGCGTGAACCGCGACTCCGATCCGCACACCGTGACCGCCACCGGGGACAGGACGGTCGACATCGGCAGCATCGCGGGCGACACAAATGCCACCTTCACCGCACCGTCCGCATCCGGCAGTTACTCCTACATCTGCACCATCCACCCGAACATGAAGGGCACCCTCACCGTGGGCTGACACCCAAGTGGAGAGCCCGCACTCTGGGCCGAGGCCCTGCCCCCGCGATACGTGGAGCCCCGTAGAGAGGAGTTGGTGACAACCAATGCCCCAGCAGACGAGGCCACCCATCCCCTCACGCCCGGTCTTCGCGCGCTTTTACAGCAAGGTCGCCGGTCCAGCTCTGGAGAAGGCGGGTATCACGGAACACCGCAAGCGCCTGCTGGCGGGCCTGCCCGGCGAGGTCATCGAGATTGGCGCGGGCAACGGGCTGAACTTCCCCCACTACCCGGGCACAGTGACCCGACTCCTTGCGGTGGAACCCGAGCCCCACCTGCGTGAATGGGCCGTGCGGAGCGCCCGCTTGGTTGCCGTTCCCGTGAAGGTGGTGGACGGCCGAGCCGAGCAACTGCCCGCCGAGGACGCCTCTTTCGACGCGGCCGTCGTCTGCCTGACCCTGTGCTCGGTCGCCGACCCGCACGCAGCTCTCGCCGAACTCCACCGTGTGCTGCGGCCGGGCGGACGACTCCGCTTCTTCGAGCACGTACGCGCCGACTCGCCCGCGATGCGGCGCGTACAGCGGGTGCTGGACGCGACTGTCTGGCCCCTGCTCATGGGCGGCTGCCACGTCGGCCGCGACACCCAGACCGCGATCACCGTAGCTGGGTTCCGCCTCACCGAGGTGGACACGTTTTCCTTCCCCGACACCCGCTTGCCCTCGCCGTCCGCCACCCACATCCTCGGCACAGCTCAGCGCGAACCAGGATGAGGCACACCACGACCCCCTGTCCGGGCTCCTGGTTCAGAAGCCGGGAGCGCGGCTCACGCCTCTGTCATCTCAGCGACTACGACGGCTTGGCCCATGAACTCGAACAGATCAAGGACCGTCCGGCGGTGAAGGGCTGACCGTGCATCTGGACTGGGATCGGCCGTGGGTTATGCGGGTGAAACCGCTCACGCGCCTTACCTCCGCAGGCACGGCGTCCGCTTGGTGATCAAGGAGAAGAAGGAGCACACGACTGCTCGCCTACGCCGGGGTTCACACGGTGGGCGGCCAAACTGTTCGTTTCCTCATGAGCGCCGGGCCTGCGCATGCGGGACGGCGATCGCCTGTTTGTGCAGGTGGTGTGCCCACACCTGCAGGCCAAGACTGGCCTCCACATATGCGCGGGCGGCAGCCACTCCCTCAGCGGCATGCTCCTTGAGCGCCATGGCGCGGCCGTGACGCTCTTCCACCTGCTCACGGATGATCCCGCAGAGTATCCTGGTCAGTTCGTCCGCGGAGCCGGCGTCGAGGGCACGCTCAGCAGCCGGGATGACCGGTCCGACGTTGAGCCCGGCCGGCTTCAGTCCCGTGAAGGGAGCGCCTTCTCCGGAGCGGTGTACGCGGACGACCGTCTCGAAGTACCAGCGGTCTGCCACTTCCTGCGCCTCCTGGCCGAGCGTCCGTGCTTTGGCGGTGAGCCCGAACGCCTCACGGACTTCTGGTTCTCTTTCTTCAGGCACGTAAGGCAGGACCTGGTCGATATCCCTCTCCTCCAGGGCTTTGCGCGCGGCCGTGACGACGGGACCGTCGAGAGAATCACAGTGCGGTGGCATCGCCAATCACCTCTTGTTGCGGCTTGCCTCCATCATCTACCCGTCAGGCGCGAGGGGAGACAGGGCTGCCGTAGCGGCCCTCGCCTGCTGTGGCGGGTAAGTCTGCGTACGGCGTGTGCTCGGTCGGCGACGCCTGACGCCTGGAGCACTACGCCTGGGGCGGTCGACGCAGAGGCCGGGGCTGTGCCGGCGGAGGCTGTTTCGGCCTGCGGCGGCCTGGCCACGTCGCGGTCATGGTGTCCTCCGCGCCGTATGCCGAGCCCGAGCGGGCACATCGCGCAAGGTGTCGGCAACGGCCCAAGTCAGGGCGGCGGCGAGGGTGGTGGTGCCCCACAGACCCCAGGCCGCGGCTGGCGCGTCGTCGAGCAGGAGCGGGGGCAAGGCGAGCACACCGGCAACCGGTAGGGGGGCCAGGGTCGTACCTGGTACGGGGCCACCCTGGTGGTGCACCCAGGCCGCGCAGACCGCGACGGTCACTAGGCCGATGGCGGTCAGGATCCAGGTCAGCGTCGTCATCGCGCTCGCCTCCGCGTGATCGGGCTGCTTTGGTCCTCGGACGCAGCCGGGCGCCCGGCCGGGCGGGTGTATCCGATGACGCAGCTTTGGCCAGAACGCCGGTGTCCGGGCCGCGTAGGCGGTCCACTGCTCACCGAACCGGGACGTGATCTCGCATTCTTCGCTGCGGGCCAGCCGCAGATGCACGTACACCCAGGACCGGAAACATGATCAGGGTCGGGATGGTGGGCCGTTGCAGCAGAAGCCGATCGATGCGATCACGGCGGCCATGGCACTCACCCCTGTCCGGGCCGGGGCGGTCAGGGTCGCCCTGGACCGGTGTGGTGGTCGTGCTTGCGCAGCGGGCCCTCGACCTGGTCGTCGCGGTGCTGATCGTGTCCGCCGTGCATGCCCTGGCCGCCCATGCTGCGCATCATGAAGAACATCATCAGCGGGCAGGCGGCGACGAGGGCGAGCCAGGCCAGGCTTTCCAGCGACGCGCCGACGATCAGGGCGCCGACGACGAGGATCGCGGCGGCGAGGGCGTACATGCCGTAGTTTGCGCTTGTCGTTCATCACGGGCCCTCCTTCAGCGGAGGGCCAGGCCACAGGGCGTGCGGCCGTGTTCAGGATTTGGTGAGAGGGCCGGCGTGCAGGGCGTTCAGTCGGCGCTGGTACTCCTCTTCGTCGATCTCCCCGCGGGCGAACCGCTCACTGAGGATCTGCTCAGGTGTGGGTGCGGTGGGGGTGCGGGTGTGTTCGTGGGGCCGGTTGGCGGCACGGAAGACCAGAACAAGGGCTGTGATGATCAGCGCCCAGAACAGGACCATGCCGACCGACATCCCGAACCAGCCCCAGCCGCTGACATCGTGGTCGTACCAGAACATCATCGCCACTCACCTGCTTCGGCTCGTTTCGGCGACCGGTACGGGCGCGGAGCCCGTCCTCCGGAGCGGGCTGCTGCCCTCACCTCCATTGTTCCCCTGCATAAGTGGCGCTCTTGGGCCGGACGGTCCAGGACCTGTGGGCCGTTCGGCCCCTACCCGGCAGGGGTACCCGAGCGCAGGCTGGAAAGCGACCTTCCAAGGGAGGCGAGCAGCTCATGGGTGCCCTCGATGTCGTGGTAGTCCTGGCCGCCGTGCTGTTGGTCGCCGGGCTGAGCTGGTACTTCTTCGGGCCGCGCCGGGCCGGCGCCGCCCGGGTCGAGGGCGGGGTGCAGCGGGTGGAGGTCACGGTGCGGGGCGGCTACAGCCCCGACCTGATCAGAGTCCGTGAGGGCACGCCGGTGGAACTGGTCTTCGACAGGCAGGAAGCAGGTGAGTGCACCTCCCGCGTGGTCTTCCCCGACCTGAAGGTCGGTGCCGGGTTGCCGGCCCACGCACGTACCACCGTGCGGCTGAACCCGGACAGGCCGGGCTCCTTCGGCTTCGCCTGCGGCATGAACATGATCCACGGCACGCTCCTGGTCGAACCCGCCGATGGCTTGGCAGGCCCGCCACCTTCCCCCGAAGGCCACGACACCGGCACCAAGCCCGATGCTCCGACGGCCGAAGGGCCGCCCGGCGGAGAGGGCCCGACGGCGGCCGAGGCGGAGGCGGCGGACGCCGCCGAGCGGCAGACGGAGATCAAGGACCTGACGCGCAGGGTGCTGCTCGGCGCGGTGCTGACCGCCCCGGTGCTGTTCGCCGTGATGGCGCACGAACTCTTCGGCGCCGACTGGGTGCCCGGCTGGATGCTCAACCACTGGCTGCAGCTGGCGCTGATCACCCCGGTGATGTTCTACACCGGTCGGCCGATCCACGTGACCGGCTGGCTGACCCTGCGCCACCGCGCCGCGGACATGAACTCCCTGATCAGTCTGGGGACGACTGCCGCCTACGGCTACAGCCTGCTGGTCACCTTGGCCCCCGGCCTGCTGCCCGAGGACGTGCGCGAGGTCTACTTCGAGGCCGTCGGCGTCATCCTCACCCTGATCCTGCTCGGCCGGCTGCTGGAGGCTCGTGCGAAGGCCGGCACCGGCGAGGCGATCCGGGCCCTGCTGGGCCTGCAGGCTCGCACCGCCCGTGTCATACGGGGTGGCACCGAGCGTGAGATCCCGGTGGAGGACGTGGCCGTCGGGGACG
>CBFGQM010000039.1:0-22156 GCA_965650905.1 uncultured Streptomyces sp. | reverse complement strand
TTAACCCGCCCCCCATCCCCTCTGCCGGCAACGCCGGGAGGTCGGGACATCGGCGGGGAACCGGGGGACGGAATGCGTCAGGGCGATCGGCTTCGCCTCACGGCCGCCTCTGCCGCTCGCACAGCGGGTCGGCACGCGTCAGCGCACGCTGACGTCCAGCACCCCGAGTCCCGCCCTGCGTACGGCAATCGACCCGTACAGGGTCCGGAGCCTGAGCCACCTGCCCGACGAGAGCAGCGCCAACGCCGCCTCGTCGCGCACAGCCGCCTCGTCGCGCACGGCCGCCTCGTCGGGCACGGCCGCACGTGCCACGGGCCTCAGGAAACCCAGTGACTGCGCCGCGTGCGCCGCCCGCACCGGCAGGTCGGTGTCGCCGATCGGCCGGGACCAGATCTCCCGCCCGATCCGGTCCAGCTCGGCCCGGGTACGCCGCTCGGGCGCCAACCTCCCGATGCACGCCCGGAACTCGGTGACCGCCTCGGACACCATCGCCCGCACCATGTCCAGCGCGGGCAGCCCCGGCTCCGGCCGCCAGCCACCGCGGGGCGGCAGCACCCCGGCCCATGGCGGACCGGTGACGGCGGCGGGCACGATGGCTGTGGCCGCCGACTCGTCGATGGACTCCAGGAGTTCACCGGCCGAGACGGTCACGTCGAGTGAGGCGTCGAGCCCGTTCTCGTACGGCTTCGCGAGCCGCGCCGTGCGGATCGCGAGCACCTCGAACGACGGCGGCCGCCCGAACACCGCGAGCGCCGTCCCTGACACCTGCAGCCGCACGGCGGCCGCGCGGTCGTAGTGGATCAGCCGGGCGAGGAAGGCGGCAAGATCCACCGCCTCCCCGTCGTCGGCGAGGTGCAGGGCCGTCATGCCGCGACGGCCCCCGCAGAATCGTCCTCGTCATCCGTGTACTCCTCGAGGTAGGCCCGCTCCTCGGCGGTGATGCGGCGCGGCCGCTGCGCCTCGAAGTCGAACGGCACAATCACTGTCGAGGCCCGGACGTACACCTGCTCCGGGTCCTTGACCTCGTACGCGACAGTGAACGAAGCCGCCCGGATCTGCGTGACCCACAGCTCGACATCCACCGGGGTGTGCCGGTGCACCAGCTGCTGCTTGTAGTCGATCTCATGGCGTGCCACCACGGACCCCTGCTGGAAATCCTTGTCCGGGCGGAACAGGAAGTCGATGCGCGCCTCCTCCAGGTAGCGGAGGAAGACCACGTTGTTGATGTGGCCGTACGCGTCCATGTCCGCCCAGCGCAGCGGGCAGCGGTAGATGTGCCGCAAGATCAGCCCCGGGTCAGCTTCTTGTAGGTGGCGCGGTGCGGGCGGGCGGCGTCCGGGCCGAGCCGCTCGATCTTGTTCTTCTCGTACGACTCGTAGTTGCCCTCGAACCAGAACCACTTGGAGTCGCCCTCGTACGCGAGGATGTGCGTCGCCACCCGGTCCAGGAACCAGCGGTCGTGGGAGACGACCACGGCGCAGCCCGGGAACTCCAGCAGCGCGTTCTCCAACGACGACAGCGTCTCGACGTCCAGGTCGTTGGTCGGCTCGTCGAGGAGCAGCAGGTTGCCGCCCTGCTTGAGGGTGAGCGCGAGGTTCAGCCGGTTGCGCTCACCGCCGGAGAGCACGCCGGCCGGCTTCTGCTGGTCCGGGCCCTTGAAGCCGAAAGCGGAGACATACGCCCGGGACGGCATCTCGACCTGCCCGACATTGATGTAGTCCAGCTCGTCCGAGACTACGGCCCACAGCGTCTTCTTGGGGTCGATGTTCTCGCGGCTCTGGTCGACGTACGAGATCTTGACGGTCTCGCCGACCTTGATCTCACCGGCGTCCGGGGTCTCCAGCCCCTGGATCATCTTGAAGAGCGTGGTCTTGCCGGCACCGTTCGGGCCGATGACGCCGACGATCCCGTTACGCGGCAGCGTGAAGGAGAGGTCATCGATGAGGACCTTCTCACCGAAGGCCTTGTTGAGCTTGTTGATCTCGACGACCACGTTGCCCAGGCGGGGGCCCGGCGGGATCTGGATCTCCTCGAAGTCCAGCTTCCGCATCTTCTCGGCCTCGGCGGCCATCTCCTCGTAGCGAGCGAGACGCGCCTTGGACTTGGTCTGCCGCCCCTTGGCGTTGGAGCGGACCCACTCGAGTTCTTCCTTCAGACGCTTGGCTCGCTTGGCGTCCCGCTGGCCCTCGACCTTGAGACGGGTCTGCTTGGTCTCCAGGTACGTGGAGTAGTTGCCCTCGTAGCCGATGGCCCGGCCCCGGTCGAGCTCCAGGATCCACCCAGCGACGTTGTCCAGGAAGTACCGGTCGTGGGTCACGGCGACGACAGTGCCGGCGTACTTCGCGAGGTGCTGCTCCAGCCACTGCACGGACTCGGCGTCGAGGTGGTTGGTGGGCTCGTCGAGCAGCAGCAGGTCGGGCTGCTCGAGCAGCAGCTTGCAGAGTGCGACGCGGCGCTTCTCACCACCGGAGAGGTTGGTGACGGGCCAGTCGCCGGGCGGGCAGCCCAGGGCGTCCATGGCCTGCTCGAGCTGGGCGTCGAGGTCCCACGCGTTGGCGTGGTCGAGCTCCTCCTGGAGCTTGCCCATTTCCTCGAGGAGCGCGTCGGAGTAGTCGGTGGCCATCTGCTCGGCGATCTCGTTGAACCGGTCGAGCTTGCCCTTGACCGAGGCGACACCCTCCTGGACGTTCTCCAGGACGTTCTTCTCCTCGTTCAGCGGGGGCTCCTGCAGCAGGATGCCGACGCTGTAACCGGGCGACAGGAACGCGTCACCGTTCGACGGCTGCTCAAGACCAGCCATGATCTTGAGGACGGTCGACTTACCGGCACCGTTCGGCCCGAGAACGCCGATCTTCGCTCCCGGGAGGAAGCTCAGGGTGACGTCGTCGAGAATCACCTTGTCGCCGTGCGCTTTGCGCGCCTTGCGCATGGTGTAAATGAACTCAGCCAAGAGAAACCGTCCGGACGCTTGAAATCGGCAGTGGGCAGATACATCCCATCTTGCCTGACGGCCACCCCTGGAAGGAAACTCGTTCGGTTGAGGGCTCGTGACCTCGACCGATGCGGCCGGAGGCCGGGGCGCCCGGCGACGACGTAGGGCGACGGCAGCGGCCCCGGACTGCCGAAGGGGCAGGGCCGGGGCCGCGGCGCGGGGAATCAGCAAGCGGTCACTCACTGTCCCGTTGTCACCGTGCAGTCTGTATCTTCAGCCGGGTCAGCTTCAGTCCTGCCCGCTTCAGTCCTGCGACGGCGTCTTCTTCTTGCGGACCAGGAACACCGCTGCGCCGCCGATCACGAGCAGGGCGAGGGCGATCCCGGCTATCACCGGGGTGGCGTTGGAGCTGCCGGTCTCGGCAAGATCGACGCCTTTGGTGGCGGTGCCGCCCGCGGAGGCCGGGCTCGGCTTGTTCAGCGTCTGCGTGGTCTTTCCGTCGGCGGTGCTCTGCGTCCTGCAGTCGAGCACGCCCTTGAACTGGTTCTCGTAGCCGTTCGGCCCCTTGATCGTGAAGTCGTACGGCTGGTCCTCCTGCAGCGGGACCGTCACCGTCTGTGACGCGCCTGCCTTGATGGTGTGCTCGATCCCCATCAACGTGAAGGCGAACGGCTCGTCACCCTCGTTGGCCGCCTTGATGTCGACAGCGCCCTTGGCGCAGTTCTTCTCGGCCGACAGCGCGGGTATCGCACCATTCGTGGCCCAGGTCGCGGTCGCCGTCGCGGAGACCGTCGACGCGCTGGAGCCCGCAAGGATCTGGGTCTGACTCCTGGTCTCGGAGGCGAAGGCCCGGCCGACCGGCACGGTCGTCGAGGCCTGCACGGTGAGGGCGACCGAGCCCTTCGCGGCCTTCTCGGGCACGTCGAAGAACAGTCGGCTGCCGTCGGCCGCGGACGTGATGACCTTGCCGTCCTTGTCGACGACCTGCACCCCGCTCGCGACGTCGGCGGGTGGCGTCACCCGTACGCTGTCCGCGTTGGTGTGCACCGTTACGGGACCGAGCTTCTCGCCGGCGTGCCCGGAGACCGCGGGCGGATCCAGGGTCAGCGAGGCCTCGGGCTCCGTCACGGACCGCGCGCTCTTCTGCAGGTAGTCGGCGAGCTTCTCCGCCCGCGGGTTCACCGCGTCCACATCCGCGCCGTCCGAGTACCGCCAGATCGCCACCTGCGTGCCGGCGGCCGCGTCCTGCTCGGTGAGGCCGCTGGTGCCTGCCTTCTCGGCCAGTGCCGCGAGGTCGTTCACCTGCGGGTACGAATTCTGCAGGATCCAGCGGATCTTGCCCGCGTCCGGGTTGTCGCTCAGCGACGTACCGCTCCAGGGCGTCTCCTGGTACCTGGCGTCCTTCTGCGTCGGATTGTGTATGTCGATGCAGTAGGTCTGCAGGGTGCCGCCGTTGTCGACGGACATCTCGAAGAGCCCCGCGGGCACCTGCTTGTCCTCGCCGTTGTCGTGGATGACAGCGGGCCCGGACGTCTTCAGTGCACCTATGGTGGCGGTCGCGCCGCCGTGGCTTTGCGGGATCTCGTCGGCGGCGGCCGTACCCGCGGTGGTCATCGCGCTCACCACGACGAGTCCGGACATCAGCGCCGCCACGGCAAGGCGGGCAGTCCCCCGCCCACGTATGGACAGCGCAGAGAACGAAGAAAGCACAGAATTCCCCTTCGAGCAGGACCCATGTGACCTGGGGGGTTTCGGTCCCACCAGCAGAATCAGAAGCCCCGAGAGCTATTCCCGGCATCCTAAGGACGGGGCGCACCGCACTCCCCGGTCAGGCCTTCCAACAACCGATCCGACTCGGAATCGTTATCGCCAAGACCGCGTGCGAGCTGGGCTTATCGACAAATCCATGGGGATCGTTCGGAACGCATTCGTCGATAAGCCACACTTCGACTGCCCTGCCGACGTGACGACCATGACCCGACGACCTGACGAGCGTTCGACTGGTCCAGTTGCTGACGCTATGTCACCAATGCTGGCTCCGGGCGTTGTCGGGCAACCGCATCCGACCCGGCTGCCAGCTCGGTCTCCCAGGTGGGCTCCGGCCGGGATGTCGTAGCCGGCGTTGTCTCCCCCTTGTACGTCCGCCGGAACGCCGAGGTGCCGCGCGCCAGATCGTGGCCGATCGCGGACGCGTCGATGTCCGCGTACGTCCATGCCTGTCCGTTCCGCTGCTCGGTGCGGACCTTCAACCTGCCCTGGACGACGACCGGATCGCCGAGCGTCAGGGACGCCTGCACGTTCGTCGCGAGTGCCCGCTTGGCCCACACCGTGAAGAAATTGGTGTGCCCGTCCGTCCACGTGTTCTTCTCGCGGTCCCAGTACCGCTGCGTCACCGCCAGCCGAAACCTCGCCGACGCTCCCGCCGCCGTCTCCCGGTACACCGGCTGCCTGGCGACGTTGCCCACCACACTCACGATCGTCTCGTTCATCCCGAACCCCTCCGTGCCACATGCCTACGGGCCCGTCCCGCACGACTGCATCTGTCACGACGACCGCGCTTGATCGCCGCGTTCTCAGACTGCCTCCGTCGGCCCGAGCCCGCTGAGCCCTGTGGGTAACCGGCCAGTTGTGGACAATTCCGTAACCCGATCGAGGCGCCGAGCCTCACCGAAGCGGGCCCGGCCCGGCTCGGCCGCCCCTCACCCCACCGAAGTCCCGACCCCCGTAACCCGCGCGTACTGCTCCCGTACCTCCCGGTACCGCAACAACTCCGCCGCCACCGGATCCAGCACCCGCGCCCGACCGCACCCGGCTGCCGCCTCCCGCAATCGTCGTTCCGCCTCCTGCCCGTACCGCCGCGCCGGCCCGCGCGCCGCCGCCCTGCAGGCCCACTCGACACCCGGACCCCCGACGATGCCGATCGCCATCAGCAGCACCGGCACTCCGAGATTCGGTGACATGAAGCCGATGACCTGCGCCAACAGCCAAAGCCCACCGATGACCTGGACGAGCGTCATGGATGCCTGCACCAGTACGGCGGCCGGCCACCAGCCGGGTCGCGGCGGCCGCCCGGCGGGATTCCCGGCCCGTACCGCCAGCTCGTCCAGCGCCTCGGACAGCCCCTGCGCCCCTCGTGCGGCCGCCTCCCGCACGGCCTGCGCCCAGGGGGTGGGCAGACCGCCGGCCGCCTGTTCGGCCACCGTACGCACCGCCTGCTCGACGCGCTGGCGCGCCGTGGCCTCCTCGTCGGCGTACGACCGTGCGGCGAGGCGGCCCATCGGCAGGTCGTACCGGTCCTGGCACCAGCGCCACAGCCGCAACCAGGGCGTGCCGCATGCGCGGTTGGCGTTGCGAAGCCACGCGCGCTCGGCGGCCTCGCCCGCGGCCGTGGCGCCCACCGCGTCCGCGAGCCGGTCGGCGAACTCGTCCCGCGTCTCCTCGCTGAGCCCGGTCCGCCGCCCCGTCACGTAGATGGGCCACAGCCGCGCCACCGCCGCATCCAGGTCTGCGGAGATCCGGCGTGCCGCGGCTCCCCGCTCAGCCACGAAGTGGCCGACCGCCTCGCGCAGTTCAGCGACGCCGTCCCCGGTGAGGGCGGACAGCGCGAGCACGGTCGCGCCGGGTTCGCCGTACTCGCCAAGCGCGATCCCGTCCTCGTCGAGCAGCCGTCGGAGGTCGTCGAGGACCTGGTCGGCGGCCTCTGGGGGCAGCCGGTCGACCTGATTGAGGACGACGAAGAGGACTTCCGCGTGTCCCGCCATGGGCCGCAGGTAGCGCTCGTGCAGCACGGCGTCTGCGTACTTCTCCGGGTCGACGACCCAGATGACGGCGTCGACGAGCGCCAGGACGCGGTCCACTTGCTCGCGGTGCTGGACGGCCGCGGAGTCGTGGTCGGGCAGGTCGACCAGGACAAGCCCCCGTAGCTGCGCCTCGGACTCCGGGCTCTGCAGCGGGCGTCGCCGCAACCGCCCCGGGATGCCGAGCCGGTCGATGAGTGTGGCCGCGCCGTCGCTCCAGCTGCACGCGATGGGCGCGGCGGTGGTCGGTCTGCGTACTCCGGTCTCCGAAATGGCCACTCCGGCGAGCGCGTTGAAGAGCTGGGATTTGCCGCTGCCGGTGGCCCCGGCGATCGCGACGACGGTGTGCTGGCCGGAGAGCCTGCGCCGCGCCGCCGCCTCGTCGAGGACCCGTCCCGCCTCGGCGAGCGTCCGGCTGTCGAGTCGGGTCCGGGACAGCCCCACCAGTTCACGCAGCGCGTCGAGACGGGACCGCAGCGGCCCGTCGTACGCGAGAGGCGTCACGGCCGGCGGCCCGGCGTCCTCGGTCCTCTCCGGCAGGGCCTGTTGCTCGGCCGTGGCGGCCACGCGCCTCGCGATCAACCCGTCGTCCCAGCCTCCCTCGGAATCCGCGGCAGCGAAGTCATCGGCCTCCTCTCCGCCCTCCCCGCCCGTCGCGCACGCGTGCCCGTCGGCAGCGTCCTCGGTGCGAGCGTTCCCCCGCGGGGCCCGCCGAGCGGCCCTTGCCTTGCGGAGGGCCACAGAGTCGTCCTCCCCGCGCGTGTGCTCAGCGGCTCCGCGTCCCTCGTCGTCTCCGCCGTGGTCTGAGTGATCTCTGCGATCCGTGACGGCAGTCACCGCAGTCACCTCTCCTTCTGCAGTACGGACAGCGCGGCGATGAGTTCGGCCTGGGGTTCCGGGTGTACGTCGAGGGCTTCGAGCGGGGCGAGCCGACGGTTCCGTTCGGTGCGCAGCGCCTGGTCGAGGTACTCGGTGAGCAGTCGGCCGGCCCGGTCGCGCAGCCGTAGGGCGCCCTGCGCGCCGATCCGCTCGGCTAGGCCTTCTCCCGCGGACCGCGCCCGGCGGCCGCCCAGGAGAGCTGTGGCGACCAGCGCGGCCACCACCTCGGCGTCCGGCGCCAGGCTCTTGTCGAGGCGGCGTACCTCGTCCTCGGCGTGCTCCTCGAGGACCCGCCGCCAGCGTCGTACGGCCATCCCGATCCGGGCTTCGGGCCCCTCCGGCGTCGGATCCCGGTCCACCAGGGCCGGCGCGCGTGCGGCCGGTTCGCGCCGCCAGGCCTCGTCGACGCGCTCGTCGGCGGCGGTGACGGCGCACAGCAGCAGTGCGGCCAGGCTCTCGACGAGCGCGTCGAGCAGTTCGCCGGCGGTGCAGTCCAGCGGGTAGCTGCGCCACCGCTTCAGCGCGCCTCCGGCGAGCACCGCCCCGGCCTGCAAACGACTCCGCACGCGCGCGTGCTCTCTGTCGTACGCTCCGTCGACGGCCGCGGTGAGCCGCAGCGCCGCGGCGTACTGTGCGGCCGCGGCGCTGGCCAGCTCGGGCATCCGCGACTTGAGTGAGTCGAGCACCCCGTACGCCGTACGCGCCATCGCCTGCTGCCGGGCCCAGGGCTCCTGTACCTGATGGATGAGCCAGTTCCGCAACGGCGCCACGGCGGTGCCCGGAAGCAGCCCCCCGCCCCACGCGGACTCGGGCAGTTCGGGCACGGTGAAGCGGGGTAGGTCGCCGAGCCCCGCCTTGGTGAGCAGGGCGCCGTACTGCCGCGACACCTCGGCCACCACCTGGTGCGGCACTCGGTCGAGGACGGTGACGAGTGTGGCGTCATGTTCCTTGGCGGTACGCAGCAGATGCCACGGCACGGCGTCGGCGTACCGTGCGGCCGTGGTGACCATGACCCAGATGTCGGCCGCGCAGATCAGCTCGGCGGCGAGGACTCGGTTGTCCGCCAGCAGGGAGTCGACGTCGGGCGCGTCGAGCAGTGCGAGCCCGCGCGGGAGGGTGTCGGCGGTCTCGATACGCAGCACGCGCGCACCGTCGTCTCCCGGCACAGACGCGCGGTCCCCGGCGTCCTTTTGGGGCCTCCACGCGCGCCTGAGGTGGGGCAGTACCCGCATGCCGCTGAACCAGTGATGGTCCTCCGGGTGGCACACCAGCACCGGAGTGCGCGTCGTGGGCCGCAGCACCCCCGCCTCGCTGACGCGCCGCCCCACGAGAGAATTGACGAGTGTCGACTTCCCGGCCCCGGTGGATCCCCCCACGACGGCGAGCAACGGCGCTTCGGGCTCCCTCAACCGGGGCACCAAATAGTCGTCGAGTTGCGCGAGCAGTTCATCGCGGTTGGCACGCGCGCGTGGAGCCCCCGCCAGGGGCAGCGGAAAGCGTGCGGCGGCGACACGGTCGCGCAGGGCGGAGAGTGCGTCGAGCAGCTGAGGCCGTACGTCCAAGGTCACCACATGCGAAGAATGCCCAATTTTGGAGGCTTTCTGAAGCATATGACTATGTCTGCGCGCCGATCGGACACGCGGGGCGGAAGGGACGACTGGGGCGCAGGCATAACGAGTGCACAACACCCGGGGCCTGAGACGCCAAAAGCGATGCACGATTCGCACCTGCCTGCGATTATCGGGAGCGCTTCACTGAACCTCCACATCGAGCCACGGAGGCGAAGCACCAGGGACAAGGCCCCGGGAGCCCTATCCTTGTCCCCGGCAAGGTCACGGATCCGCCCACCTCCGGGCACCGATGCCATAGGCCACCACACCCGGCCCCCGTAGCTCAGTGGATAGAGCAGGCGCCTTCTAAGCGCTTGGCCGCAGGTTCGAGTCCTGCCGGGGGCGCCACAGATGCTCCGCTGGAATGGCGACGTTTGGGCAGGTCAGAGGGGGCGCATCCGATCTACTCGATCAATCGGATTCAGTCCTTCCGTCGGGGCCTCCGTCCGGCTGGCACCGGCTGAAACCGGGTTTCTACGGGTGTCTGTCCCCCATGCGTCCCCAGCGTTCCCCTGCCTGGTGGTCCTCAGAGCGTGTCCACTGGGCACAACGAAACGCGGTCCGTGGGCCCACGAGAACGGGCCGGACCGCGTGTTCGTCATGCCACCGCCAGTAACGTTCGCCACGCTCAACAGCCCACACCTGCCGAAGGAGGACAGCCGGGCGCTACCGTCCGGCTGTCTCCGGCTGCGGGACCGGTTCCGGCACCAGCAGCTCCTCGACCGGCCTGCGGTACACCCAGCTCAGCAGTGGCCCCGTCATCGCCGTGGTGACCAGCGCCATGACGACCATGAGCGAGTACAGGCTCCGGTCGATCAGGCCGAGTTGCAGTCCGACCCCCAGGATCACCAGCTCCGTAAGCCCACGGGTGTTCAGCAGGATCGCCAGCGCCCCCGCGGCCCGCAGCGGCAGTCCCTGGGTACGCGCCCCGAGGCAGCTGCCACCGAGCTTCCCGAGCGCGGCGACCGCGATGATCGCCGCGAGTTCGCCGAGCCGACTCGGCGTGAGGTGGCCGAGGTCCACGTTGAGGCCTGCCACGACGAAGTAGACGGGCAGCAGCAGGTCGGCGATGCGACCGGTGTGGTCCTGCAACTCGGCCCGGAGGGGGGAGTGCTCCTGGCGCGGCATCACCACGCCGAACAAGAAGGCCCCGAAGATGAAGTGCATCCCCATCGCTTCGGTGGCGGCACCTGACAGGAGCGCTCCGGTCAGCGCGATCACCGTACCGCCGCGACCGGTGGGCAGCAGGCCGCGGACGAGCAGCGGCCGCAGGACGAACACCATCGCCAACACGAAGGGCACGAAGAGCAGTACCCGCGCGTGCTGGGAGTCCGCCGCCACCACCCCTTGGAGCACCGCCAGCGCGGCCCAGGCCACCACGTCGACCACGGCCGCGGTGGCCAGTGCGATGCCACCGAGTGCGGTGGTGCCAAGACCGCGGTCGTTCAGGATCCGGGCGAGCACGGGGAAAGCCGTTACGGACAGCGACAGGCCGACGAACACGACGAAGGAGGCGTGATGCGCACCCCCATGCCCCGACGGCAGCGCTTCGGCCAGCAGCACGCCGAGACCGAACGGCACGAGCGTCGACCCGACGGCTGCACCTGCCACGCTGCGCGCCCGCCGGCCTCTCAGGCCAGCGAGGTCCAGTTCGAGACCGACGGAGAACATGAACATCGCCACACCCACGTTCGCCATGCAGGTCAGCAGCGGCTGCACAGCAGCGGGGAAGAGTAGTCCCGGGATGGCGCCGTTCCACAGGGTGGGGCCGAGCAGGATGCCAGCCAGGATCTCACCGACCACCGGCGGCTGTCCCACCCGCACCGCCAGCCGGCCCAGCACCCGGGCCAGCAGCACGATCACGGCCAGATCAACGAACACCAACTGCACCTGTTGGCTGGTCATACCGTCCCTCTGCCTCGGTCCCCGCTCATATCTTCAACCACCTCGACACGAAGGTGCCGTTGCCCCAGCTGTCGATGTCCAGGGCGGCGGCGGGCGTACGCGGCCCGTCCGCGCCACCGGCGGGCAGCCCCTCGGACCGGTCCGCGACCCGGAGCCGGACCGGAGTCTCGTCCACCTCCAGCTCCACCCGCAGACCCTCCGCTCGCGGTGCGTAGAGCCACAGTTCCCAAGGGCGGTCCTGACCGGTCTCCCCCGGCCGGGCGGGTGGACAGGAGCGACCCTCCACTGACCAGCCGTGCACGCCGCGGTCCGGGATGGCGAGGAGGAGCTGACGGGCACCGCGCGGCGAGGTGACGTGGAGGGTGAGCCGGCGCCGGCCCGGACCGGCAGGATCGTCCCCCAGCACGTCGACTGTCGGCGCGGGCAGGTTGAGCGGCTCGGCGACGGCGTACAGGAAGTCCCTGTCCCAGCCGGGGAAGTACTCCGGGAGCAGGCCCTTTTCGGGGTGGTCCCCCAGAAAGCCGCGGGTCCACCCGTTCGGCCGGGCATCGCTGCTGAAGTACACGGCCCGGCCGGCATCGGCATCCATCAGGTAGCTGAGGGTCGCCGGTGCGGCCGCGGCGTCGGCCGGGGAGCGGAGCCGATGTGCCACCACGCCCGCCGCGGCCATCAGACCGCCGACCGCCAGTGCCCGACGCACCGGGCGGGGCAGCGCCCCCAGCGCGGGCGCGGCCAGCTCGCCGCCCAGTTGCAGGGCGAGCATCGGCGCAGCGGCGGCACGCGGGGTGAGGCCCTGGTACAGCAGCTGGGAGAGCGGACCGAGCAACGCCGCCGCGCCAGCTGCGGAGCCGAGGGCGCCGAGGTTGCGCACTGCGGGCCGGGCGTCACTGGCCAGCGCGGCCACCGCACCTGCGATCAGCGGCCAGGTCGGCAGGTAGCTGCCGCCGGGCAGCAGGGCGGAGAGCGCGACCGAGGAGGCTGCTAGGGGAGGCAGAGTGCCGCCAAGGCGCTGCCAGGGGTCGGCGACCTGGCCGCGGTCGTGGGCCAGGGTCAGCGCGGCCGCCAGAGCGACTAGCGCGCCGTACACCTGCTCGGAGTCCGGGAAGTCGCCGTGCCGGCGGAACTGCGGGGTGCGGCTGCCCAGCCCCAGGGTGAGTGCCGTGGCAGCACCGGTGCCGGCCAGCAGCCGGGCCGCCTGCCGACCGGCGCTGGCCGCCGTGATCCACCGGCCGGCGGCGGGCGTTCGGCCTCTGACCAGCGCGTAGGTCGCCGCCGCCGTGCCGAGGAGGGCCAGCGGCAGGGCGGCACGCACTGGATAATGCACCAGCCGGCCGCCGACGCTGAAGAACACCCGGTCGGACGAGCGGAGTTCGTCCAGATCGGCCCAGCCAAGTCGGCGGAGCAGGCCGAGCATGTTCGCACCGTGGTGTTGCAGCGTGCCTGGATCGACGTGCGCGAGGTCGTCGTCGGGTCCGTGGTAGTGGATGAACCCGCCGATGTTGGCGAAGTTCAGCCCGGGAAGCCGGTGTTCTTTGGCGAACACGAAATCGGTGGCGTTCGGCATACGCTGGTACGCCTCGTCGAACAGCGAGCTCGCCACGGCGGCGTCCGGGGTGTCGGCAAGCAGCCGTACCAGCGATCCGCTGCCCGGACCGGTCTCGAACATCAGCGCCGGGCCGCTGGTGCCGCGGGCCTCGAAGTTCAGCACCGCGCGGACTTGCGCCGCCGCCGGGTGCTCGGCGAAGAACGCCCGGGCCCCGAGCAGGCCGGCTTCCTCGCCGTCGGTGAGCACCACGATCACGTCGTTGCGCAGCGCGGGCCCGGCGCGTAGCGCCCGGAGCGTCTCCAGGACCGCCGCCACCAGCATGCCCGCATCGCTCGCGCCCGGTCCTTGCTCGACGGAGTCGTAATGCGTCATGAGCAGGACGGCCGGGCCGGGTGCGGTGCCGGGCAGGCGGGCGACGATGTTGCACACCCGTCCGCCGGCGCGGTACTCCACCCCGAACGGGGTCGGCCCGAGATCGCCGACGGCCACCGCGTCCTGGACCATCACCTCCGCGCCCAGCGCGCGCAGTTCTTCCACCAGCACCGCACGTGCCCGGGCGTTGCCTGGTGAGCCGATCGGCCGGGGTTCGGCGGCGATCCTGTGCAGCAGCCGCTCGGCGCGGCGTGCGGAGAAGACGTCCTCGGGCGCGTCGACATCGACCGGGTGTGGTGCCCGCGGCGCGCGGCCGGCAGCCGCTACGGCCCCCGCCGCGGACACGATGCGCACGCCGTGGCGCAGCAGTCGGGTCATTCGGTTCATCATCATGTGGCGCCCCCGGTACGGCAAGGATCAGCTGATCGCTTGCGGGAAACGGAAGAAGCGGTGCGGGTCGTAGGCGGCCCGCACCCCAGCGAGCCGGTCGTAGTTGGCGCCGTAGTACCGCTCCCGCCAGTCCGTGAGCTGCGGGTCCACGAAGTTCTGGTAGGTGTACGGCGCGGACCAGTTCTGCAGCACGGCCCAGCAGTGGTCGACCCAGTGGGCGGCGGCCTGCTGCTCCGCCTCGGGGACCTCTTCCATCATCCCGACCGCGAACCCCAGGTAGTACCGGCTGTTGCGGTGGACGAAGGCGGTCGCGTCGGCGGGCACCCGGTTGATCGCGCCGCCGAGGGTCAGGATGTCGAGGTTACGCATCTGGCCGGCCCGGCGCTGCGAGTCGAAGGCCGTGAGCAGCGCCGCCACCCCTTCGGTGGGTACAGACGCGGTGCAGAAGTTCCCACGGGCGCGGGCGAAGGCCACCCGTGGGAGCTTCGCCTCGGGGTTGTGCCCCACAGTGTGGCACTCCGCCGTGGTCATCCCGTCGCAGCCGAACCAGTGCTTGAGGCCGTCGGCGTACGGCACGGTCTCCTGCGAGTTACTCGCCGGGTCCCGCCCGACCAGCTCCACCAGCCGCTCCAACAGCGGCTTCAGGTCGGCCGGTCGCTCCAGCCAGGCGCCGTGCACGGTGAGGCGGGGCTGTATGCCGGGCGCGGCGTCCTCCAGTTCGACCGTGAGCACCGGTGTCATCCCGTCGGGGGTGGAGACCGCCCACTGCTGCCAGCCGTCGAACACGGCCACCGCGTCCGGCCAGTCCCAGCTGAGCGTGTAGTTGGTCATCGCGTCCACTGCGACGGGCCGGAAGCCGAGCTCGGTGACGATCCCGAAGTTCCCCCCGCCGCTTCCGCGCAGCGCCCAGAACAGCTCCGGGTCTTGCTGCTCGTCGCACCGGACGATCCGCCCGTCGGCCAGTACCACTTCGGCGTACACCATGTGGTCGACGGTGAGACCGTGCCGGCGGCCCTCAAGCCCGAGGCCGCCGCCGAGTGCCAGCCCGGCGATGCCGACGGTCGGGCACCATCCGGTCGGCACCGCCAGGCCGTGCGGCAGGGTGTGGTCGTACAGGTCGACGATCTGGGTTCCGGCCTCCGACCGGACCAAGCCGTCGCCCACCGTGACCGCGTCCATCCGGGAGACGTCGATGACCAGGCCAGTGCTCGTGGAGAAGCCCGCGAAACTGTGCCCACCGCTGCGCGGCACGGCCGGCAGGCCGAAGGCCTGGGCGAAGCGGACCGCCTCGGCGACATCCTCGGCAGACCGGCAGTAGACGATCGCCTGCGGACGGGTGACGCTGAACTCAAGATCCGCCAGGGCGCGTGCCTCGGCGTACGTTTCATCGGCGGGCAGCACCAGATCGCCGCCGATGCTTCGGCGGAGTGCCTGCCAGTCCGGCGCGGCGGGGCCGGGCGACGGCGCCCCGCCACCCTGTTCCGGAGAGAAGTGGTGGTTGATGGCGTTCCTCCAAGGTCAACGATGGCGGCGCGGAGCGTCTCGGCCGATGCCTGGCAGGGCCCGGCAGAGCGTGGCGATCCACGAGAAGCTGGCGACAGCGGCGGTGGAGAGGGCCGCCCCGCCGATCAGCCACAGGCGCTGCGCGGCACGGCTCCCGGCCCCGCTCAGGCGACCGGACGGACCCAGTGCAGCCCGTCCGCGGAGCTCACCAGGCCGCCCGGGAAGAGCGGGTCCACCTCGGCGCCATCGGGGCCCAGCAGCGCCTGGGCCTGCACCCGGGCGCCCTCGCTCATCGCACGCGAAACCAAGCCGCTGGCGTGCACCGCGCCGACCCGCTCGGTTATTGCGCCGGCCGCGTCGGCCAGCGACTGTGCACTGCCCGCCAGTTGGTCGGAGAGCGCCGAGGCGTCGGTCAGGCCTACTTCGCCCGAGGCGACGCCGCCGACCAATTCCACGAAGGCCTCGAACTCCGTCAGCGGGCAGTTGGTGATCTTCTTGGCCTCCCAGAAGTAGGACTCCTCGTTGGACTGCATCGCGTAGAAGGAGACCAGGAACTCGTAGAAGACGCCGTACTCCCGGCGGTAGCGGCGCTCGAACTCCTGGAAGGCCGCGTCCTCGTCGACCAGTCCTGCGCGACAGCTGTTGATGGAGCGGGCGGCGAGCAGGCCGCTGTAGGTCGCCAGGTGGACGCCGGAGGAGAAGACGGGGTCCACGAAGCAGGCCGCGTCGCCGATGAGCACCATGCCCGGCCTCCAGAACCGGGTGTTGCAGTAGGAGTAGTCCTTGCGCACCCGCAGTTCGCCGTACGGCCCGCTGGTGACCCGCTTGGCGTCCGCCAGGTGCTCCTTGATCAGCGGACACGAGTCGATCAGGTTCTGCAGGGCCTGCTCCGGGTCGCCCTGCACCTTCTCCGCGGCGTCCCGGTGCACCACCGCCCCGACGCTGGTCAGATCCGGGGTGAGCGGGATGTACCAGAACCAGCCATCCTCGAAGGCGGCCGACAGGATGTTGCCGGAGTTCGGCGCGGGCAGTCGCTTGCCCCCTTCGAAGTAGCCGAACAGGGCGAGGTTGCGGAAGAACTCGGAGTAGCGCCGCTCGCCCCGGACGAACCGGTGGGTACGGCTCTTGTTACCCGAGGCGTCGACCACGAAGTCGGCGGCAACGCTGTGCTCCCGCCCGTCGGAGTCGATGTAGCGCACGCCGCCGACGCGCTCGCCGTCCTCGAGCACGTCGACCACCGTGCACGCCTCGCGCACCTCGACGCCGTGCTCCCGGGCGTTGTCGAGCAGGATCTGGTCGAACTTCATCCGCTCGACCTGGTAGGCGAACGACGTGGGGCCCGCGAGCTTGGGTGAGACCGCGAAGGAGAAGGTCCACGGCTCGGGGTTGCTGCCCCAGCGGAAGGTGCCGCCGTTCTTCTTGGTGAAGCCGGCCTCCCGCAGTTTGTCCGTCACGCCGAGCAGCTTCCCGATCCCGTGCACGGTGGAGGGCAGCAGCGACTCGCCGATCTGGTACCGGGGGAAGGTGTCCCTCTCCAGCAGCAGCACCCGGTGGCCCTGCTTCGCGGTCAGCGTGGAGACCGTGGATCCGCCGGGGCCACCGCCGATGACGACGATGTCGAACGTCTCCGTCGTTTCTGAGCTCACTTCGTCCTCCTGAGAACGCTTCGGGGGTTTGCTGCCGGACGGGCCGCGGAGCGTGGTGGATGGTTTCCCGGATCGCCGGCCGCGAGGCATGCGGCGATCGCCGGCCCGATCCGGGACATGGGCTCGGCACGGCCCATGTCCTGGTGTTCGCAGTCGACTTCGTACTCGTGGATCTCGCCGCGCGTGAAGGGGCGCCAGTCGGCGGCGGCCAGGCCTGCCGACCGGCCTCGTACGGCGCTGAACACATGGAGATCGCCGGTGACGGTCTGGGGCGTGTAGCGGCGCAGTAGCGCGTAGTTGGTGGCGAACACGTCGATCACCCGCTCGATGGTCCGGGCATCCAGGCTCGCCAGCGCGCTGCCCTCCCGGCGGGCCAGGGCCAGCACCCCGGCGCGGTCGAGCGGCCTTCCGGTCACCGCCTCGTCGGCGGGCAGGTTGATGAAATGCAGCATGTCGGCCAGGAAGGCCGCCTCGTCGTCCTCGTGGTCGAGCTCCGGCGGCAGCACCGGGTAGGCGTCGAGGATCGCCAGCATGCCGATCCGGCCGCCGTCCCGCTGGATGCGCGCGGCGAGGGAGTGGGCGACCAGGCCGCCGAAGGACCAGCCCAACAGATGCCAGGGGCCTTCGGGCTGCACCTCGCGGATCGCCCGTAGGTAGTGATCGACCATCTCGTCCAGGTCGCGGACCGGAGGATGCGCGCCGGTCAGCCCGCGGGCCTGTATGCCGTACACCGGGCGATGCGCGTCCAGATGCGCCAGCAGTCCCGTGTACGACCAGCTGATCCCGCCCGCGGGGTGGATGCAGAACAGCGGCGTCCGGGCACCCGCGGCACGCAGCGGCAGGAGCATCTCGAGGGCCTCGTCGACACGGTCCACACCAAGCCGGCGGGCGACCCCTGCCGGGGTGGCGGCCTCGATCACCGTGTGCACCGGGAGGTCCACACCGAAGGTGGCCCGCACCCGGGCGGCGAGCCGGGTGGCCAGCAGCGAGTCGCCGCCGAGCTCGAAGAAGTTCTCCCCCGTGCCGACCTTCGGCAGGGCCAGCACATCGGCGAAGAGCCCGCAGAGCACCTCCTCCTGCGGGGTACGCGGCGCGGGACCGGTGCCTGTGCCGGTGATCCGGGGAGCCGGCAACGCCGCCTGGTCGAGCTTGCCGTTGGCGGTCAGCGGAAGGCGGTCCAGCGGGACGAAGGCCGCCGGCACCATGTGGCCGGGCAGCCGCGCGGCCACCAGCCGGCGCAGTCCCGCCGGATGCACCCGTCCGCCGTCGGCGGGGACCACGTACGCCACCAGTTGCGGGGTGCCGGTGTCCCGCCGAACCGTCACCCGGGCCCGGGAGACGTCGGGGTCGTCACAGAGCACTTCCTCGATCTCGGCCGGCTCGATCAGGAAGCCGCGGATCTTGATCTGGTCATCCACCCGGCCCAGGAAGTCGAGCGAGCCGTCGGGCCGCCAGCGCGCCAGATCGCCGGTGCGGTACATCCGTTCGCCGTGATCGCCGAACGGGCACGGAAGGAATCGTCCGGCGGTCAGGCCGGGCCGGCCCAGGTACCCGCGGGCCAGTCCGGGCCCGGAGACGAACAGCTCTCCCGGCTCGCCGACCGGCACCGGCCGCAGCCTCTCGTCCAGCAGGTGCACCTTGGTGTTGACGATCGGGCGGCCGATCGGCGGGTTGCCCACACCGTGCGGCAGGGCGGTCATCGTGGTGCAGACGGTGCTCTCGGTGGGGCCGTACGCGTTGAGCATGAGCCGACCCTCCGACCAGCGGGCCGCAACGTCCGCCGGGCAGGCCTCACCCGCGACGATCAGCGCCAGGTCCGCGGGCAGCCGGTCCGGCCCCTCCTGCAGCGGCAGCACCGCGGGGGGCAGAGTGGCGTGTGTGATCCCCTCGCTCGCGACGAGCTCGGCCAGCGCGGCGCCCGGCGCCAACCGCTCCTGCGGCGCCAGCACGAGCGTGGCGCCGCGCAGCAGTGCCATGCAGAGTTCGGACACGGCGGCGTCGAAGCTCAGCGAGGCGAACTGCAGCACCCGGCTGCCCGGTCCGACCCGGAACGCCTCGCCCTGGGCGCAGACCAGGCTAGGCAGTCCGCGGTGGGTGACGAGCACCCCTTTGGGGCGGCCGGTCGACCCCGAGGTGTAGATGAGATAGGCCGGGTGGCCGACGTTCAGGGGAGCCCGGCGCTCCGGGTCGGTCACGTTCCCGGCCGGCGCCTCGGCCGCCTCGGCGAGCAGTTCCTCGACGCTCAACGTTCCGGCCCTCGCCGGGCGGCCGTCCCCACCGGTCCCCAGGACCAGCAGCGGCCGGGCGTCCGTGAGCATCGCGTCAATCCGGTCGGTGGGGTAGCGGGGGTCCACCGGCAGGAACGCGCCACCCGCCTTGAGCACGGCCAGCATGGCGATCACGACCTCGGCCGAGCGCGGCAGGGCGAGGGCGACGATCGTCTCCGGCCCGACACCGCGCGCCACCAGGACGCGGGCCAGTCGGTTGGCGTCCGCGTTGAGCGCGGCATAGCTGCGCTGCCGGCCCTCGAACCGCAACGCGACGGCGTCCGGTGTGCTCGCGGCCTGAGCTTCGAAGAGCTCCGCGCCGGTAGCCTCCGGTACATCCCTCTCCGTGGCGTTCCAACGCAGGTCCGGCAGCCGAGCCGAGGCGGCGTCGGCTTCCTGACCAGGCGTCTCGGAACAGTCGGGTGGCGCGAATCGGCTCACGGGCGATCTTCCCCTGACTCGTCCTGTTGCACGTCGGCGTTCTGTCTCACGGCGGCGCTCGCGGAGCGGACGTCGTCGGGCTCGCGCGCGGAACGCAGCATGCGGGTGACGCGGTGGGCCGCTCCGCACACCGATCCACAATCATGGCTGACCGTTTGTCATGCGACCTTAGAACTTGCATCACATATGAGTCAAGTAATGATTGACAGATCTTGACGGCCCGGCCGGCGTTACGCACTGATCGTTGACCGAAGATTGAGTGACACCGGATCGATTCGTGGGTAGCCTCGGCTCCGGCCGCCTGGGACTCATGGGGGCGTGTGCGAGCAGAGAGGCTGGAGTCGAGTCCCCCATTCCTTCTGGTCACGTAGCGTCTGTCATGCACGAGCACTTACGGGGGGAATATGCAATTGGGTCACTCGGAGCACCCGTCGTCCGCACTCACAGAGCAGCTGCGCCCCGCCCATTCCAGCCGGCTCGGGTGCAGACCTGCTGCCGTACGCTCGAGACCCGCCGCCATCTCGTGGCTGTCCCAGTGTCACAGCGCTCTGCTGCACTCCCCGGCCAACCTTCCGGACCGCGACACGCACCACCGGGTCGGACCGGTGACTTCCTGGACTTCCGCCCGCGAGTTGGGCGGACTGATGCTGGAGTACGCCCGGCACACCACCGACCCGGAGCAGTTCAGCATGGCGATCGCACTGCTGCAGCAGGCCTGCGAGGACGGGCCGGCGAGCGGTGAGGCGCGACTGATCAACTGTCGCCAGCTCGCCACCGCGCTCTGCGCCCGATTCGACGCGTACGGTCGGCGCGCCGATCTCGACGCGGCCATCAGCGTGCTGGAAGGCGTGCGCTCGGTCCTCGCCGCCTCCGCCGGCGAGGAGCCATCCGTTCACTCTGAGCGGACCCTTCTTCTTCTGACCCGGTCGTTGCAGCGCCGCTTCGAGTTGACTGGTTTGTTATGCGACCTTGACAGGGCTGCCGAGATCACAGTAACCATCCATGCGGCTCGACTCCCGTTGAAGGCGCTCGATCCGGCACCTGCCCGGCGGGCGGAAGTCCTTCAGCGCACACCTGACGAAGACGAAGGGGTACACTCTTCTCACGTATTGGCAGATGATCGCAGGTGACTGCCCAGAGTCGATTGACATGCGCTCCGAGCAGTGGATCTCGCGGTCGAAAGAACCTGTTCCTGACATGCTTGACAGACTGGTAGTCATTTTGTGAGCAATGTGGTGCGGCTAACTGACAAACCCATGCAGACGCCCCAGACCTTCGGCACCCGTCTGCGGCAACTGCGCGGCGAACGTGGCCTGCGCCAGCTCGATCTCGTCGGCGAGAACATCTCGGCCAGCTACATCTCCCTTCTGGAGGCGGGCCGCCGCGTCCCGACGGACCGGGTGGTGCGGCACCTCAGCGAGCGGCTGGGCTGCACGCCGGAGGATCTCTGGCTGTCGAACGAGGAGACATCCCGCCGGCCCGCCGTGGTGGAGTTGCGGATGGCCCGGGCGGCGCTGACGGTCGGCAAGGTCGACGAGGCGGAGGCCTGGTACCGACGGGTGCTCTCGGAGTGCGACGGGGACACCGCCATCAGCCAGGCAGCAGAGTTCGGGCTGGCCTGCGCGGCCGAACAGGCCGGCAGCCACGCACAGGCCGCAGAAGCGTACCGGGCCTGCCTGGTTGCTGCCGAGGACCCGGACTATCCGCACTGGCTGGGCGCGACGATGGGTCTGGTGCGCTCGCTGGCGCGCGCGGACGACGCCGAGTCGGCCGTGGCTGCCGCCCTCCTGGCCAAGCGGCAGATCAGCGAGGCAGGCCTCGACGTTTCGGACGTCGCGGTGGAGGTCCGCGCGATCCTCGCCACCGTGCTGTGCGAAAGGGGCGACTACCCCGGAGCCGAGGAGCCCGTCGTCGAGGCGCTGAAGATCGTGCCGAAGATCGGCGACCACCAGGCGCTCACCGAGACCTACTGGCAGGCGGCGGTAGCCGCCTGCCAGGCGGACCGGACTGGGCACGCGCAGGAGTTCGCCAGCCGGATCACCGACGTCGACGCACATGACTACGGCCACACCCTCGGCATGCTGCGCGCCGTGTACGGCAGCCTGCTGCTGCGGCAGTCGCCGCCGGATCCGCAGAAGGCACGCGAAATACTGGAACTCGCCGTCACCGATCTCGACGCCAGTGGTGCGGTGGGCGACGCGATGCGCTGCCGCAGCGACCTGATGCGCGCACTGATCATGCTTGACGACCACAGTAAGGCGCTGGCGCTCGCCCACGCGATCGTCGGCAACGCCGACACCCCGCCGATGGAGCGGATCCACGCCCGGCTGCTGCGGGCGACCGTGCAGGGTCTGGTCGGTGACATCGAGGCCGCCCGCGCCGCGTGCCAGGCCTCACAGGCGGAGCTGGAGGACCAGCCGCACGGTTCGCAGACCTCGCAGCTGTGGTCCTTCCTGGGAGAGACATTGACCCAGGTCGGCGACACCGAGGGTGCCATCCACGCGTACCGCTGCGCGATCAACGGCCTGGGGGTCGATCTGCCGCCGACGCTGCTGTCGGCCCGGGCGCCCAGGCCGGCGGGCCGGAACTCCGGGCGGCGGACACGTGGCGGCTCCCGCTGAGCGGTCCGCACCCGCGGGCCCGTGTGCTGTCGTGAAGTGACGCGAGCACGCCGTCGGCGCCGTACCTCCCGGGAAGTACGGCGCCGACGGCGGTTGCGCGGCGGATCCCCCGCAGTGATCAGCCGGCGCGCAGCGACTTGGGGCGCATGTCTGACCAGGTCTCCTCGATGTGGGCCAGGCAGTCCCGGCGGGCCCCCTGGAAGCCGCCGTCCCGCCAGCCGTCCGGTATCTCACGGTCCAGCGGCCA
>CBFGQM010000038.1:0-22175 GCA_965650905.1 uncultured Streptomyces sp. | reverse complement strand
AGCACCGCCTGTACGACAAGAGCCACGGCGAGACGGCGGCCACGTTGATGACCTTCCCGCCGGTGACCGTCCACCCGGCGCAGCGGGTGGCGGACGCCGCGTGGACCGCCGCCCGCGCGCGGCTGAAGCGGCTCCCCGTGACCGACCACCATGGACGGCTCGACGGCGTGGTCAGCCGGAGCGATCTGCTGCGGGCCCTGATCCGTGACGACGACGAGATCCGGGCCGAGGTCGCGTCCCTGGTCGCTCAGCACCTGCTGGACCCGCGCGCCGTCCAGGTCGCCGTGGAGAACGGCGTGGTGACGTTGACGGGGCGACTGGACAAGGCTCTTGTGCCCGAACTGCTCACGGCGGTGCGGGACATCGACGACGTGGTCGGTGTCGTCGACGAGATCGAGGCCGACTGAAGGGCCATCGAGGCCGAACGGCAGACGGACAGGCACCGGTGATGCCAAGGCAGCCCAACCAGCCCGAGCCGCTGGATCTCTCCCGGCGTCTGCGTCTGGGCGTCGAGCTCGAGGTGATCGCGGAGCAGCTCAGGTCGCTCGCCCGGGCGCAGGACCGATTGCATGACCTGTACGAGGCGGTCCTGGGCCGGGACGTGGACCTGTCCGTGGTGCTGCAGCTGATCGTCGACACGGCGATGGAGCTGGCCGGCGCCCGCTACGGCGCGCTGGGCGTGCTCGATGAGAGCGGCAGACACCTCGATCGATTCATTCCGGCCGGCCTGACGGAGCAGGAGCGGGCCGACCTGTCGGGGGTGGAGTTCCCGCATGGCCGCGGTCTGCTGGGCCGCTTGATCACCCACCCGGAACCGCTGCGGGTCGATGACATCTCCGCCCACCCGGACTCGGCCGGCTTCCCGCCCGGCCATCCGCCGATGCGCACCCTGCTCGGGGCCGCGATCAGCATCCGCGGAAAGACCTACGGGGACCTCTATGTGGCGGAGCGGCGCGACGGGCAGCCCTTCGACGCCCACGACGAAGCCCTCATCGTCGCACTCGCCGGCGCAGCGGGCCTGGCCATCGACGACGCCCGCCTCTACCAGCAAACCCGCCTCGACGCCGAGCAGTTCCAACGACTCCTTCTGCCACGCCTGCCCGACCTGCGCCCCTTCGAGGCCGCCGCGGTCTACCGTCCCGCCACCACCCCCGGCCAGATCGGCGGCGACTGGTACGACGCCCTCCTGGTACCCGACCAAGCCTGCGCCGCCGTCATCGGCGACGTCGTCGGCCACGACCTGCAGGCAGCGGCCGCGATGGCCCAGATCCGCAACATGCTGCGCGCCCTGCTCTACGACCAGCGCACTCCGCCCAGCGCCGTCCTCGCCCGCCTTGACCGTGCCTTGGCCGCGATCACCGATCAGCCCATCACGACAGCCTGCCTGGCCCGCATCGAACCCGTGCCGCCGGATACCTGGACCATGCGGTGGAGCACCGCAGGTCACCCGCCGCCCCTGTTGCTCGCTCCTGACCACCAAGCCCGTTACCTGCACGGCGATCCGGACCTGCCGCTCGGTGTCGATACCGCTCGGCCGCGCAACGACCACATCCATCCCGTGCCGGCCGGCTCCACCCTGATCTTCTTCACCGACGGGCTCGTCGAGAACCCCGCGCACACCCTCGAGACCGGACTGCGGCGCCTGGCCGCCCTCGCCACCGAGCACGCCGCCCTGACCCTTCAGGACTTCGTTCAAATCCTGGCCGACCACCACCCCGGCGACGGCCACGACGACATGGCCGTCCTCGCCCTCCGCACTCCGGGCACCTGACCATGGGAGTTCGGGGCGACTTGGCGGACCGGCCCGGACGAGAGCCCGCACGGCACGCACGTGGCGTGCGGGCTCTCGTCCGCGAAGAACGGCGTCGGCATGCGCAAGGCGGTGGGGTGCAGGGCGGGATCAGCCGCTCAGCGCGGTGATCGTCGCATCCAGGTCGCGTGCCCTCGGCCGGTTGTGAGGGAGCTTGGCGAGCAGGCGGGCCATGCCGCAGGTGTCGGTGAGGGCGGAGAAGACCAGCCCGCCGGCGACGCCCGCGGAGAGCCACCGTGCCCCCGGCCGGAGCCGTCCGGCGATCAGGCCGGTCAGGACGAGGGAGCCGGCCGTGAGGCGGACCTGGCGTTCCATCGGCCAGGGCGTGCGGGTGCCGGCGGGGCGGTGGATGTCGTGGCCGAGCTGTGTCCAGGAATCGGTGCCGCCGGTCCGGGTGGAGGCCGTGATGCCGGCCTCGGTCAGCCGTCGGCAGGCTTCGGCGGAGCGGGCGCCGGAGGCGCACACGACGAGGAGGTCACCGCGGTCGGCTACCGTCTTGAGGGCGGGCAGCGCCGCGTCGAGATGATCCAGAGGGATGGTGTGGGCGTCGGGCAGGTGGCCGGAGGCGTACTCGCCGGGGGTGCGTACGTCGATGACGGTCAGCTCGTGAAGGCGGGCGTGGGCCTGGGTGGGGGTGAGGGCGGTGTGTGCCACGGGGATTTTCCTTCGCTTCGGTGGCGTTACCCCTTCGGTAAGATACCCGCGGGGGTATCTGTGAAGGAGTGTGGGTCGTGGAATTGGCGATGGCGGCTGAAGAGCTGAAGACGGTGGTCAACAGGTTGCGCCGAGCGCAGGGCCAGATTGCCGGTGTGATCAACATGATCGAGGAGGGGCGGGACTGTGAGGACGTGGTCACGCAGTTGGCGGCGGCGTCCCGCGCGCTGGACAAGGCGGGCTTCGCGATCATCGCCACCGGGCTGCAGCACTGCCTGACCGACTCGGACATGGCCGCCTCCGGGGACCGTGAGGAGATGCGGACCCGCCTGGAGAAGCTCTTCCTCTCTTTGGCCTGAGGCTTCCTCTCGCCGGCCTGATGGGTGCCGCATCCGGCCGGCTTCGGCTGCCTGGTCATGTCAGGGCGTCGGCGAGCATGAAGGCGGCCACGGCCAGCAGGACGACGGCGAACGCCCGTTGCAGCAGGGCGCCGGAAACCCGGGGGGCCAGCCGTTTGCCGTCCCAGGCACTCAGGATCGCGGCCCCCGTGAACGGTCCGATCACCGCCCAGTCGACGCCCGCCGTGGTGGCTCCCCGGGTGGCCAGCGAGGCCAGCGAGTTGGCCGAGATGACCAGCAGACTGGTGCCGATCGCGGCCTGCATCTCGAACGCCAGCACCGTGACCAGGGCCGGGACGGCGAGGAAGCCGCCGCCGACGCCGAGCAGCCCGGTCAGCGCGCCCAGCCCCGCGCCGACGCCGGTGGCCCGGGCCGGTCGTGCGTTCCGGGGAGCGTCGGCGGCGACCGGGTCCGGCCGTCCGATCACCCGGCCTCGGCCACTGCCGGGTGCTCCATCAGCGCGCTCTCCACCTCGAACGGGCCGATCAGATGCCCCGCCGACTTGATGACGTCGTCGGCGCGCCCCACGAACCAGTACCAGCCGTCCGCGTCCCGGCGGACCAAGTCACCCGTCAGATACCAGCCGTCGGCGAACGCGGCGTCGTAGCGCTCCTTGTCGTGCAGATAGCCGCGGAACATCGACGGCCAGCCCGGCCGCAGCGCCAACTCACCCTCGACCCCGGGGCGTTGAACCTCGGTGACCCGACCGCCGATGACCTGCGCCCGGCCGTCTTCGCCCTGCTCCAGCACGGTCGCCTCGACGCCGGGCAGCGGCCGTCCCATCGAACCGGGCCGGATCTCGCACGCCGCGAAGTTCGCGATCATGATGCAGCCGGTCTCCGTCTGCCACCAGTTGTCGTGCACCGGCAGGCCCAGCACGTCCCGGCCCCACACCACGGCCTCCGGGTTGAGGGGTTCGCCGACGGAGGCGATGAAGCGCAGGGCCGACAGGTCGTAGGAGCGCGGCAGGTCGTACGGGCCCTGGCGGGGTGTGGCGCGCATGAGCATGCGCAGGGCCGTGGGGGCGGTGTACCAGACGGTGACCCGCTGTTCGCCGAGGATCCGGTACCAGCGCCGGGCGTCGTAGTCCCCCTCGTCGACGACCACCGTCACGCCGTGGACGAGCGGAGCGATGATCCCGTACGACATGCCGGTGACCCAGCCGGGGTCGGCAGTGCACCAGTACACGTCCTCAGGGTGCAGATCGAGCGCGTAAGCGGCCGTGGCGTGGTGGGCGACGACGGCCTCGTGGACGTGGACCGCACCTTTGGGGGTGCCGGTGGTGCCGCTGGTGAAGTGCAGCAGGGCCATGTCGTCGGGGGACGTCGGCGGGATGGTGAAGGTGTCCTGGGCGGCGGACATCAGCTCGTCGAAGGAGGCGGTTCCTGGCAAGTCCTCGGCGCCGGGTCCGACGATCAGGACATGCTTGAGCCCGGGAACCGATGCCCGGCGCTCGGCGACCTTGCGCCGGTAGAGGGCCGCGGTGGTGACCAGGACCTGCGCGTCGCCCAGGCGCAGCCGCTGCTCGACCGGGTCGGGGCCGAAGGCGGAGAAGAGCGGGCACAGCACGCTGGTGTTCTTCAGCGTGCCCAGCACCGCCGACGCCGAGAAAGGGGACCGAGCGGCCTTTTCGGACTCCTGTCGGCCGGGCCCTTCACTCACGGTGCAGTACGACCTTGAGCGCACCGGAAGTCGTGCCGTGGGAGAACACCTCGTAGGCGTCCTCCACCCGATCGAGGCCGAAGGTGTGGGTGACCAGCTGTGAGACGTGCAGGCGGCCGAACCTCACCAACTCCATCAGCCACGGTGTGGAGTACGTGTCCACCTGGCCGGTGCTGATCGTCACGTTCTTGCGCCACAGGGATTCGAGATGCAGGGTCGCGGGCCTGCCGTGCGTGCCGATGTTGGCGATGTGCCCTCCCGCGCGGACGGCGCGGGTGCACAGGACGAAGCCTTCCGGTTCCCCCGATGCCTCGATCACCACGTCGGCACCCGGCCCCTCGGACAGCTCGGCGATCATCGTCCCCGGTAGTTCGGCGGCATCGGCGCCCACACGGGCGGCGGCTTCCAGCCGGGCGGAGGACAGGTCCACCACGATAATCCGGCGGGGCGAGTAGAGCCGCGCGACGACGACGCAGGCGAGACCGACTGGACCCGCCCCCACCACGACGACGGTGTCTCCCGGGCCGACCTCTCCGTTCCGCACGCCGACTTCGTAGGCGGTGGGGAGGACCTCGGCGAGCAGGACCGCGTCATCGAGTGAGAGGGCGGAGGGCCGTCGGTGGGTGGAGTGGTCGGCGAAGGGGACCCGTACGAACTCCGCCTGGGTCCCGTTGATCAGATTCCCGAGGATCCATCCACCGCCCCCGCGGCACTGTCCGCGCAGGGTGTCACGGCATGCCGGACAGCGGCCGCAGGCCGAGACGGACGACACGATCACCTGGTCGCCGGGGCGCAGGTCGTGGACGTCGCTGCCGGCCTCCATGACCTCGCCGACGGCCTCGTGACCGAGAATCGTCCCCGGCTTCACCTCGGGCAGGTCTCCGCGCAGGATGTGCAGATCGGTGCCGCAGATGGTCGTGGCCTCGACCCGCACGACGGCGTCGGCAGGGTCCTCGATCGCCGGATCGGGGACGCTGTCCCAGGAGATCTGTCCGGGGCCGTGGTAGACGAGGGCTCGCATGGTCATCCACTCCCTGGCCGACTCGGCCGACTCTCTCCACCGTCGCTCTGGAAGGACGCCTGGGCAACCGGGACCATCAGCCCGCTGACTCCTGAGGATCATCGGACTCTTGTAGCGGGGAGGTAGGTGGGGCTCCGTCGCCTGGTGTTCATGGCCGAACGGGTGGAGATGCCGCTGCGCCGATCAGGGAGAGCCAGCCGGTCAGCCCGGCGGGGTCGGCGGCCCCGCAGCGGAAGCCGACATGCCCGTCCGGGCGGACGGCCACCAGACCGCGACCGGGGCTGTTCATCAGCCGCAGGACGGTGACCCGAGGTCCGGCCACCGTGTCCGGCGGCGGGGCGGCATCGCGTTGGAGCAGCAGGTGCACACCCGGGCGGGCCAGCAGTGCGTGCAGCCGCTCGGCAGGTCCTCCGACGCTGACGGCCGCGTCGGGCAGGCGGTCTCCTGGGCGAGGAGCACCACGCAGGGGCGGTGTTCCCGCCACCGACAGGGGGCTGCGCCGGTAGTTCACCCGCAGCTGGGAGATGAGGCGGATGGCCTCGGCGACCAGCCGTCGCCGACCGAGGAGGGCGGGGATGGCGGGGGCCGCGCGCGGAGCGGCCACCGCGCGCAGCAATGAGGGGATCCAGCCCGTCGACGCCTCCGCCCAGAACGCCGTGTGCGTGAGGATCAGCCGTCGGTGGGCAGCCGCTCTGCGCTCCCTGTCGTAGGAATCGAGCAGCACTTCTGCATCGAGCCCGTCCGCGGACTCACCCCTGGAACCGCTTGCCACGAAGCCGAGCTTCCAGCCGAGGTTCACAGCGTCCTGGATACCGGCGTTCATGCCCTGGCCGGTGGCCGGTGAGTAGTTGTGAGCCGCGTCCCCCGCCAAGAAGAGCCGCCCTCGGCGAAACCGCCGGGCAAGGCTGCACTGCAGAGGCACCCGCGCGGACCACGCAAGACGCTCGATGCGTGCCTTCATCCCCGCTTCGTTCAGGAAGTGCTGAAGCTCGGCTTCCGGTACGGCAGCCCCCGGCTGGCCGAAGCTCTGCCCGGCCCTGCCGGCGGACGCCCGCGTGGCCAGCAGCCGCCAGGTGGCCCGCTCTCCGAGCGGGAAGAGGAACAGCAGCCCTCGGCGCCCCGCGAACACCTGAGCGTCGGCATGTGTGGACATACCGCCGAGGTCGAGGTCGGCAAGGACCACCTCTTCGGCATAGGGCCTGCCGTGCCACCCGATGTCGGCGCAGGCCCGCACGGTACTGGCAGGGCCGTCGCAGCCGACGACGAAGGGACAGCGGATCTCCTCGATACCGTGCCGCGATCGCAGCATGGCAACCGCGCTGTCCCCGTCGTCGCGGGCGGCGATCAGTTCGGTGCCCCGTTCGACGGTCACACCGCGGTCGGCGAGTGCCTGCTCCAGCACCGTTTCGACGTCCATCTGCCGCATGAGTGACAGATGGGGGAACGCCGTGTCGGGCAGCGCGAGGTCCGCCAGCCTGGTTTCGACGACGCGGGAGCCGAGATGCAACTGGGCTGTTGGGGCGGTGTCCGCCCGCTCCAGCAGGGCGTCCGTGACACCTAGCGGGCGTAGGACCTCCAGGGTGCGGGGGTGCAGGATGAGGGCGCGAGAGGGCCGGAACGGCTCGGCACGCCGTTCGACGACACGGATTCGTGCTCCGTGGTCATGAGCCTGCAGCGCCAGGCTGAGTCCGGTCGTTCCGGCCCCGACGACCAGGATGTCCACTGCCGCCGTCACATCCCGGCCGCAGTGCGCCACCATGCGGCGTCGTCCCGTTCCAGGCCCTCGACCAGTCGCGGGTCCGCGATCACGTCGTCGCGACGCAGCCCCGGCACCACGGCATACCGGATCGAACCAGGCACACTGACGAGCGCCAGAACCCGCCACAGGGAACGCGCGTAGTGCTCGGCGCGCTGTTGTCCGTCCCACTCGTACACGCCGCGGTAGCGGTCGTGCTCGTCGTGCGCCAGCCACAGTTTCGAGGTGAAACCGGGGAAGCCGACGAACAGCGGGGTGTTCAGCAGGCTCTCCCGGCGGAACAGCGCGGGCGCGGGCCCGCGTACCAGGCGCAGCCGGAAGGTGACCACCAGCGTGCACGGGTCCTTCGCCAAGCCGCTGCCGAGGCGGGTCTCCCGGTAGACCCGGGCCGTGGTGTCGTCGGCGAAACGGAGCCGCATGCCCACGCGCTCTTTCGGCAGATGGACCCGGTGCCGCGCGAGCAGCGCGAAGGTGGTGAGGAAGCATGCGGCCACGGCCCGCCATGCCTCCCGAGGTGCGAGCGGTCGCTGTTCACCCATGGTGGCCTCCTCCCGCAGAGCCGTAACGGCGTACGACGACGGGCTCTGCCACGCCCGCCGGGCCGGAGTTCCCCGTACAACCCACCATGAGGCAATGCGCCACGCCCCGCGAAACCAGGTGGCGCGACCCGGCAACCAGTGGTCCGGCCCGAACACCAGCGGGGATACCCGCTCGTCTAGTCCGGCTCCATGTACGGGCGGCGGAAGACCGGTGCCTGGTCGGTGCCCCATGGTCGTACTGCAGCCAGTGCCTGGGCGACCGCGGACTCCAACGTGCCACTGGTGTCGACCGCGACGGCCTCGGGCCACGGCTGTTCCCTGGCCGCCATGGTGGTGGCGATGCCGAGGTCGGCGTCGGACGCTCCGGAAGCGCGCGTGCTCAGGCGGGCCGCTGACACGTCGCCCGGCACGTGGCAGTGCAGGGCCACCAGATCGGCGCTGGTGCGTTCGGCCATGCGCAGAGCCGCTTCGCGCTGTGCCTCATCTGACCAGGTGGCATCCAGGACGACGGATTCGCCGGAGGACAGCAGGGCGGACGCACGGTCGAGCAGAGCGGCGTAGGTCCTGGCGGTCCACTCGGGCGTGTAAAGGCCCTCGCCGTAGCCGGCTGCCGCGGACTGTTCAGCCGGGATCCCCGCCAGCTCCTTGCGGAGGCGGTCGCTGCCGAGCAGCGTGACCCCCAGCCGGTCGGCCAGCGCTCCGGCGAGGGTGGACTTCCCACTGCCGGGCAGCCCGCCGACGAGCGTCAGGCCGACGGCGGAGGTGCGCAGGTGGCGCAGCGCCGTCGCGATCAGCCGTCGCGACGCGGCCTCCGCGCCCGGTGCGCCCTGGCGGGCCTGGATCAGGGAGACCTTGGCGCGGACGAAGGCGCGGTAGGCGACGTAGTGGTGCCACAGGGAGGGGGGTGCGGGGTCGCCGGAGTACTCGCCGTACTGGGCGAGGAAGTACGCCGCGGCCTGCGGGGCGCCGAGCTGTTCCAGGTCCATGGCGAGGAAGGCGGCGTCGTCGAGGCCGTCGACGTAGCGGAGGTGGTCGTCGAACTCCAGGCAGTCCAGGACGCGGGGGCCGTCGTCGAGGCAGAAGATGTCCTCGGCGAGCAGATCGCCGTGGCCGTCGACCACTCGTCCCTGCTCGATACGGGAGTCGAACAAACGCTTGCGGCCGGCGAGGTAGCGGCGTACCAACCGCTCCACCTCCGCCACCCCGTCCGGCACGACGCCGTCGTCGGCCAGCGCGCGGACCTGCTGGAAGCTGGCCTCCCAGCGGGAGGACAGCGCGTCCCGCGTACCTTGCTCGTCCACCTCCCGGCTCCGGGGCGCGTCCGCGTGCCATGCTGCGAGTTGCCGGGCGACGGCCCGCAGGGCGTCGTCGACGGTGACCCCTTCCCGTACCAGGTGGGAGAGGCGGCGGTCCGCAGGCATGCGGCGCATCACCACGAGCGGTTCGGGCGCCTGCGTGTCGGGGCTGTGGACCTCACCCAGACCCAGATAGACGTCGGGGGTGAAGCGGCGGTTGAGAGCGACTTCGCGTTCGCACGCGGCTCGGCGGGCCGTCACCGTCGTGTAGTCCAGGAATCCCAGATCCACCGGCTTCTTGAGCTTGTAGGCGCGGTCGCCGACGAAAAACACGACCGCGGTGTGGGTCTCGCACACCTCCGCGCGCGGCACCGGCTCGCCGCCGTGCCGGTCACTGGACCGGAGCACGGACGCGTCGGCCCGAGGCGCCGAACCCACTGACCTCCCGCGGAGGCCGGGCTCAGTCATGGGGAACGACGGCGACGGGGCAGCGCCCGTGATGAATGGCCGCCTGCGCCACGGGACCCAGGTGGGGCGCCAGCCCCGGACGGTGTCCGCGTCGGCCGACGACGAGCAGCGCGGCACCTTGGGCAGCCCGTACGACCGCCTTGGCAGGGCTTTCGAGACGGATGCCGTCGGCCACGTCCACCTGCGGGTACTTCTCGCGCCAGGGGCGGAGCGCCTTGCCCAGCTCCTTCAGCGCGTCCCGCGTGATCTCTTCGGTGACGTTGTGGTCCACGCCCCAGGGAACGCGTGCGTGGAGTGGCACGCTTCGGCCGTGGACGGCTTGGAGAAGAACGCCTCTGGCGGCAGCGGTGTGGAAGGCGAAGTCGAGCAGGTCGTCGGACGAACCGTGCAGTTTCAGGGCCACGACCACGCGGTCTGCGGATGCCGGGGCTGCCCCTTCCTCGACGCTCTGGGCGCGGACCAGTACTACCGGCCGCTCTGCCCGTGCCACGACCGGCATGCTCACGTCGCCAAGGAAGTAACTCTCGACGGGCTCCAGCCCCCGCGAACCGAGCACGAGCATGTCGGACTCAGACGCCGCTTGGAGCAGGGCGTTCTGGGCATCGTCGGCGACCAGGTTCCCGACGATGGACAGGCCCGGGTGACGTGCCTGGAGTTCTGCCTGCGCGGTGTGGACGAGACGCTTCGCCCAGTAGTTCTGATCGACTTCGGAGGGGACGCGGGTCGGTTCCGGTGCCAGCAGTGGCCAGGCGTGCAGCAGGCGGAGGGTGAGCTTGCGCTTCTCGGCCTCGTCGGCGGCCCAGCGGGCAGCGGCAAGGCTCTCCGGTGAGCCGTCCAGGCCCACGGTGACGACTGGTTGCATGGCGGCGTCCTCCGTCTCGTACGAAGCTGGAAATGACGGGTGGATGACGGTGAACGAGTCCGACGGTGTGGATGGTCCGGACGTCGTCGGCACGCCGGGCGCGGCGGGTTCTCTCATTCGAGGAGTACCGCAATCCCCTCCACGGCGCATGTGGACCGGAGGAGGGGAGCCGGAGATGCGGGATCCGGCAGAGAGGAGATAGGGGCGGTGACGATTCCCCTGGTGGTCGGCATCGACGGGTCCGCGGCGAGCCTGGAGGCGGTGGACTGGGCCGCGGACGAAGCCGCCCGGCACGGCGTGCCGCTCCACCTCCTGCACGCGGCGGCGCGGGACCACGAGGCGTCCGACGTGATCGACTCCGCTTCGGAACGCGTCAGGGCGGGTGCTCCCGCGGTGCGGCTGTCGAGCGAGGTGCTGCAGGAGGACGCCACCGCCGCCCTGGTCGACAAGGGGCGCAACGCCTTCGCGCTGGTGCTCGGGTCCAGGGGGCTGGGTGACCTCGCCGGGATGCTCCTGGGCTCGGTCAGCCTCGCCGTGGCGGCACGAGCGGACTGCCCGGTCGTCGTGGTGCGCGGCGCGGCAGAGCACCGGGATGGCCGGTTCGGGAGCGTCGTCGTCGGCGTCGAGGAGGGAGAGGGCAGCGGCACGGCCGTGCAGTTCGCGTTCCGCGAGGCCCATGTGCGGCACTGCCAGCTGGTGGCGGTGCACGCCTGGAGCGCACCGTTCGGTGCTTTCACTACACCTCAGGCCCCGTCGTGGTACGCCCTGGAGGCCCACCGGCGTCCGCCGGCGCAGGTGCTAGACGACGCCCTGCGGGACGCGTCGGAGCAGTACCGCGACGCCTCGGTGAGACGACGGGTGATCGAGGGACCGGCACGCCAGGCCCTGTTGGAGGCGGCCTCCGAGGCGGACTTGCTGGTCGTCGGCGCCCGCAGACGACAGGGGCACCTGGGCCTGCAATTGGGATTGATCAACCATGCGGTATTGCATCACGCGCCATGTCCGATCGCGGTCGTTCCCCGGATATGACCGGACCGGCGGAGAGGGACCACGTCGACGGTTGACCCCCCGAGGGCCGGAAGTCGTCCCCGCAGGGACGTTCGGCCCTGTGACCGGAGGCCGGTGCCGTTCCATGGTGGGACAAGTGGCGGAGGAACGGGCCGGCGACTTGCTGGAGGCCGAGTCATGAGTGCACAGAATTCGCCGCACGCGTCCGGTCCGCTCCCGCCGCGCCAGGAGCATGCGTCGAAGGGGGCGAACCCTCTGCGACGTACGTCCGACAGGTTCGAGTCCTGGTTCCGCAGCTTGCTGATGCTGGTCCTCGTCCTCGGCCTGCCGATGGCCGCGCTCAGCGCGGGGCTGACGGCGTACGAGTCGTCGATGCGCACCGTGCAAGCCCAGTCGGCGGATCGGCACGAGGTCATCGCCCGACTGACCACGAATGTCAAGGGGTCACCACAGATGGGAAGCAACAGGCGCAGGTCCGCTCAACCGACGACAACGGCACGGTGCGGACGGGGACGACCCTCGTGAAGTCGGGAACGCCGACGGGCGCCACCGTGCAGGTGTGGGTGGACAGGGACGGCGGCCTCACCAGTCCGCCGATGAGTGAGCTCAACGCGACGACCACCGGCTGGTTCGTGGGCGGTATGGCCGCGATCGGTGTGGGCGCCGGGTTCTACGCGGCACGGGCAGGCATGCGCCATGTGCTGGACCGGAGAAGGTACGCACAGTGGGACGCCGAGTGGGACTTGGTCGAGCCCCTGTGGTCCGCGCGCTTCCGCCGGTGACAGGCAGGAAACCCGGATGGGAGCCGAGGAGGCGACGCCGATGTCCGACGCGACGACCACCGACCTGTACGAAGTGACGATGGCCATGTCCTACCTCCGGGAGGGAATGACCGGCCCCGCGACGTTCAGCCTCTTCGTCCGCGACCTGCCTCCCGAGCGCGGCTTCCTGGTCGCCGCGGGGCTGGAGTCGGTCCTGGACTATCTGTCAGGACTTCATGTCGGCCCAGAGGACGTCGACGCCTTTGCGTCCGCGGTGTGTCGACCGCGGCGGGATCTTCAGTTCCTGCTCGGCCTGGAGTTCACCGGTGACGTGCGGGCGGTGCCGGAGGGACGGATCGTGCTGGCGGGAGAGCCGCTGCTGGAGGTGACCGCGCCTCTGCCGCAGGCGCAGCTGGCCGAGACGTACGTGCTCAACCAGCTCAGTCACCAGACCGCCATCGCCTCGAAGGCCGCACGGTGCGTCCTCGCGGCGGCAGGGCATCCGGTCGTGGACTTCTCCCTACGGCGGACTCACGGTCCGCAGGCGGGGTTCCAGGCCGCCCGCCTCGGCGCGATGGTCGGCTTCGCCGGAACCAGCAACGTGGCCGCGGCCACCGCCCTGGGCATCCCTGCCGTCGGCACGATGGCCCACTCCTTCGTGGAGGCGTTCACCATCGAGGAAGACGCCTTCCGCGCTTTCGCACGGTCCCACCCGGGGCCGGTGACCCTGCTGGTGGACACCTACAACACCGAGGCGGGCGTACGCGTCGCTGCGCGCGTGCTGCGGGACCTGGACCGCGGGCCCGGCTCGGCCGTACGGCTGGACAGCGGCGACCTCGGGGCCCTGGCGGTACGGGCGCGGTCCATCCTCGACGAGGCGGGCCTGCCGGAGGTGCGGGTCGTCGCCAGCGGCGGTCTCGACGAGTACGCGCTGGACGACCTGATCCGCTCGGGAGCGCCGATCGACACCTACGCCGTCGGCACCCGCGTCGGGGTCTCGGCCGACGCACCGTACCTGGACTCGGCGTACAAGATGGTGGAGTACGACGGACGGCCGGTGATGAAGCTGTCGTCGGCGAAAGTGACGGCACCCGGCCCCAAGCAGGTGTTTCGCCGCCCCGGATACGCCGACGTGATCGGCCTGGCCGACGAGCAGCCACCCGACGATGGCAGGCCGTTGCTGGAGCCGGTGATGCGGGGCGGGCAGCGCACCGGCACCAGGCCCACGCTCGACGAGTGCCGCGAGAGATTCACCGCGGACCTCGGTCGGCTGCCGTCGGCGGCCCGACGGATCCGAGCGCCGGTCGCGCCTCGTGCGACGGCCTCCGAGCGGCTGAGCGTTCTCGCCGCCCGCGTCCGGCGCCGCATCGAGGAACAGACGGCGGCAGCTTCCGCACGGTCCTCGGTCCCGGAACGAACCGTGACCGGACCGCATGGGTCCGTATCGAAGTGAGGAGGAAAGCGATGCCACACACGGCGGAGTGGAAGGTTCGACTCCACATCTTCGAGGACGACGACGGAACCACGAAGGCACGCGTGGTGCTGGACACCGGTACCACGGCGCTCACCGGCCACGGGACGGCGCACTGCCACCCGGCGGACGCCAACGTGCCCGAGATCGGCGACGAGCTGGCGACGGGCCGGGCCATGGAGGATCTCGCCCAGCAGCTGCTGAACATCGCCGAGCGCGACATCGAGGGCATGAGGGTGCCGCGGCCCGGCACTCGACAGGTCACCGGATGGCCCATGTGACCGACGGTTGGCACAGCAAGTCAAGGAGGATCAGTCATGACACATCCCGTACGACACAGCAGAGGTGGGCTCTCGGCGGCCCTGCATGAGCTGGACGATCTCCGTACCCGGATGGACCAGCTCATGCACGCTGTCTTTCCCGTCGGCGGTTACCCCGAGTTCGGCACAGCCGAGCCGTGGGCACCGCTGGCCGACGTCGTGGACACCGAGGACGCCTACCTGGTGGAACTGGAGCTTCCCGGCGTGGACAAGGACCAGATCACCGTGGAGGTCGCCGAGGGCGAGCTCGACATCCACGGTGAGATCAAGGAGAAGGAACAAACTGGGGTGGTTCGCAGGCATACCCGCCGCATAGGGCAGTTCGACTACCGCACGACTCTGCCGCCGAACTCTGACACGGAGCACGTCAGCGCGGACCTGACGAGCGGAGTCCTCACGGTGCGCGTCCCGAAAACCGAGACGGGGAAGGCACACCGCATCGAGATCACCGGCTGAGCCAGGGGCGTCCGCCGGGCCGCGTACCGGGTTTGGCACGCGAGTGTCCGTTCCCTCCGCGCGAGGCCGGCGGCTCCGCCGGCCTCGCGCGGTCACGGCCCCGCGTGTCTCCCAGCCGCCGGCTCTGACGGCCCCCTCAGGTGGCAGTGGCGGGAGGCCGCCGGGCGTCGTCGGTCCGGTACGCGATGTGCTCGGCGACCGAGACCACGCCGTCGACGCTCCGGCACAGCCGCTCGATGACAGGGACCAGACTGCTGAACTCGACCGAGCCCCTGAGGTCGACCCGCCCCTCGCGCACCTCGACCGTCACCTCCGAGGGAGCAAGCCTCATCGTGCGTCGCAGCACATCCTCGGTGATCTCGTCGCGGATCGCGTCGTCACGGCGCAGGAAGATGCGCAGCAGGTCGCCACGGCTGACGACGCCCAGCAGTCTGTCCGTATCGTCGACGATGGGCAGCCGCTTGACGTGCTGGGCCTCCATCAGACGGGCGGCCTCCACCACGCTCCACTCCGGACGCGCGCACACGGCGGGAGCCGACATCAGTTCCTCGGCGCGGGAGCCCTCGGCCTTCGCCCGCTCCCACGCCTCCAGGTGTGGAACAGGAACCCTGCCTGACGGGTCGGCCTGGTCGGCGCTCTTGCGCAGCAGGTCCGCCTCGGACACCACACCCAGGGGGCGGTCCAGGTCGTCCACGACGGGCACAGCGGTGACGTCGTTGTCCGCCAGCAGCCTGACGATCTCCTTGAACGGCAGGTCGCGCCGCGCCTTGACGACGTCTCGGGTCATGAGCTCCGCGACCGTTCGGTGCTTCATGTCGCCTCTCCCGTCCGGGGTGTGACCGCTTCACATCCAGTCGGCTCACCCCGCCTCTGCGGATATGGGCCGGTCGTCCCATGCGGCGGCGTGTCGCACGTGGCACGTTGGATACAGCACCATTCTGAGGAGAGGGCGGCGATCATGCGAGCTCACCTCGGCGACCAACTCGTCATCGAAAGCCAGAAGACCGGCGCCACCCGGCGCGACGGCGAGATCGTCGGACTCCACCACAAGGACGGAACACCCCCCTACGATGTGCGCTGGTCGGACACGGACGAAGTGACGCTCGTGTTCCCCGGGCCTGACGCACACGTCCGGCATGTGGAGCACGGGCAGCCCGGGACCACCCGCGGGTCTTCCCAGCGGGACACGGGTGAGGCGGAGGCCGTATCCGCGGTCGCTTCGCCGACTGGAACACCCAACCCCGGCGACATCGGCCGGCGCGTGGCCGTAGAACGCCGGAGGCACGGGCTCAGCCGGGAGGAAACGGCCCGCCGCGCCCGAATGTCGCCGGACTATCTGGCGTACCTGGAGGAACAGCCGGCTGACCCGACCGTGGCGACTCTCCTGAGGCTGGCCGACGCGTTGGGTACCACCGCCACGGCCCTGCGCGGGGCAGGCGTCGACCTGCCACCCGGTCAGGGTCACGCACTGCTGCATCCGCAGCTGCGGGACCTCAGCCCGAAGGAATGCCGCCACCTGCTGTCCACGCACGGCGTTGGGCGTGTCGCGGTGTCGACGCCTGACGGCCGCCCCGCGGTCGTCCCGGTCAACTACGAGGTCGTTGACGACGCGATCGTCTTCCGGACCGCGCCCGACTCCGTGCCCGCGGCGGCTGTCGGAACGGAGGTCGCCTTCGAGGTCGACCACGTGGACGAGGCGATGAGCCAGGGCTGGAGTGTGCTCGCAGTCGGCCCCGCGAGCGTCGTCACGGAGCCCGACGCCGTGCGTGGGCTCGCCCAGCGCGCCCACACCGAGCCATGGGCGGGCGGTGCACGCGAGATGTGGGTGTCGATCCTACCCACGCGCCTCACGGGCCGGCGCATCACTCCGGCGGATCAGTAGGCGCCCACGGGCCGCCGAACAGCGGCCTCATCACAGCGGGTCGCCGACTCGCGAGGGGAGGTTCCGGTGAGCCGACAAGCACCGGCCGACGAGCAGGTGACGGCCCTGGCCCACGCCGCTGCCGCCGCCCCGTCGATGCACAACGCGCAGCCCTGGCTCTTCCGCTACTTCCAGCACAGCCGCACGTTCGAAATCCACGCCGACTTCGAGCGCACCATGCCGCACTCCGACCCCGACACCCGGGGCCTGCACGTCGGCTGCGGTGCCGCGCTGCTGAACCTGAGAGTCGCCGTGGCCCACGAGGGTTGGTATCCGGAAACCTTGCTGCTGCCCGACCCCACCGACCCGAGGCTGGTCGCGAGCGTTCGGTTGGCCGGCTCCGCAACCGACGAGAGCGAGCTCGGCGCGCTGTATCCGGCGATTCACCAGCGTCACAGCAGCCGTTACCCGTTCGAGGAGAGGGACATCCCCGACCCCGTGCGGGAGGCTCTCAGCGCAGCCGCCAGCGTTGAGGGAGCAGCGCTGACCTTCCCGACCTCATGGCATCTGCGGGAGGTGCTGGAACTGGTCCAGGAAGCCGAGGCACGCAACATCACCGACCTCGGCAGCGACCAGGACCTGGCGCGGTGGACTCGTATCGACGCCCCGTCGGTGGGCACCGCCGACGACGGCGTCCCGCACTACGCCTTCGGGCCGCGCAAGCGCGGGGGTAAGGCCCCTATGCGCGACTTCGCGGGACCCCGGAGGGTGGCGGGCCGTGACGCCGCGGATTTCGAACGCACTCCTCGGCTGGCACTCCTCAGCACGAGCCACGACCACCCGGAGGACTGGCTCCGCGCCGGGCAGGCCATGGAACGCGTCCTGCTGCTGGCCACCCTTGAGGGCCTGTCCAGTTCCTTCGCCACCCAGCCCCTCGAATGGACCGACCTGCGCTGGCCGCTGCGCGACCCGGTGTCCGGGACGGGCTACACGCAGATGCTCCTGCGCCTGGGGTACGGCCCCAAAGGACCCGGCGCACCGCGCCGCCCGGTGCGGGACGTACTCGACATCCAGCCCTGACCTGCCATCCAACCCTGACCCGCCCGGGGGACCGCGGCGGGCCGGCGGCCGGCCTCGCACACGGTCACTGAGTTGTCCCGGGCCCGTCCCGACCGGCTGACTCGCCGGTGAGCTGTGGCTCGACATCCACGACGCCTTCCACGGCGCGCACGAGGCGCACGGCGACCGAGATGAGCGAGGTGTCATGGATGTGCCCGCGGAGCGTGACGACTCCCTCGTGCACGTTCACGTGGATGGCGTGGCTGAAGGCCGGGAAGAGGTAGGACACCACGGTGCGGCGGACCTCCTCCTCGATGTCCTCGTCCGGCCGCAGGAAGACCTTCAGTAGGTCGGCGCGGCTGACGATGCCCTGGAGCATGCCGATGTCGTCGACCACGGGCAGCCGCTTGACGTGCCGAACGGCCATGATCCTGGCCGCCTGTGCCAGGGTGGCGTCGGGGTGGACCGTGATCGCGGGGGTGCTCATGAGCTCCTCCGCCGTCACCGCCCCGGCCTTGGCGAGGTCGGACAGGCGCCGGCGTTGCTCGAAGAGGCTCGGGTCGCTGTCGCGGAACTCCTCCTTGGGCAGCAGGTCGGCCTCGGAGACGACGCCGATGACACGCCCTTCGCCCTCCAGGACCGGCATGGCACTGACCTTCCACTGCTCCATGGTCTGCACGATCTCCTTGAAGGGCGCGTCGCGTCCGACGGCCACGACCGTCTGGGTCATCACATCACTGACGATGTGCGGGGTCTCAGGCACCGCGATCCTCCTCGTCTCGCCTTGTCAGGGCACCTCGCCGGCGCCGTGGGGTGCGTACAGGTCGAGCAGCCGCACCCGGGAGGACCTGAGCCGGCCCGCGATCACGCCGGAGACGTAGGTCAACAGCGCGTGATCCAGCTCTGTGTCGTTCCCGCACAGCTCACGGACCGCAGCCGCGTCGAACTCGTAGGCACGTACCGGGCTGCTTGCCTGGGCCCCCAAGTGCCAGCGATGGGGAGGGATCAGCCAGGACCAGCCCAGCAGCTCCCCGGCGCCGAGGGTCTCGATGACCGCTGCGCGGCGGCCGGGCACATGTACGTCGAGGGCGACGGTCCCCGTGTGGATGATCCAGAAGCGGTCGGCTTTGCCGCCCTCGTTGAAGATGCGCTCGTCGGTCGCGAACGACACCTCGCGAGCGAGGGGCATGAGCTGTTCGCGATGTTCCTTGGTCAGGGCGCCGAAGACGCCGGTCCTGGCAACCACGATCGTCTTCCCTTCACCATGACCTCGAAGCGGAAACCCGCTCGTATCACGCCGATGCGACGGCCGTGGCGGCGATGCGAGGAATGGAACCCCGTTCTTTGTCCGACCGCATGACTCCACGATCGTCGCAAATCGCCGCAGTGCAACCTGGGCCGACGTCCCCCTTCGAGAGCCGGTCCATGTGTCGCGACGGAACCCATGCGGTGCGACGGTATTCACAGGGGCTTCTTCAAGGCAGTGGCCGGGCAGGAAGGTGGTGGTGACCATGGACCTCCCGCTGGTCGTGGGAGTCGACGGATCGGATTCCAGCCTGGACGCCGTCGACTGGGCGGTGGACGAGGCCGCGCGCCTCGGGCTGTCTCTGCGGCTCGTCTACGCCTCTTTGTGGGAGCGGTACGAGGGAGGCCGGCCGTCCTTCAGTACTGGCCGTCCAGCCGAAGAGGTCATGGCCCAGCACATCGCCGCGTCCTGCGCGGAACGAGCCCGGCTGCGCAACCCGGAGGTGAAGGTCTCGAGCGACGTACTGCCCGACGACGCCGTGTCCGCTCTCCTGCACGCAGCTCATGAATCCTTCGCCCTGGTCACGGGCTCCCGCGGCCGCGGTGAAATCGCCGGGATGGTGCTGGGCTCGGTCAGCCTGGGCGCGCAGGCGCCACGGCCATGTAGGTCTGCGGCTCGGCAGGGTTGCCCACGCCCTGCTGCATCACGCCGAGTGCCCGGTGGCCGTCGTCCCCCAACGGGCCTGACCCGACGCGCGTCTCATACTCCTGCACACCTCGTGAAGGGAGAAGGAGAGGGCGGCGGATGTCGGAGTGGACCTGGGAGTACGAAGGCTACGACCCGGCCGGCGAGCGGCTGCGCGAATCGCTGTGCACGCTCGGCAACGGCTACTTCGCCACCCGCGGCGCCGTACCCGAGAACAGGGCGAGCCTGGTGCACTACCCGGCCACCTACGCGGCCGGGGTCTACAACCGCCTGGAGTCGACCGTGGCCGGGCGACGGGTGGTGAACGAGGACCTCGTGAATCTCCCCAACTGGCTGCTCCTGCGCTTCCGACTCCGCCTTGCCGACGGATCGGCGGGCCCGTGGTTCTCTCCCGACACGCGTCCGGTGCTCGATTACCGGCACACCCTGGATCTGCGCCGTGGCACGCTGACGCGCATGTTCCGGTTTCGGGACGAGGCGGCAGGCACGCTGAGCGTGGAGCAGATTCGATTGGTGCACATGGCGGATCCGCACCTGGCCGCACTGCGGACCGTTGTCACAGCCGAGGAATGGTCGGGAGAACTGGAGGTCGAAGCCGCCCTCGACGGCGACGTGATCAACAGCAACGTGCACCGTTACAGGTCCCTCAACCGTCACCACCTGGCCCGTGTACGGACCGGCGCGTCCGCGACCGACGTGACGTGGCTGAGCTGCCGCACCAGCACCTCCGACGTCGGCATCGGCATGGCGGCCCGTACGGTCGTCGTCGGGCAGTCGCCCACGTCGTCGGAGTTTCGGCCGTCTCATCGCCGTGCCGTACACCGGCTGGTGATACCGGTCGCTCCAGGCCGGCCCGCCGTCGTGGACAAGACAGTGGCCCTGCACACCTCCCGTGATCCGGCGATCAGTGACCCGCTCGGCGCGGCGCTCGACCAGGTGGCCACGGCTGCGGGCTTCCCGGCGCTTGTGGACTCCCATGTCGCGGCCTGGGCGCGCTTGTGGCGGGGGGCGGACATCCAGGTGCCCGGGGAGGCGGGCCGTGTCCTGCGCCTGCATCTGTTCCATGTGCTGCAGACACTGTCGCCGCACACCGCGGACCTGGACGTGGGCGTGCCGGCCCGTGGGCTGCACGGCGAGGCGTACCGGGGGCATGTCTTCTGGGACGAGCTGTTCGTACTGCCCTATCTGAACCTGCACTTCCCGGAGGTCTCGCGGGCCCTGCTCAACTACCGTCACCGACGCCTGCCCCGGGCGTGCCGCGCTGCCCACGCGGCGGGCCGGGCCGGGGCGATGTACCCGTGGCAGTCCGGCAGCGACGGCCGCGAGGAGACCCAGCAGCTGCACCTCAACCCCCGTTCCGGCCGGTGGCTGCCAGACCACTCCCGGCTCCAGCACCACGTCGGCTCGGCGATCGCCTACAACGTGTGGCAGTACTGCGAAGCGAGCGGCGACACCGAATACCTGCACACCAAGGGTGCGGAGATGCTGCTGCAGATCGCCCGCTTCTGGGTGGACAGCGCGGAGTTCGCCCCCGTCCTCGGTCGGTATCGCATCCTCGGCGTGGTCGGTCCCGACGAATACCACGACAGCTACCCCGACGCCGCCCGGCCGGGCCTGGACGACAACGCGTACACCAATGTCACCGCCGTCTGGGTCATCACTCGCGCCCTGGACCTGGTGCGGCGCCTCCCGGCATGGCGCCGACAGGAGCTGTTCGAACGTATCGAGCTGGACAGCGGCGAACTCCCGAAGTGGGAGGAGGTCTCCCGGCGGCTGCGCGTGCCGTTCCACCAGGGCGTCATCAGCCAGTTCGACGGCTACGGCGACCTCACCGAGCTGGACTGGTACGCCTACCGCACCCGCTACAACAGCATCCGGCGGCTGGACCGCATCCTCGAGGCCGAGGGTGACTCCGTGAACCGCTACCAAGCCTCCAAACAGGCCGACGTCCTGATGCTCGGCTACCTCTTCTCGCCCGCCGAACTGCGGGATCTGTTCCGCCGTCTCGGGTACGAAGTGGACGACGAGGTCTGGCGCAGGACCGTCGACTACTACCTGCAGCGCACCAGCCACGGCTCCACCCTCAGCGGACTCGTCCACGGGCTCGTCCTCGCCCGGGCCAGACGAGCCGAGGCGTGGGGTTACGTCCACGAGGCCCTGGAGGCGGACATCGCCGACATCCAGGGCGGCACGACCGGCGAAGGTATCCACCTCGGCGCCATGGCCGGGACCCTGGATCTGGTGCAACGCGGCCTGACGGGACTGGAGACACGCGAGGACGCGCTCTGGCTGGATCCAGTGCCCCTTCCGGCACTGTCGGAGTACGGGTTCTCCCTGCGCTACCGCGGCCACTGGGGTGTCGGCATCCGGCGCCGGAGCGGACAGCTGGAGATCCGGGTGCCCGACTCGGAGGAGTCACCGATCCGCGTGGTGCTGGCCGACCGGGCTGTGACCGTCGCGCCCGGAGAGACCTGCACGCTCGTGCTGCCGGAGAGCTGATCCGCGCAGACGGGCGTGCCGACCTCGGTGTCTGCGGCAGGATCCGCCGGACAGACCATAGGGTCCGAAAGCGGAGTTCCGCTTCAGGCGAGAGTGCCGTGGGAGACATGGATGAAGTGGTTGGTCTCGCTGGTCGGTGCCGGGCTCGTCATGCTCGCCCTGCGGGACCTCTTCCATACCCTCTGGCACCCGACCCGCCACGGCGGCCTGAGCCGCCTCGTCATGACGGCGCTGTGGCGTCTCGCCCGGCGCCTCCGAGCGCGCCGGCGGGTGGTCGGGCTCGTCGGACCGCTCGCCATGGTCACGGTCGTGTCCATGTGGGCC
>CBFGQM010000037.1:0-22840 GCA_965650905.1 uncultured Streptomyces sp. | reverse complement strand
GCGGGCCTGTGCCACAGCCGATCCGTCGTAGCCGTGCGGCCACCAGTCCTGGTCCAGAAGCCGGTCGAGGGCCTCGGCGAGCTCGGCGGGGTCGGTGTCCTCGGGGACGTACCGCCCGATCGCCACCGCGAAGACCGTCTGCCGCTCGGGCTCCGCGTGCAGGCAGCCCGGGTCGATGTGGCCCGCGTGCAGACCGTCCTCGACGTCGTGCACCGAGTACGCCACGTCGTCCGACCAGTCCATGACCTGCGCCTCGAAGCAGATGCGGTGGCCGGGGGCGCCCTTGCGGACCCAGTCGAAGACCGGCCGGTCGTCCTCGTACACCCCGAACTTCGGTGACGTGGGGTCGGCCGGGTGTGCGCCACGCGGCCAGGGGTACTTGGTGGCGGCGTCAAGGGCGGCGCGGGTGAGATTGAGGCCGACACTGACGAGATCACCCGTCTCGGGAGCGCGCGCGAAGCGCTTGGGCTCGATGCGGGCCAGCAGCCGCAGCGACTGCGCGTTGCCCTCGAAGCCGCCGCAGTCCTCCGCGAACTCGTTCAGCGCCTGCTCACCGTTGTGCCCGAAGGGCGGGTGGCCCAGGTCGTGCGAGAGGCAGGCCGCCTCGACGAGGTCCGGGTCGCAGCCGAGGGCCGCGCCCAGCTCGCGGCCGACCTGGGCGCACTCCAGGGAGTGCGTCAGCCGGGTACGGGGGCTGGCGTCCCACGCCTCACTGCGCGTGCCCGGCGTGACCACCTGGGTCTTGCCCGCGAGGCGACGCAGCGCGGAGGAGTGCAGCACCCGCGCGCGGTCGCGCTGGAAGGCGGTGCGCCCGGGCCGCTTGTCCGGCTCGACGGCCCACCGCTCGACGGCCGTTTCGTTGTATCCGTGCGGCGTGGCGTGGTCTTCGTGTGCATGGGGTGGGTGGGGTGCCTGGGGTGCTTGGGGTTTCTGGGTTGCCTGGGGTTCCTTCGGTGCAGTGCCTGCCATGCCCTGACAGTAAACGCAGGGATTGACAAGCGAGGCACGGAGAGCGGGTCGAGAGAGGGGGTCGAGCGCCTGCCTCAGGCCGAGGCCAGCCGGCGCTCCGGGGTGGGCACGGAGGCGGCGATCGTCTGGTCGTAGCGGTGCACGATGAGGCGGGCCATCGCCGGGTGCGCGCCGAGCGGGGCGGCTGCGATCCAGGGGGCGGCCTGGGCGCACTCGGTGGCGAAACGTCCGGGAGCGGTGAAGTACGAGGCGATCGCGACCCGGTGGCGGCCACGGGCTGCGAGCGCGCGCACGGCGTGCGGGACGGTGGGCGCGGCGGCGGAAGCGTACGCCGGGACGACGGGCACACCGAGGCGCTCGGCGAGGAGCTGGGCGGTGCGCCGGGTGTCGACGGCGGCGTCGGGGTCCCGGGAGCCGGCGGCGGCGAGCACGATCCCGCTGGAGCGGCGGGCGGTCTGCCTCGTCCGGGTCCGCCAGCCGGCCTCGACGAGCCGCTCGTACAGCGTCTCCACGAGCAGGGGGTGCGGGCCGAGCGGCGCGGCGACGCGGGTGCGCGCCGCGGAGTCGGCCGCGGCTTCGGGGATGTCCTGCTTGACGTGGTGGCCCCGGCTGAGCAGGAGGGGGACGAGCACGGCTTCGGCGGTGCCCAGCGAGGCGAGCGTGTCGGGCAGCAGGGGCTCGTTCAGCTCGATGTGGCCGAGGTGCACGGGCAGGTCGGGGCGCAGCTCGCGGACCTTCTCCACGAGGGCACGGATGGTGCTCAGGGCTCGCGGGTCACGGCTGCCGTGGCCCACGAGGACGAGCGCGGGCGGCGCGGGACGCCGCGTGCCGTCGGGCGGGACGAGGCCGAGCCGGCTGCCGAGCCGGCTGGTGATCCGGTTCATGAGTTGCGCCGTACTGTCGAGGTGGGCGCCACGCAGCGGCTGGCCGCCGGAGCGGGGCTTGGACTCGTCGCGAGGAGGGTTCGACGCCATCATGAACCGATGGTGGCGCGAGGAGGTTGCCGTCCCGTTGCGTGAGAATGACGGGTGTTTTCCGGCGGTTCACGGTGGGGTGTACGGGGCGTGTGAGGTGCCCTGACCTGCGAGTACACCACTACGAGTGGGATCGGTCACACCGCGAACCGTGAACCGGATCGCCTTGCACGGCGTCCCTGACTGTCGAAATCGCCGAACCCGAGCGGCGTTCGGACCGAGTTTCGAACCGGCGCTCCAAACGGCATTCGGGTCCGCACTCGGAACGGCGTTCGGGTCGGTGCTTCGGCCGACCGACCGGGGACCTGGAGGACACCGCATGCGCCTGCCGCACCTGACCGTCCGCCGACCGCGGCTGCCGCGCACCCGTACCGGGCAGCGGCGGGCTGTGCAGGCACTGATGCTGCTGTGCGTGCTCGGGCTGCTGCCCGCCACCTGGATGTTCACCACGACGGGTGACCGGCTCCGGACGGCGGCGGACGTGCCGCGCACCGGGGTCGCGGTCGTCTTCGGCGCCGGCCTGTGGGACGGCGAGCCCTCCCCCTACCTCGCCCACCGCCTCGACACGGCCGCGAAGCTGTACCGTGAGGGCCGTATCGAGGTCGTTCTGGTCACCGGCGACAACAGCCGCGAGGACTACGACGAGCCGGACGCCATGCGTGCGTACCTCACACGGCACGGCGTCCCCGACGCCCGCATCGTCAGTGACTACGCCGGCTTCGACACCTGGGACTCCTGCGTCCGCGCCAAGAAGATCTTCGGCGTCGGCAGGGCCGTGCTCATCAGCCAGGGCTTCCACATCCGGCGGGCGGTGGCGCTGTGCCGGGAGGCGGGCGTCACGTCGTACGGCGTCGGGGTGGACGACCGCCACGACGCCACCTGGTACTACGGCGGCGTACGGGAGCTGGTCGCGGCGGGCAAGGCGGCGGCGGAGGCGCTGTTCGAGCCCGACCCCCGGTTCCTCGGGCCGAAGGAACCGGGGGTCGGGGAGGCACTGGCCGGCGGCCGGTGAACCGGGGCCCGCGGTGTCTTCGGTCACCAGCGCGACCTTCGCCACGTAGGGCGGCGACATAAGGGTGGGAGCAGGTGGGGAGGGTGCGGGAGCAGCCGGGAGCAGGGGGGAAGAAGTGCGTCCATCGCCGCCCACCGCCCTCACGCCCGCCCGGACCGCGCGGGGAGGTCCCCGTGCCTGCCGTGTAACGGGACGCGCTGCGGTGCGTAACACGCTCGAAGCACGCTGGGCGGTATGCAGACCTCCGTGACGCCCACCCACTGCCCGTACTGCGCCCTGCAGTGCGGTATGAACCTGACGCCCGCGCCCGACGGGAGCGGCAACGTGGTCGACGTGGTGGAGCGCCCGGACTTCCCCGTGAACCGGGGTGCGCTGTGCGGCAAGGGCCGTACCGCGCCCGCGCTGCTGTCGTCCCGGGTCCGGCTGACATCCCCGCTCGTCCGGAACGCGGGTGTCCTGGAGCCCGCCACCTGGGACGAGGCCCTCGGCCGGATCGCCGACGGGCTGTCCCGTACGCGTACGGAGCATGGCCCGGACGCGTGCGGGGTGTTCGGCGGCGGCGGGCTCACCAACGAGAAGGCGTACACACTGGGGAAGTTCGCCCGGGTCGCGCTCGGCACCTCGCAGATCGACTACAACGGACGCTTCTGCATGTCGTCCGCGGCGGCCGGCGGCATAAAGGCCTTCGGTCTGGACCGGGGGCTGCCCTTCCCGCTGGAGGACATCCCGAAGACCGGGTGCGTCATCCTCGTCGGCTCGAACCTCGCCGAGACGATGCCGCCCGCGCTCCGCTATCTCACCGAGCTCAAGGAGAACGGCGGCAAGCTGGTCGTCGTCGACCCACGCCGGACGCGGACCGCCGAGCAGGCGGACCTGCACCTGGCGCCCCGCCCCGGGACGGATCTCGCCCTGGCCCTCGGGCTGTTGCACCTGGTGGTGGCTGAGGGGCGTACGGACGAGGCGTACATCCAGGAGCGTACGAGCGGCTGGGAGGAGGCGCGGTCGGCGGCCATGGCCCACTGGCCGGAGTACGTGGAGCGGATCACCGGCGTGTCCGTGCCCCAACTCCGGGAGACCGTACGGCTGTTCTGCGAGCCAAAGTCCGCGATGGTGCTCACCGCGCGCGGACCCGAGCAGCAGTCCAAGGGTACGGACACGGTGGGCGCGTGGATCAACCTGTGCCTGGCGACGGGCCGCGCCGGGCGCCCGCTGTCCGGCTACGGCTGCCTGACCGGCCAGGGCAACGGACAGGGCGGCCGCGAACACGGTCAGAAGGCCGACCAGCTGCCCGGCTACCGCAAGCTCGACGACCCCGCGGCCCGCCGCCACGTGGCCGAGGTGTGGGGCGTCGACCCGGGCTCGCTGCCCGGTCCGGGCCGCAGTGCGTACGAGCTGCTGGACGCCCTGGGCACGGACATCCGCGCGCTGCTGCTGATGGGCTCGAATCCGGTGGTCTCGGCCCCGCGTGCGGCCCACATCGAGGAGCGGCTGAAGTCGCTGGACTTTTTGGCGGTGGCGGACGTGGCCCTGTCCGAGACGGCGGCCCTCGCGGACGTGGTCCTCCCGGTCACGCAGTGGGCGGAGGAGACGGGAACGACGACGAACCTGGAGGGCCGGGTCCTCCTCCGTCGCCGGGCGGTCACCCCACCAAAGGGCGTGCGCAGCGACCTCGACGTCCTTAACGGACTGGCCGCCCGCCTGGGCGTGGAGAAGGGCTTCCCGACGGACCCGGAGGAGGTCTTCGAGGAGCTGCGCAGGGCCAGCGCGGGCGGCTTCGCCGATTACTCGGGCATCACGTACCGCCGCCTGGCGGACGGGAACGGGGTGTTCTGGCCGTGCCCCGCACAGGACTCCCGGGAGGACGCCGAGGGCTCGGAGGACCGCGAGGACTCCTCGCTCGACGTGCTGTCGGACGACCCGGCACGCGAGTCCACCGGGCAGCCGCACCCCGGCACGCCCCGCCTCTTCCTCGACCGTTTCGCCACCCCGGACGGCCGCGCGCGGTTCGTCGCCGTGGTGCACCGGCCGCTCGCCGAGGAGCCCGATGAGGAGTACCCGGTACTGCTGACCACCGGGCGGGTCGTCGCTCAGTACCAGTCGGGGGCGCAGACCCGGCGGGTCGACGAGCTGAACGCCGCCGCGCCCGGGCCCTTCGTCGAGCTGCATCCACGGCTGGCCGAGCGGCTCGGTGCCCAGGAAGGCGACTCCGTCGCCGTCGTGTCCCGGCGCGGCCGGGCGGTCGCGCCCGCGAGGATCACCACGTCCATCCGGCCCGACACCGTGTTCATGCCGTTCCACTGGCCGGGCGAGGGCCGGGCCAACACCTTGACCAACCCGGCCCTCGACCCGATCTCCCGCATGCCGGAGTTCAAGGCGTGCGCGGTACGCGTGGAGCACGCCGACCGGCCCGGGTAGTGCCCCGGCAGACAACCAGCCGACCCGACCCACTGGCCCGGCACAGGCGCCGGTTGCACCGGCCGCCGGCACCAGGTCGTTGCCCGCCACGAGGTACGGCCGGTGCGACCTGCCGGGCGGGCCGTCACCGACTGCCCGCGCAGGGACGGCCTCACGGCCGCGGCGGCCCGCGAGGTCACTGCGTGCGCGGCTGCGGCTGGGTGGGCGGCGCGCCCCGAAAGGGCGCGGCGCTGCGCCATGTGCGGCTTTGCCGCGTGGACGCGACCAGCCCGACGAAGAAGGGCAGCGGCCTCACCCCGCCGTCTCCCGCTCCAGCCATTCCAGGTACGCCGCGCTCCCCCGCTCCACCGGGGTGGCGATGATCTCCGGCGTCTCGTAGTCGTGTGCCTCGCGCAGATACGTTTCCAGCTCCGCGTACCGCGTCCCCGTCGTCTTGAACGCCACCTGCCATTCGGACGCGGTCTCGATCTCACCCTTCCAGCGGTAGACGGACGTGACCGGCCCGGAGATCTGCGCACAGGCGGCGACGCGCGCCGCGACCGCGCCCCTCGCGAGCGCCGCTGCCTTCTCCGGGGCGTCGGTCGTGGTCAAAACGGTGAGCCAGTCGGCCATGGCCATGATCGATCTCCTTTGGGGGCCTTCGCCAGAAACGATTCTCACCCCGATACTGGGCGTATCGGGGCGTGCCCGACAACGCTGCTAACGTGCGTGCCAGACGCCGCCGGGCAGGCGGGACTTTCGAAACACGTTCTAGTCGTGACCGACCGGGAGCCACGTCCGGGGCGGCCGTCGTACCTCCGCTGCACCGCCGCCGGTCGGTGACTCCGGTGTCCCGCCCCCTCGTTCACCCCCGTCCCCCACATGCCACATCCGGCGTAACCTCCTGAGTCCATCGATCGTTTCCGGGCAAAATGCCGTTGACGACCTCATGGATGCGCATTGCCACGGTTCAGTGTGATTGTCCCCGCGTACAAGGTGCAGGCATATCTGCATGAATGCCTTGAATCCGTACTGAAGCAGTCCTTCACGGATCTCGAACTGATCGCGATCGACGACTGCTCACCGGACGGCAGCGGAAGGATCATCGACGAGTTCGCGGCCCGCGATCCGCGTGTGCGCGCCGTCCGACTGCCGGAGAACGTCGGGCTCGGCCCAGCCCGCAACGCGGGCCTCGAGCGCGCCACCGGCGAGTACGTGATCTTCCTGGACGGCGACGACTCGCTCACCCCGGGCGCGCTGCTCGCGATCGCCGATCGCCTCAAGGAGACCTCCGGACCCGACGTCCTCGTCTACGACTACGCCCGGACGTACTGGTCCGCAGAGGCTGTGCGCAACCAGGTGGCAGGCCAGCTCACCGAGGAAGGCCCAGCTCCCTTCCGACTGGTGGACCGCCCAGGCCTGTTGAAGGTCCTGATGGTGGCCTGTAACAAGGCGTACCGGCGCGCGTTCCTCGAGCGCGAGGGTTTCACCTTCCCGCCGGGTTACTACGAGGACACCCCATGGACTTTTCCCGTCCTGATGGTCGCGCAGACGATCGCCACCCTCGACCGCGTCTGCCTCCACTACCGCCAGCGCCGCCAGGGCAACATCCTCGGCACCACGTCCAGCAAGCACTTCGACATCTTCGAACAGTACGCGCGGGTCTTCGCCTTCCTCGACTCCCGGCCCGAGCTCGCGCTGTGGCGTCCAGTGCTGTTCCGGCGCATGATCGACCACTTCAGCGCCGTGTTCCTGGCCCGCCGGAGGCTGCCTCACGACACCCGCGCCGAGTTCCTGCGCCGGGCCCGCACCCACCACCGTCGCTACCGCTCCCACGGCGCCACCCTTCCGGCGCGTACCAGGGTCCGGCACGCCCTGGTACGCATGGGCGCGCACCGCACCTACCGCGCCCTGTCCCGCGCACGGGCCCTCCAGCGCCGCGTCATCCGCGTCGCCGTCGCCGCACGCCGTGCCGTCAGGGCGACCGCACTCCAGGTCCACTACCGGATCCAACGGCGCCTTCCGCTGCGCGAGAATGACGCCGTGTTCTGCGCCTACTGGGGCCGCGGCTACAGCTGCAACCCCGCCGCTGTCGAGGAGAAGGTCCGCGAACTGGCGCCCGGCATCCGCACGGCCTGGATCGCGCGGCCCGCTCACCACCACACCGTCCCGACGGCCACCCGCCGTCTCACGCCGGGCACGGCCGCCTACTGGACCGCGCTCGCCCGCTCCAAGTACCTGGTCAACAACGTCAACTTCACCCGCAAGCTGGTCAAGCGCCCAGGACAGGTGTTCCTCCAGACCCAGCACGGCACCCCGCTCAAGAGCATGGGCCTCGATCTGCTGGACCGCCCGGCCGCCGCACGCGGCATGGATTTCGGCCAGCTGATGACCAACGCCGACAAATGGGACTACCTCCTGTCCGCCAACCACCACTCGACGCTGGTCTGGGAACGGGTCTACCCCGCCGCCTACACCACCCTCGAGTACGGCTATCCACGCAACGACGTCTACCAGAACGCCACGGCCCAGGACGTGGCCACGCTTCGGGAGGACCTCGGCATCCCCTGCGATTCGGTCGCGATCCTGTACGCCCCCACACACCGGGACTACCGCCGCACCCAGCGCCACGCGCTCGACCTGGAGCGCGTGCTGCGTGCGCTCGGCCCGAGCTTCACGGTGCTGACCCGCGCCCACTACTTCTACGACACCCCCGTAGTGAGCGAAGGTTCCTCCCGGCTGATCGACGTCTCGGACCACCCCTGCGTCGAGTCCCTCTGCCTGGCGAGCGACGCGCTGGTCACGGACTACTCCTCGCTGATGTTCGACTACGCCAACCTGGACCGCCCGATCGTCGTGTACACCGACGACCGCGAGGCCTACGAGGCGGCCCGCGGCACCTACTTCGACCTCCGGAGCTTCCCGCCCGGCATGGTCGCGCAGAGCGAGGACGAGCTGATCGACATCTTCGCGAACGGGGCGTGGCGCAGCCCCGGCTCCGCCCGGCGGCGGGCCGCGTTCCGTGAGGGCTTCTGCCCCTACGACGACGGGCGCGCAGCCGAGCGAGTCGTACGCCATGTCTTCCTCGGCGAACGGGGCGGCCTCCCCTCCTTCGTACCCCTGCACCAGCGTCGTCCCGCCCCGGCCGCCGAGCCCTCCGTCTCCGTTCTCCCCACCGACCCCCAGGCCGCCGCCCGTCACTCGCTGCTCGTCGAGCCCTGAGCCGTCGGTCCGAGCCGGCCACTCACGCACGGAAGGATCACTTACCTCCCCATGCCACCGATCCGTACCACTGCCGTCGTACTCGCCGGGGGAACCGGCCGGCGCGTGGGCCTCGCCCTCCCCAAACAGTTCGTCAAGATCGCGGGGAGAAGCGTCCTGGAGCACACCCTCGGCGTCTTCGAGGAGGCATCGGGCGTGGACGAGGTCCTGCTGATGATGGCGCCCGGATATGTGGGAAGGGCCCAGGAGATCATCGCCAAGGCCGGTTTCACCAAGGTCATGTGCGTGCTGGAGGGCGGGACCACACGCAACGACACCACCCGGCGCGCCATCGGCTTCCTGACGGCCCGTCCCCCCGCCAAGGATCAGAAGGTCCTTTTCCACGACGCCGTACGCCCTCTGCTCTCGCAGCGCATCGTCGCCGACTGCATCGCCGCCCTCGACTCCCACGAGGCCGTCGACGTGGCCATCCCCACCGCGGACACCATCATCGTCACGCGCACGCACGGAGCGGACGGCGAGTACATCACCGACATCCCTGACCGCAGCCGGTTGCGCCGCGGCCAGACACCTCAGGCCTTCAAGCTGTCGACGATCCGCAGGGCGTACGAGATCGCCTCGGCCGACCCGGCCTTCCGCGCCACCGACGACTGCTCCGTCGTCCTCAACTACCTGCCCGACGTGCCGATCCACGTCGTCCGGGGCGAGGCGCACAACATGAAGGTGACCGAGCCCGTCGACATCCACATCGCCGACAAGCTCTTCCAGCTCTCCTCGCACACCGTGCCGCCCCAGGCCGACGCGGATCACCGGCTGCTGGAGGGCAAGTCGGTGGTCGTCTTCGGAGGGTCGTACGGCATCGGCGCCGACATCGCGGCCCTGGCCCAGCGGTACGGGGCGACGGTCTTCGCCCACGGGCGCAGCACGACCGGTGTGCACATCGAGAACGCCGAGCAGATCGAGAAGGCGCTCGCCGAGGCGCATACGGTGGCCGGCCGGATCGACTACGTCGTCAACACCGCCGCCGTCCTGCGCATCGGCCGCCTCAGCGAGTGCTCCGACGCGGACATTCGCGAGGCCCTCGAGGTCAACTACCTGGCTCCCGTACAGATCGCCAAGGCAGCACACAGGTACCTCGCCGCCAGCCGCGGCCATCTGCTGCTGTACACCTCCAGCAGCTATACCCGCGGGCGCGCCGAGTACAGCCTGTACTCGTCCTCCAAGGCGGCGATGGTCAACCTCACGCAGGCGCTGGCCGACGAGTGGACGGCCGACGGCATCCGCGTCAACTGCGTGAACCCGGAGCGGACCCGGACCCCGATGCGGGTCCGGGCCTTCGGCGACGAGCCCGCCCACTCGCTTTTGACGTCGGAGGCGGTCGCGCGCACGTCGATCGACGTGCTGCTGTCCAGCCGTACCGGCCAGGTCATCGACGTCCGCCTCGAGTCGCCCGTGGGGAACGCTGCCCGGTGATCGCGAAACTCCTCTCCGAACGCCCCGTTTCCTCGATCGCCTTCCTGCTCGCCCATCCGACGCTGTGCGTGGCGGCCGCACTGGGCGACCCATGGCTCTTCGGGTGCGCCGCGGCGGTGAGTTACGCCGCCGACCAGCGCCTCAGTGAGGCCGGCACCCGGCTCTTCGTGGCCATGCGCAGGGCCCGCCTCGGCCTGACCCTGCGCTTCGTCGTCCGCCAACTGCTCCTCGTGGTCCTTCTCGCTCGCATGGACGTCCCCGTCCTGCTCGCGGCCACCACCTTCGTCCTCTTCTACGTGCTCCAGACGCCGCAAAGCCTGCTGCTGACGCTCATCAAGCGGGCCCGCAAGCTGCCACTCGTGACCCGGAACATCGACCTGGGGCCCCTGGGCATCCCGGACGCCCCCTCGGCGCTGCTCACGCACCGGGCGTTCGAGAAGATCATGCATGCGGACGTGCCCGCCGTCGCGGGACTTCTCGCCTGGACCGCGACAGGGAGCGCGACAGCGGCGACGGTGGGCTGTGCCGCCACCATCACCCTCCTACTCGCCTATGACGCGGCGCTGCTTCCCGCCTTCCTGGAGACCCGGACCATGCCCGATGACGATCGGGTCATCGCGTACGCGGACCGCTGGCTGGAGGAGTACCGGCCCACGGTGGTCCTGTACTTCTCCGGCATGAAGTCCTCCGCCTACCAGATCAACATGTGGCTGAAGACGCTGGAGGCGCTGGACGCCCGCGCGATGGTGCTCCTGCGTGAACGCCACATCCTCGCCGACCTCGCTCCCACCACGCTCCCGGTGATGTGTCTGCCCAAGGCCGGCCATGTGATGAGACTCGGCTTCACCTCCGCGCGCGTGGTGCTGTACGCGGCCAACGTCGGACCCAACATCCACATGCTCCGCATCCCGAGCGCCAAGCACGTCTTCATCGGCCACGGGGACAGCGACAAGCAGGCGTCGGTCAACCCGTACGCCAAGGTCTACGACGAGGTGTGGACGGCGGGCCGGGCCGGGCGCGACCGCTGGGCAGCGGCGGACGTGGGGGTACGGGACGACGAGATCGTCGAGGTGGGCCGGCCGCAGCTGGCCCCGGTCCAGCCGGCGAAGGAGGGCCCGCGCTCCTCACCCCTGACGGTTCTGTACGCGCCGACCTGGGAGAGCTGGGAGCCCGAGCCGGGCGTCACCTCGATCACCGACTCCGGAGAGCTGATCATCAGGGCGCTGCTCTGCGCCCCCGTCGAGGTGCGCATCCTCTACAAGCCGCACCCCTACACCGGTGTGCGGGACCCGAAGGCGAAGCGGGCGCACGAGCGCATCGTGGCCCTGCTGCGGGAGGCCAACGCCACCCGTCCCACCGGCCCCGCGGACCCCCGGCTCACGACCGAACGCGCGCGCGTCGAGGCGCAGTGGCGCTCGGCCCGGACGCCGGGCCGGGCGGACGAGGCCGAGTGCTCCCGTGACGCCCTGCTGACCCGGCAGGCCGCCGACGCCCTGGAAAGGCTCGCGGAGCGCCGGGATTCGCTGTACTGGGCCGCCCACGCCCCGGATCAGCACGTCGTGATCGCCGCGGACGGCCCGCATCTGTACTCCTGCTTCAACCAGTGCGACCTGCTCGTCTCCGACATCTCCAGCGTCGTGTCCGATTTCATCGCGAGCGGAAAGCCGTACGCCATCGTCGACGGCGCCGGGCTGGGCGAACGGGAATTCCGCCGCCGCTACACGGCGGCCCTCGGTGCCTTCGTCCTCACCCCGGACGCGGCGGACCTGCGGCACGTGCTTCTGGCCGCGGCCGGAAAGGAACCCGACACGATGCGTGAAGCCCGCGCGGATCTCAAGGACTACCTTCTCGGCCCCTGCGAGCCGGATTCCTTGACGCGTTTCAACGCGGCGGTGCAACGTCTCGCCCGCGCGGCGCAACCCATGGCCACTCCGTCCATGACCGCTCCGCCCATGACCGCTCTTCCCCTGACCGCTCCGCCCAGTACCGTCGTCCCGCAGCAGCCACCGGTCGAGGAGTCCATGAAAACCCGGTCCCACGCACCTCAGAACTCAGGGAATCGTTGATCCATCATGCGCCATCCCCTGAAAGCACTTGTACTGGCCGGAGGGTCCGGAACCCGGCTGCGTCCCATCACGCACACCTCCGCCAAGCAGTTGGTTCCGGTGGCGAACAAACCCGTGCTCTTCTACGGGCTCGAATCGCTCGCCGATGCCGGAATCCGGGAGGTCGGCATCGTCGTCGGCGAGACGTCCGGGGAGATTCGCGCGGCGGTCGGTGACGGCTCACAGTTCGGCATCCGGGTCACCTACATTCACCAGGCCCAGCCGCTCGGTCTCGCCCATGCCGTGCTGATCTCCAGTGACTTCCTCGGCGACGACGACTTCGTCATGTACCTCGGTGACAATTTCATCGTGGGCGGGATCACGGAGATCGTCGACGCGTTCCGCGAAGAGCGGCCCGATGCCCACATCATGCTGACGCCCGTCGGCAACCCGGCGCAATTCGGTGTCGCGGAGCTCGACCTCTCCGGCCATGTCGTCGGCCTGGAGGAGAAGCCGCAGCAGCCGAAGAGCGACCTCGCGCTCGTCGGCGTCTACCTCTTCACACCGCTGGTCCACGACGCCGTACGGTCCATTGAGCCCTCGGCACGCGGCGAGTTGGAGATCACACATGCCATTCAGTGGCTGATCGAGAACGGCAAGAACGTCCGCTCGACCACGATCACCGGGTACTGGAAAGACACGGGAAACGTCACCGACATGCTCGAGGTGAACCGCTCCGTGCTGGAAGTCCTCGAGCCGTCGCAGGCGGGGAACGTCGACTCCGAGAGCGAAGTGATCGGCCGGGTGCGCATCGAGGAAGGCGCCCGGGTGCGGCGCTCCCGCATCGTCGGCCCCGCCGTCATCGGCGCCGGTGCCACCCTCACGGACTCGTACGTCGGGCCCTTCACCTCCATCGCCGCCGGGTGTTCCGTCGACGACAGCGAGATCGAGTACTCGATCCTGCTCACCGGAGCCTCGGTGCGCGGCGTCCGCCGCATCGAGGCCTCGCTCATCGGCCGCCAGGTCGACGTGACGCCCGCCCCGCGCGTTCCCGCCGCCCACCGGCTCGTGCTCGGTGATCACAGCAAGGTGCAGATCTGCTCTTGACTTCCTCCCCCGCCTAAAGGCGGGGGATTCCAGCGGTCGCCCGCTGGGGTTCCTGCTTCACCGACGACCGCCCCGTCCGGGAGGACTCCCGTTGAGGTCTTACACCGTCTCCACAGGCAGACGCCGCCAGCCCGGCGGCGAGAATGTTGCGAGCCGCGTTCACGTCGCGGTCATGTACCGCGCCGCAGTCACACGTCCAGTCACGGACGTTCAGCGGCATCTTCGCCGCGACCGTGCCACAGGCCCCGCACAGCTTGCTGGACGGGAACCAGCGGTCGATCACGACGAGTTCACGCCCGTACCAGGCGCACTTGTACTCCAGCATCGACCGGAGTTCCGTCCACGATGCGTCACTGATGGCGCGCGCGAGCTTGCCGTTCTTCAGCAGGTTGCGGACGGTGAGGTCCTCGATCACGACCGTTTGGTTCTCACGGACGAAACGAGTCGACAGCTTGTGGAGGAAGTCCCGGCGCCGGTCGGCGATCCGGGCATGGACGCGGGCGACCTTCACACGGGCCTTGGCCCGGTTGTTGGAGCCCTTGGCCTTGCGGGACAGCTCCCGCTGAGCACGGGCGAGACGGGCCCGGTCCCGGCGCTCGTGGCGGGGGTTGGCGATCTTCTCCTCGGTGGACAGGGTCACCAGGGAAGTGATCCCGGCGTCCAGGCCGACCTGCGCATCGGTGGCGGGCGCGGGGACGACGGTGTCCTCAACAAGCATCGAGACGAACCAGCGCCCGGCGCTGTCGCGGGACACGGTCACCGTCGTCGGCTTCGCCCCCTCCGGGAGCGGACGCGACCAGCGGATGTCCAACGGCTCGGCCATCTTCGCCAGCGTCAGGCGCCCGTCACGCCACTTGAAGGCACTGCGGGTGTACTCGGCCGACGCCCGGGACTTCTTCCGGCTCTTGTACCGGGGGTACTTGGAACGCTTGGCGAAGAAGTTCCCGAACGCTGTCTGAAGATGCCTCAGAGCCTGCTGAAGCGGGACGGAGGACACCTCCGTCAGGAAGGCGAGTTCCCCGGTCTTCTTCCACTCCGTCAGCGCGGCCGACGACTGTACGTAGGAGACCCGGCGCTGCTCCCCGTACCAGGCCCGTGTGCGGTCCTCCAGCGCCTTGTTGTACACGAGGCGAACGCAGCCAAACGTGCGAGACAGCTCCGCTGCCTGCTCGTCCGTGGGGTAAAAGCGGTACTTGAACGCCCGCTTGACCTGCTGCGTCATGCCTCACACCGTATCAGTTTCCGTGTGAGTGGCTGGTGTCGGCCGGTGGTCGCAGACGCCGAATCGCCTGGAGGCGATTCGCCTCTCCCTGCCCCGCTCCGCAGGAGCTCCGTTTCCTCCCCGGCCTAAAGGCCGGGGTATCCACGAAGGACACCTGATGACGTCCACAAAGATCCTGGTGACAGGTGGAGCCGGCTTCATCGGCTCGCACTACGTCCGCACGCTGCTGGGCACCGGTGATGTACAGGTCACGGTCCTGGACGCCCTCACCTACGCGGGCAACCCGGCCAATCTCGACCCGGTCCGCGACCACCCCGGCTTCGCCTTCGTGCACGGCGACATCTGCGACACCGACCTCGTACACAAGCTCGTCGGCGAACACGAGCAGATCGTCCACTTCGCCGCCGAATCGCACGTCGACCGGTCGATCCTGAGCGGTGGCGAGTTCGTCCGTACGAACGTGCTCGGCACCCACACCCTCCTGGACTCCGCCCTCCACAACGCCCCACGGCGCTTCGTCCACGTCTCCACGGACGAGGTGTACGGATCCCTCGAATCCGGATCCTGGAAGGAGGAGGAGCCACTCGCTCCGAACTCCCCGTACTCCGCGTCCAAGGCCTCCAGCGACCTGCTCGCCCTGGCCTACCACCGCACCCACGGACTCGACGTCCGCGTCACCCGCTGCTCGAACAACTACGGGCACCACCAGTTCCCTGAGAAGGTCGTCCCGCTCTTCATCACCAACCTCCTCGACGGACGGAAGGTCCCGCTCTACGGGGACGGGCTCAACGTCCGCGACTGGCTGCACATCGACGACCACGTCCAGGGCATCGAACTCGTCCGCACCGGCGGCCGCCCCGGGGAGGTCTACAACATCGGCGGCGGCACGGAGCTCTCCAACCGCGAACTGACCGAGCAGTTGCTCTGCGCGTGCGACGCCGACTGGGGCATGGTCGAGTACGTCGAGGACCGTAAGGGCCACGACCGCCGCTACTCGGTCGACTGCACCAAGATCCGTACAGGGCTCGGGTACCGGCCGCGGAAGGACTTCGCGCAGGGCCTCGCCGAGACGGTGGCGTGGTACCGCGACAACCGCGCCTGGTGGGAGCCCCTCAAGAGCCGCGCCCGCGTGGGGGCCCGGAAGTGAAGTGGCTGGTCACCGGCGCCGGCGGCATGCTCGGCCGCGAGGTCGCCGGCCTGCTGGCCGCCCAGGGCGCGCAGCTGACCGTCCACACCCGCCGGGAGCTGGACATCACCGCCCCCGCGCAGGTACGTCTCGCGATCAAGACCGCCGCACCGGATGTCGTCGTCAACTGCGCGGCCTGGACGGCGGTCGACGACGCCGAGTCCCGGGAGGCCGACGCCCACCGCGTCAACGCGGACGGCCCTCAACTGCTCGCCGAGACGTGCCGTGCGCACGGCGCCCGCCTCCTCCATGTCTCAACGGACTACGTCTTCCCCGGCGATGCGACGACGCCGTACGCGGAGGACGCCCCGACGAGCCCGCGCACCGCCTACGGCCGCACCAAACTGGCGGGTGAAAAGGCCGTGCTGGGCCTGCTTCCCGACCGCTCGGCCGTGGTCCGCACCGCCTGGCTGTACGGCGCCCACGGCCCCAGCTTCGTCCGCACGATGCTCCGCCTGGAGCGTGAGCGCGACACGGTCGACGTCGTGAGCGACCAGGTGGGCCAGCCCACCTGGGCCCGCGACCTCGCCGACCGGCTCATCTCTTTGGGCACACGTCCCGACGCGGCCGGCGTCTTCCACGGCACCAGCTCCGGCCACGCCACCTGGTTCGACCTCGCCCGCGAGGTCTTCCACCTGGCCGGCGCCGACCCGTCACGCGTGCGCCCCACCGACAGCACCACCTACGTCCGCCCGGCCCCGCGGCCGGCTTACAGCGTGCTCGGGCATACGCGGTGGGGCGCGGTGGGCGTGGCGCCGCTGAGGCACTGGCGGGTGGCGCTCGCGACTGCGATGCCCGCTATCAGCTCGTCGGCCTGATCCCCTGCCCGAGTGACGGGCAGAGGACCGGGCGCTCCGGCTCAGCGACTGTCGGGCTAGCTTCGATCGGAGAGCGGGCGGGATCTGGTGGGTGCGATGCAAAGGCGGAGGAAGGAGTCGACGCGGAGCGTCGGCGACTGACGACAGGGCTGGACGTGTGCGTGCCAGACCCCGCCCACCCGAGCAGAGGCAGCCCGACAGCCACTCACCGCCGTACGTAACGCAGTGCCTTCCCGAGCGGGCGCCGGACCGGCGCGGGCAAGCGAACGCGCTGCCGCAGCGTGACCCGCCTCGGAACATCGCTCAGCCGATGGTAGAACTCACCGATGTCAAGGGCGAGTTGGCGGCTCGCTGTCCAGTACGGGATGACCGTACGGGTCGGCGTTCCCACCTGGACCGCCTGTCCCGCCAGCGGCTGGCTCTTCCGGTCCCCGCGGAGCGCCACACTGCGACCGACGCCCAGGACCTGGAAGAACGCGGCGACATCGTGCACGCCCCGATCCAGCGGACCTCCGCCGGCCGCAGTGAGCGGATCGATCCTCATGGTTCCGGACACCACGGGCTTCTTCCTGCCGCGCCCCGCGTCCTCGAGACGGACTGCGAAGTCCGACTCCGGATACCAGCCGATGTGCTGTCCGCGGTGAGAAAGCCGGATCTCCCCGTATGCGGCGTTCAGCGGGTCGCCGATTTCCCACTCCTCCACACCCGTGAGCCCCTCGGTGAGCGCCGGATCCAGCAGCAGCCGCCCCTGGCGTTCCACAAGAGTCAGCGGCTTGCCGTCGGCATGGACCAGACGCAGCCGCACTGGCGCGGTAAGGGCCCCTGCATGCCAGCGAGGCCTGCCCAGTTCGGCACGCGACGTCAACTGCCTGGTGCGGCCGGCCAGGGTGCAGAGGGCGTCGAGACGTCCCCGCTCCAGCAAGTGCCCCCTGAGCCGGGCCACCGCGGGAAGGCCGTCAAGGACCGACGGGGGGAACTCCTCGAGCACGAGCCGCCTCACCGCTTCGTAGCGCTCCTCGATCTGCCGGTGGCCACTGAGCACATAGGGCTCGCACACCTGACGGAGGATCTCCACCCGGTAGGTACGGCGTAGCAGCTTGTCCTGCAACGGGCCGGGACGGGTGTGCGCCTTGACGGTCTGAACGACCTTCCGGAGATAGCCGAAGTACTCGTCGACGACGAGCCCTCTGCTGCTCGTGTTCTTGCCGTCCTCCCGGCGCATCCAGTAATAGCAGGGATAGTCCCCCAGGACCGAGACACACTGCGCCAGGGGGTAGGCGTGGGCCATGAAGAGCTGGTCCTCGAGCCTGCACCGCCCCTCAGGAAATCTGATGCCGTTCTCCAGCAGGAAGGCACGCCGGAACATCTTGTGAGGACTCAGGCTCTCGAACAGCTTGTGGTCCTGAACCGTGCACTTCTCGATCGTCCGGGCGAACACGTCGCTGGGACCCGCCATGGTGCCGGCCACCTTGCCCATGACGATGTCGGACGCGTTGCGCCGGCCGAGAGCGTAGAGCCGCTCCAGCGCCTCCAGGCCCAACTCGTCGTCCTGGTCGACGAACTGTACGTACTCGCCATGGCTGAGCTGCACACCGACGTTTCTCGGTTTGCCCGGCCATCCGGAGTTCTCCTGGTGGTGTACCCGCACGTGAGGATGGAGGGCTGCGAGCCGGTCAAGGCGTTCCGCCGAGTCGTCGGTGGAGCCGTCGTTGACGTAGATGACCTCGTAGCGATCCGGGCCGATGCTCTGCCGGAGCAACGTGTCCGCACACTTCTCAATGTATGGACCGGCGTTGTAGACGGGCACTACGACGCTGACGTGGAGCATGGAACACCTCTTGCTGGATGATGTGGTGAAGACGCCGACGTGGAGTTCAGCGGGCAGTGCGCCGCTGGGCTTTGCGAAGCGCGCGCCGGAGCAGACCGGGCCGCGATCGCCGCGGAGGCGGTACGGGCTGCTGGGCGGCGCCTTCGTGGGGACGACGCAGGGTCAGCGCACCGCCGGGTGTGACGGCCAGAACGAGCGGGAGTCGTGTGCGGCGCTCCGGCTCGTCACGCAGGCTCAGCTCCAGGCGCCAGGTGCCGTCGGTCACTTCGTCGCGGGACAGTTCGGCACTCAGTACTCCCCCGTCGTTCCCTTCGGCGGCGGTCAGCACCGCGGGGGCGCTCCATCTGCGCTGCGCGCCGGAGGTTTCGGACAAGTGGAGAAAGGCCTCGACGTCGGCGGGTACCTGCACCGGCAGCCGTGCCACCAGCCCGTCGTCGCCCACCCGCAGCTCCTGCTCGCTGAGATCCGCCAGGTCGTACACGAATCGTGAGGTCGCCTGGCCGACGTCCAGGGAGAGATTGCCGTGGGGTTCGGTCCAATAGGGCAGCACGAGGCGCGCGGGCTCGCCCAGGAAGGCGGCGCGACGGCCGTTGCTCGCGGCCTCGCCGCGTACGCCGCCCAGGCGCATCTCCTTGGTCCAGCCGCAGAGGTGGATGCGGACGAAGACGTCCCAGATGCCGCCCGCCAACGGTGCGCCTCCCGCTGCGGCCTCCGGGTCGATTGTCGATGTCGCACTCAGCACCAGGCGGAACCGGTCCGGCTCGGGGCCGTCCAGGCGCTGTCGTGTGAACTCGACGGGCTGGTAGAACTCCGCGGCCGTGGAGCGTTCCCGTACCACCAGGTCCATCCTGGCCCTGCCGGTCCGGGCCTTCGTGTCGGCGTCCTGATCCGCCACCACCTCCCAGCCGTCCTTTCCGAGCGGCAGGTCGAGCAGTTCTTCCCCGCCCTTGCGGAGACAGGTCATCGGCTGCTCGCCGACGCGCATCTCCCCGGTGAAGCCGAGGCGCAGCCTGCCGCCGTCCCACTCCATGCCGGTCAGCTCGGCGTGCGGCCTGATGTCCTTCTCCCACCGCGCGAGCGCCTCGATGTCCGGGTACCGGTCTGCCTTGATCAGCGCGCCGACGACCTGCTGGGTGGGCAGCATCCCCGTCATGACGCCCGGCCCGAAACGCTCCACGGCCACCTTGTGGATCTCGCGGAACATCTCGTGCCGGTACTCCTCCGGCCAGCCGAGCAACCGCCCGCCGCGCATCCGCTCGATCATCTCGTTGCGGAACCAGCGGCGGTACAGCCTGTCCCGCAGCGGTCCCGGCTCGGTGTACTTCTCGACGACGTCGAGGGCTTCCCGCAGATTGCCGAAGTAGCCCACAGGATCGAGGCGGCCGAACCCCGCGTTGGAGGCGTCGTCGCGCTTGACGTGGTAGTAGCAGAGATAGTCACTGAGGACGGCGACGCTGCCGGCGGTGAGATAGGCCTCCGTGACGAAGACGTGGTCCTCGAGTCGCCGCCGCCCCTCGGGAAAGCGCAGACCGCGCTCGTCCAGGAAGGACCGGCGGAACATCTTGTGCGGGGTGAGGCTGTCGATCAGCGGGGCGTTCATCACGTCGGCCCGCGGCCGGTTCACACGGAAGAGCTCCAGCGGTACGGGGCGGCCTTTGCCGGCCATCTTCCCGATGACGATGTCCGCTTCGTGTTCCACGCCGTAGGCGTACATCCGCGCGAGCGCCTCGTCTCCCAGCCAGTCGTCGTTGTCGACGAACATGACGAACTCTCCGCGTGCCGCCGCGATCCCGACGTTGCGCGGCTTGCCGGACCATCCGGAGTTCTCCTGGTGGATGACGTGCATGTGCGGGTGCCGGGCCGCGAGTTCGTCGAGACGGTCCGGGGTCCCGTCCGTGGAGCCGTCGTCCACGAAAACCGCTTCGTACTCGTCGTCCGGGAGGCTCTGCCTCAGCAGCGAGGTGATGCAGTCCTCGATGTACCGGCCGGGGTTGTAGACCGGGACTACGACGCTGACTTTGATCGTCATGGTGCCGCCCTCACTCCCCGACCAGGGCGGGGATCTCGCCCGCGTACATCGCCAGGCAGTCCTCGTAGCGCGGCAGCAGACCGTCGCGCTCGGCCTGGGCGAGGGTGGGCGCCCCGGCGTCCTTGTCCGAGAGGAGGGGTTCGATATCCGAAGGCCAGTCGATGCCGATCCGGTCGTCGAGAGGATGGATGCCGTGCTCGCGGGCCGGCGCGTACGGCGTCGAGCAGAGGTAGATCACCGTTGCCTCGTCGGTCAGTGCCAGGAAGGCGTGGCCGAGTCCCTCGGCGATGAACACGGCGCGGTGATCCACGTCGTCGAGGCGTACGGCCTCCCACTGTCCGTAGGTGGGAGAGCCGATGCGGATGTCGACGATCACGTCGAGCACCGCGCCGCGTACGCACTTGACGTACTTGGCCTGGCTCGGTGGGACGTCGGCGTAGTGGATGCCACGCAGCACACCCCTGCGCGATACCGAGCAGTTGGCCTGGGCCAGCCCCAGGGGGCGCCCCGCTTCCGCCCGGAAGGGGGTTTCTTTGAACCACTCGTGGAAGGCGCCTCGCTCGTCCGGGAACACCCGGGGTGCGCACGCCCACGCACCCTCGATTTTCAGTGGACGCATCAGCCCGGCCTCTCATTTCGGCATATCTACTCGTTCCTACAACTGGCGCACCCTGCGACAGGTTGCGGGCCACAACGGCGGGAAGGGCCGGACGCGGGCTCAGTCCTCGCTGTAGCGCGCCTTCAGTACGCGCTTCTTGTTCGTCCCTTCGGCGTTCTGACCCTTCTCGACGATCACGAGATTGTGGTAGAAGTGCACGCCGACGACGTGGAGATCCGTATAGGTCGGCTCGTAGTCCACGTCCACGAACTCCTCGTAGTTGAGGCCATCAGCCAGTCGCTTCAGCATGGACATGCTGGTGTTCGGGTCTTCTCGGTCCTCGCTGCCCTGCCACTCCGGCCAGTACGACGTCTGTGTGTCCTCGACGGCGTAGATGCCACCGTCACTAAGGAGGGGGAAGAGCGTCTCGAACGTCGTGAGAATGTGCGGGCTGCGGTGGCTGCCGTCATCGATGATCACATCGAGCGTACCGATCTTGTTGGCGATCGCGATCAGCGAATCAGGGTCGGACTGGTCCCCGACGAACGTCGTGATCCGATCCTCGTCGACGAAGGACTTGTCCTGGATGTCCACCCCGAAGATCTGCGCATGGGGGAAGAACTGCTTCCACATGCGCAGCGACGCTCCGCCCTGGCCGGCCCGGCTGTAGCCGCCGATACCGATCTCGAGAAGGTTCATCGCATCGTTCTTCAGGTGCTGCAAATGCCGCTGATAGTGCTGCGTGTATCGATGGGTTCCCCACTTGTCGGTCCTGAAGTGCACCGCGAGCTTGGACAGGTCGTCGGAGATCGCGGCGAGACCGGTTGGCGCACTGGGCGGCGCGGCAGTCGGGGCACCGGACATCTTCCGCCCCAAGCGGCGCAGCGCCCGCCAGTTCTTCTCGCCGATGACCGGCTTAACGGCCTTCGTCACGGCCGACTGCATCGACATCGTGCAGTTCTCCTTCCACGCAGAGCACTCGACTGGGCGAGCCGACCCTGAGAGCGGATACGCCGGTACGCATATCGCATTTAGGGCAAACCGACTCGTTTCTATAACGGGGAAAGGCCGCGAGAGGTTGCGGCCGCAGGCCGCCCAGAACGACTCGACCGCCCACCGGCCGGGGAAACCGCGGGAAGCCGGTCACCCGTTCACACCCGCCGCCCGCCCCCATCGGATTCTTTTTCCATGGGCGCCGTTGACCTGCTGGAATTCCCTCGGGTGCGGCGTCCGGCACCGTTGCCCGGCACCCGTGCACATCATTTCTGACGTGCCTTCAGGAGGCGTTTGGCGCCGGCTGCCACTTTCCTCGACAGGGCAGGGCGCGACCGACGCAGCGGCACATGGGGTGCACACGGGTCGTGCCCCCTGGAGGAGCGAGCACGATGCGCACAGCCCGACTGCTGACCGGTACCGCGCTCGCCATCGCCGTCGCGGGCCTCGCTGCCGTGCCCGCGTACGGCGCCGACGTGGGAGCGGGAGGTCTGGAGGTCTACCCGTCCACGGTCGCGCCCGGCGCCGAGGTCACGGTGAACACGGCGGCGTGCGGCGCGGACGTGGGGATGACGGGGGACGCGGGCGCGGTGGGCGCGGGTGCCTTCATGCTGGAGCCCAGCGTGCACGAGCAGAACGCGGTCGGCCTGTTCCGGGTACCGCCGTCCGCGCGGCCGGGCACGTACGAGATCGTCGCTCGCTGCTCCGGCGGCAGGCGGCTGACGGACGACCTGACGGTCACGTCGGCCTCCGTCCAGGAGCACAACGGGGGATCCGCCCAGGAACGGACGACCCACCCGAGAGGAAGCGTGAAGACAGGTGTCGGCGGCGCGCTCGGTACCGATCCCGTACAGACCACGGCGGGAGTGGCAGCGCTGGCCGTCGCCGCCGCAGGCGGTACCTGGCTCCTGCATCGCCGGGCGAGAGTCGACGGGATCTGACGGATACGGCCACCGTCCACCGGTACCGC
>CBFGQM010000036.1:0-22865 GCA_965650905.1 uncultured Streptomyces sp. | reverse complement strand
GCCTTCCCGGTCGCCACGCAGGACGTCGCCCTGGTCGTCTCCCGGGACGTCCCGGCGGCGGATGTCGAGGCCGCGCTACGCGAGGGCGCGGGTGACCTGCTGGAGTCCATCCGCCTGTTCGACGTCTACGAGAGCGAGCAGCTCGGCGAGGGCAGGAAATCCCTGGCGTACGCGCTGCGCTTCCGTGCCGACGACCGCACCCTGACCGTCGACGAGGCCTCTGCGGCCCGCGACGCGGCCGTCGCCCTGGCGGCCGAGCGCACGGGGGCGGTGCTGCGCGGGGCGTGATGGCTCCGAGCTGTGCGGTGTGAGGGTCTGCATCGAGGGGCGTGTCCGGCTGCCGGGCACGCCCTCGCCCCTTGAGGTTCTGCAGCGTTTCGGCGTCGAGCAGCTCAAGCCCGGTCGGGGGAACTATGTCCGCGCTGGCGCGACGTCTGGCGGCAGCTCACCGCCCAAACGGTCCGCCAGTTCGAGTTTCAGGACCTTTCCGCTGGGGCCGAGCGGGAAGGTGGATACGAACTCCACGCGGCGCGGGTACTTGTACGCGGCGAGCACCCCTCGCGACCACTCGATGATGTCCGCCGCCAGCTCGTCGTCGGGCACGATCTCCGGTCGTGGGATCACGACGGCGCACACCTCTTCGCCGTGGATATCGTGCGGGAATCCGATCACCGCGACCTGTGCGATGTCCGGGTGGCGTCTCAATGCGTCTTCGACTTCCCGCGGGTAGACGTTGTAGCCGTTCCGCAGCACCATGTCTTTCTTCCGGTCGACGATCGACAGATACTGCTCGTCGTCCTTCACGCCGAGGTCCCCAGAGCGGAACCAGCCGTCCACCATCACCTCAGCGGTTGCCTCCGGTTGGTTGAGGTATCCGGCCATCACGTTGTGTCCCCGGATCACGATTTCTCCTACCTGTCCAGCGGGCAGGAGTTCGATCCGGCCCTCCAGATCAGCTCTGGCGATCTCCACGTCGACTCCCCAGATCGGCCGCCCCACCGTGCCGGGCTTGCACGGCCAGGTTTTCTGGTTGTAAGCGACGACCGGTGACGTCTCGGTCAGTCCGTATCCTTCGAAGATCGGGCATCCGAACGTCTGCTGGAATTCCTCGAGAACCGCGAGCGGAAGCGCGGAACCGCCGGAGAACGCCCGATCCAGATGTGATGTGGCTCCCTTCGCGCTCACCCTCTCCAGGAGCGCGATGTACATGGTCGGAACGCCCATGAAGACCGTGCACCGGTGCCGGGCCATCAGTTCGAGGGCTGGGTCGGCGTCGAATCTCGGCATCAGCACAAGGGTGGCGCCAGCCTGGAGACAGGCCATCATGCCGCAGACCAGGCCGAAGACGTGGAACAACGGCAGGCATCCCAGGAGAACATCCTCGGGGCGGAGATCGAACGGGGAGTACATCGTGACGTTGACGTTCATCGTGATGTTGAGGTGGGTGAGCATCGCGCCCTTGGGTTTTCCCGTGGTTCCGGAGGTGTAGAGGACCACGGCGATGTCCCCGGGCTCGCGGGGTACGTAGTGGGACATGGGGGGCACCTGCCGGCCGAGTGCGTCGACGCACGACGTCCCGAGGTCGTCATCGGACAGCACAACGAGCAGGGGAACGCGGGACGGTTCGGCGCTTTGGCGCCCCTGCGCCGAGAACTGGCCCGCGCAGACCAGAACACTCGCTTCGCAGTCACGGAGGATGTACTCGATCTCACCGGTCCGGAGCAGTGGGTTGATCGGGACTGCGACCCCTCCGAGGGCGAGCACCGCGAAGTACGCCACCGGGAAGGCCGGTCTATTAGGCAGTAGCAACGCGACTCTGTCACCGGGCCGGACCCCGTATTCACGTAGTGTTGCCGCAAAACGCCGTGCCCTGAGCCAGAAGTCGTGACAGGTCAGTACGTGGTCGTCGAAGACCACGGCTGGATGGTCGGGCCGTCGCGCCGCGGCCTCCGCAGCCACTGCGGCCGCCGAGAGGCTCATCTGCATCTCCTCGTCCATGGACAGCACTTAAAGCCCAGAGCGCTGCATAGCCCTCAGGCTGACCAGTTCTGGGTGCGCGGAATGTCGAGTTCCCTCCACACGTCGTCGAGCGCTCGGGCAAAGTGCTCCACATCCTCCGGTGTGTGGGTGGCAGAGGGCGTGACACGCAGTATTTCGCGACCGGCGCGGACACTGGGGGCATTGATGGCCGTCACATAGATGCCATGGTTCTCCAGGAGCAGCCGGGAGGCTCTCTGGCAGAGACCGTCATCACCCACCATGACGGCGACGACGTGGGATTGGTCAGAAATGAACGGGATATTCTGCCGTACAAGGTGTTTGTGGAGGGACAGGGTGTTCTCGCGCAGCCGCCTGCGCTCCTCGTCGGAGCTGCGCTGTTGCCTGACCGCGGCGAGCGCACCCGCGGCGACAGCAGTAGGAAGGGAGGTGGTGAAGATGAACGACCGTGAAAAGCTGCGGACCGTGTCGATCAGAGGGGACGGTCCGGCGATGTAGCCCCCAGCCGTGCCGAACGCCTTGGCCAGGGTCCCCATGATGACGGTGAAGTCGCCGGCGAGCCCTTCACGGGCCGCGATCCCGGCCCCTTCGGGCCCGTACATGCCCACCGCGTGTACTTCGTCGTTGTACGTGAGTGCGCCATAGCGTTGTGCCATGTCCACGATCTCGGCGAGCGGTGCTGTATCACCGGACATCGAGTAGACGGACTCCAGGACGACCACCTTGGGGCAGTCAGGGTCGGCGGCTGCCATCAGCTCCTCGAGGTGGCCTGCGTCATTGTGTCGGAAGATCCGCTTCTCGGCCCGGCTGTGGCGCACTCCGTCGATGATGGAGGCGTGGTTCAACTCGTCGGAGAAGACGATAGTGCCGGGCATGCGGCCGGCCAGGACGCTCAGGGATCCTTCGTTCGCCGCGTACCCGGAGCCGAAGATCAGCGCGGACTCCTTGCCGTGGAGCCCAGCGAGTTCCTTCTCCAGCTGAACGTGGTAGGAATTCGTTCCTCCGATGTTCCGCGATCCGCCGGAACCCGCCCCGTACTCGTCGAGCGCGGTCTTCATCGCATCGAGGACGAGCGGATGCTGGCCCATGCCGAGGTAGTCATTGCTGGACCATATGTTGACCATCAGGTCGGTGGCCTGGTGGTGGTCCCGCACGAGGGCGCTGGGGAAATTCCCCGCACACCGGCCGATCTCGAGGAACTCTCGCCTCTGGTCGGCGAAGCGTTTCATTTCCTGGGAGAAGAAATTCAATTGCTTGGTCACCGATGCAACTCACCTTCTACATGACCGTGGAACGGCCTTCAGGTTCCGACGGGAGCGCCGGGAGAACGGTGCCTGAACCGGGCCCTCAGGTACGGGTCGGATGGCGGGGCCCAGGGGCGAAGGGGCGTGGGCGCGTCACCGATCCGCCTTTCTGGTCCGCCACATGTGGCGCAGGCGGGACCTGTCCGGTTTGCCGGCAACATTAAGCGGCAGTTCGGAGAGCATCAGGATGTCCTCAGGCATGTGGGCGTCCGACAGGCGTACCCGGAGGTGCGAGCGGATGCTCTCTGCGCTGACCTGGCCACCTGGCTTTTGCACGACCGCTGCATGTAGGTGCTCGGTGTTACTCTCGTCGCGGACACCGAAGACCGCTGCGTCGAGAACGCCCGGAAGGCAGAGCGTCTCACGCTCAACGACCGCGGGGTACACCTTCACTCCTGCGGTCTTCACGATGTCGTCGACCCGGTCCAGCAGATGCAGGTACCCTCGCTCGTCGAGGTATGCGATGTCGCCGGTCCGGTACCACCCGCCGTGCAGCACCCGGGACGTCTGCACAGGATCGGCGAGGTAGCTGTGCATCGTACGGTGCGACTTCACCACGACCTCCCCCTTTTCGCCCACCGCCAGCTCCCGATCGGATCCGGGGTCGCAGATCCGGACACTCACGCCGGGCAGCGGGCGGCCCACTGTGGAGAGCAGATCGGAGTCCTTGTGCTCGTCTGGTCCAAGAACGCTGATCGAGCCGCATTCGGACGTCCCGTAGCCCTGGGCCAGGACCGGCCCGAGAACGCGCAACGCCTCTTCCAAACGAGCGGGGGCTGCGGCGGATCCGCCGTAGATCACCCCCCGCAGCGAGGACAGGTCCGCAGTCTCGGTGCGGCAATGATCGAGCAGCCGGTACAGGAATGTTGTGGCCAGGAACGCCTCGGTGATCCGGTCCGCCTCGATCGACCGGAGGACAGCTGCGGGGTCGAACTCCTCCTGTAGATAGACGGTACCGCCGGAGATGAGAGCCGCGTCGACCATCGGCCCAGCCGTCTGTTCCAGGGGGGTGGCGCAGAGCATACGTACCTGCTCCGGCAACATGAGCAGGACTCCGGACACACTGTTCTCCCAGACCCTGGCCGGCAGCTGGATTCCCTTGGGCCGGCCGGTGCTGCCGCTGGTGAAACCGATCACCGCGAGGGCCTCGGGATCCCCGTGGGCGAAGTCGCCTGGGGGTGGTCCATCGCCTGGCCTCACCCGGGTCGTCCCCGCGGCCTGCACATCGAAGCCGACGAGTGCGATGGGCCGTCGTGCCCGTTCACACAGCGCTTGCGCCCGTGCCTCGTTCTCGAGATCGGTGAACAAGACGCCAGCAGACGTGCTTTCCAGGATGTCGAGCTGGGCCTCGGTGGTGAGGGTCACGGCCGTCGAGGCGGGGTTCGTCGACCGAATGCAGCACACGGCCGCACCCAAGAGATTCGCGGCATAGCGAGCCATCAGCATCGCCGGGCTGTTCGGTGCCACCAGAACGCTGACGACACCACCGGGTCCGACGCCCAGACCGTGAAGGGCGGTGGCAAGACCTGCCACGGATCGGACCACCTCGCCCGCGGTAACCACCCGCCCCCTCCACTGGAGGACGGCACGATCCGGGTCGGTCGCCATCGCGGACATCAGCCGTGAGAGGTAGTCACCTCGTTCTTCCCACCAGTCAACCGCACTTCGCATCATTGCCTCGTTTCGTCACAGCAACCGACCGGTCATCGAGTGAGGGACCGCCCGCGGGCACAAAGCGCCTTGGCTAAGACGTCGCGGCCGTCCGCCGCAGGCACTCCGGGGGACCGCTGGAGCCGGTCTGCCACAGGACCTGTCCACGCAGAGGGCCTCATGTCAGGCCCCGTCGGCGTGCGCCCCCATGCGTACCGGCAACTCACTCACCCCGCGGATGAGGAGATTGACGCGCCAGGGCAGTTCCTCCACCGGGCGGACCAGACTCAACTCAGGGAATCGCGCGAGCAGGCGACCGATCCCGACACGAGCCTCGATCCGCCCGAGAGCGGCCCCCAGGCAGTGGTGGATGCCGTAGCTGAACGACAGATGCGGGTTTCCGCTGCGGTCGAGGCGGAACCGGTCGGGCTCCGCCATCAGCGCCTCGTCCCGGTTCGCGGCGGCGACCAAGGCCAGCACCGGTTCACCGGGCTCGACGGTGACGCCGCCCACGTCGATCCGGGCGGTTGCGAAGCGCCAAGGTGCCACCTTGACCGGGCCTTCGAGGCGGAGCAGTTCCTCCACCGCCGCGGCCAGCGCCTGCGGGTCGGCCGCCACCATGGCTCGCTCGACGGGATGTTCCAGCAGCGCGAGCACCGCATTCGCCAGGAAGTGGGCGGTGGTCTCGTGACCGGCGAAGAAGAGCTGGAAGATGACAGACATCAGCTCGTAGTCATCGAGCCGGTTCTCGTTGCGTGCGATGGCGAGGATACTCACGAGATCGTCGCCAGGCTCGCACCGCCTGCTGCGGATAAACGGGATGAAGTAGTCGCGCATCGCGGCGGTCACCTCGTCGAAGGCCTCGGCCGTGTGCAGCTCCGCGCGGATCAGGGCCCTGCCCCACTCGCAGAATTGGTCGTGTGCGGACTCGGGGATACCCATCAGCGTGCACGCGACCGTCACAGCCAACGGGACGGCGTAGTCGGCCAGCAGGTCGGCCTCGTCCCGCCCCACCAGGCCATCGAGTAGGCGGTCTGCCGTCTGCCGGACAGGGCCCTCCATCACAGCCATCCGGTGCGCGCTCAGCGCGCTCGACACGAGTCGGCGCAACCGGGTGTGGTCGGGAGGGTCGATGGTGAGGAGGTTGCGGCCGAGTAAGTTGACACGCTCCTCCGGCTGGCCCGCTCGGATCGCCGCGCGGACCTCCTCGGTCGTGTTGTCCGGGTTCGCGCTCAGCCGATGATCGGCCAGCAGTGCTCGGACGTACTGGTGGCTCGTGACCACCCAGGGACGCAGTCCGGGCCGGACGGTGATCTTGGTGATCCCTCCCGACGACCGCAGCCGGGCGTATTCGTCCCAGGGGTCCTTCGCCCAGGCGCTCCCGAACGGAGCGGGCAGATCGGCCGGGGCCGTCAACGGACGATCTCGGACTGGGTGCCACCGTGACGGTCACCGATCGCGTCGAGCCGTCGAACGGTCAGCGAGAGGCGACCTGGGTGGCGGACAGACGTTGGGCTGTTCACAGTCATGGGCGGTCGCCTCCGCGGTGTCTAGTGGTCGGATGGCCGGTCGGGTCGCTGGGCTGGCTGGCTCGCACGGCCGACCGACGCTCCGAAGAGCCCGCCACCGAGCTTGGCCGTGCCGCAAGGGCGGTGAGTTCGCTATGAGAATCATGAACGGGGCTAAGGATGTCAAGAGTGGGATCATCCGGTGATCCGTGGCGACGCCGACACTAAATCCGGGCTGGTTCAGAACGACTTCGCTAACGTCCGCACGTCCTTGGTGCACTCCGAGCACCATCTGATGGGCTATCAATTTCCTTCGCGGTGGCTCAAATTGAAGCCTTGACGGCCTCCTTTCCTGGTGCCTACTGTTCAGATCGCCTCGTGATCGCTAGACCGTCAGTATGCAGTCATGGCTGCACCACATAAGTCGTGTCCGCTCCGGCATTCCATGGGGCAATCAGTCCAATTATCGGGTGAACTGGAGGACTCTAGATGAAGCTCGCCACCACCACACTCATCGAGAACAACGCACGCTCGGCCCAGTCCATGCTGCGCGGGTACGGCGCCGCCGGCACCCAGGCCGTTCTCACGCCGGGTGTCTGCTGCTGCTGCTGCGGCGCTGTAGTTCCGGTGGAGTCCACGGCCACGGCGCTCGACTCCGAGCAGGCCTGATCTGATGCAACAGGTCCGGGTGGGTACGAAAGGTTTCCTTGCCCATCCGGGCCCCTGCCCAGGAATGGCCGAATTGGAAGGAAGAATTCAACTGTGACTACCGGCAGGGTCAGTCTCCCTGGGGATACGATCCTCGAATCTGTCACCGTCACGTCGTTTCGGACCCTGAGTCCGGGAATGGGCGGAGTGGGTCTGCGGACCCATGCTCTGCGCTATGAGAATGTGTCCGACGGACGTCTGCCCCGTCCGGCCGAGGAATTCCTGGTGGCTTCCCGAAACCGTCGCTGGGACCGGGAGACCACGCTGTCCGTCGCCGGGGGCACGGCGGACGGGGAGATCGTGTCGCGGGTTCGCTCGGACCGCGAGCCCCGCAGCCTGGCTCCGCTGGTGGCGCTGCCCGCCCCGGTGGCGTTGACCATGGGGCTGACGGACGTGGTGGCTGCCCGTCGCAGTGTCCGCACCTTCTCGGGCGACGCCGTCCCGTTCACGGGGCTGGCCGCGGTCCTGCGGCACACCGCGTCTGTGACGGCGATCGGTGAGGTGGATCTGGACAGTGGGGACACTGTCCAGATGGGGTTCCGGGCGAGCCCGAGTGGCGGTGCCCTGTATCCCGTTCAGACGTGGGTGGCCGCGTTGCGGGTCGAGGGGCTGGAGCGGCGTGTCTACCGGTTCCGCCCCCATGATGACGGCCTGTCACCACTACCCGACCCCGACGGGGACATGGTCGACCGGTTGTGCGCCACGCTGGACGTACAGGACGGCTCGATCGATGTCACCAAGGTGGGTGCGCTGCTGTTGTGGGTGGCCCGCCCGTGGCGAGCCATGCGCAAGTACGGTTCCCGCGGAATGCGCTTGGTCTTCCAGGAGGCCGGCGCCCTCGCGTTGAACGCCGCGCTGGCCGCTACCGCGGCCGGGCTGGGGTCCGTCGACTTCTCCGGCTTCTACGACGACGAGGCAAACGCCGCACTCGGGATCGACGGCCTGTACGAAACACTCGTTCACGCTGCGATAGTCGGCGTTTCCCACTGACCTGGAATTTCGATCTGAGCGCGTGAGCGTACCCCCGGTCAGCCGTCGTTTGCGACGCCCGACACCGCAGGTGTCCCGGCACGGCTCCGCGTTCGAAGGGAAGTTACGTATGGGCACAGGTCCTCGCCTGCGGCGGTCGTTCACGGTGATCGGGCACAGCCCGGACACCGTGGAGCTGCGCACAGGGGTGTGGAATCCCCAGTCGTTCACCATCAAGGACGAGTCGGGGCAAGGTCGCATCCTCAACCTGATTCTCGGCCTGGACGGGTCGTTGACCCCGCGTGAGCTGGCCAAGAGGGAAGGCGCGAGCCGGGCCGACGTCGAAGCCGTCATCGATCACCTGTACAGCCTGGGTGCCATCGAGAAGGGCCCGACCAGCGCCCTCGACGCCTACCTCGACACGGTGGCGACCCTGGGGCGTGCTCCCGACCCCAAGGAGGTCGCCGACCGCGTTCTCCTACTCGGGGATCCGGCCATCACCGAGCAGGTCGGCGCTCTGCTCGGCAACGACCTGGGTGTGCCCGTGGTTCCGGTGGGCAACGATGACCGGCTCTGGACCCGGTTGAACACGATGACCTCGGCAGAACTGCACGACGGGCTTTCCCTGGCGCAGTTGGCCGAGGAGTTCGAGCCCTGGTGCGGGTCGTTCGCGGTGGTGGCCGACCGGATCGTGGAGCCGCTGCGCCTGCGGGCCCTGAACCGCATCGCCCACAAGATCGGGATGTCGTTCATTCACGGGGTAATCGACGGTCCCTTCCTCTTCGTCGGGCCGACCGTCCTGCCGCACAGCTCCGCGTGCTGGGAGTGCTTCGAGACCCGCATGACCATGAGCCTGCGGGAATCCGCGTCCTACCTGGCGTACAGGAACGCTCTGAGCCAGGGGCAGGTGGTCCGGGGCGAACCGCCGGTGCTGCCAGCGGTTCTTGGCGTGCTCGGCTCCCACCTCGCCCTGGAGACCACAAACTTCGTGCGCACCGGCACCACCTTCACGGTGGAGAAGGTGCTCGGCATGTACCTACCCACGATGGAGATCGCCTACAGCGAGGTACTCCGGCTGCCCGGATGCCGTGGCTGCGGCTCGCTCACCGAGCGCGACGACGTCAGCCTCACCTTCGACCCGCGGTCGTGGCTCGATGACTGACATCCTGGACCGTGCCCAACCGGCCGAACGCACGCTCGCCCTGACCGTTCACATCGACGAGGAGCAGCGGGCCGAGACTCTCCGTCGCCGCATGCACAACCCGATCTGCGGACTGCTCAAGTCCATGGGCTTCCTCATCCGGGAACGGGCGGGCGCACGCATGATCATCGGCAGCGGCGACGTAACCGGCGTCCACATACTGAACAACCAGCCGCCGCCACGACCGGGCAGTTTCCACCTCGGAGGCGCCGGGATCGTGCCGTTCGAGAGCCACATCCGCATCCTCGCCGAGACCCTCGAACGGTACGCCGGCCATTCGGCAACGGCGGGCGGGCTGTTTCCGGTGCGCCGCGCCACATGGCAGGAACTGACCGCTCAGCAACAACCCTGCCTGGTCCGCGAGGACCTGGAAGTGTTCGCCCCTGAACAGTTCGCCCAGCAGGGCTTCCCGTTCGCCCCCTTCGCCCCCGACGCACCGATCGGATGGGCGAAGCTTCCATCCTTGGTGGGCGGAGTCGATACGCTCGTTCCTGCCCAATGGTTCCTGCTTGGCTACATCCCCCGGCTCGGCGAGCCCTGGATGGGAACCGCCGTCACCACCGGCACAGCTGCCCACACCGACCCCCCGCGGGCCCTGCTGTCAGCGCTGGAGGAGGTAGTCCAGCTCGACGCCACCATGGGGCACTGGCACGGGGCCTCCCGCAGCATCCGCATCCGGCACGATCGGCGCACGGACCTGTTGCGCCGGATGATCGACCGGCAGCCCGCGGCCTTCGGGCTGGAGCCGGAGTTCCACCTGCTGCCCAACGCCGACCTCCCCGGGTTCAACGTGGCCTGCCTGTTGCGCCAACCCGAAGGCCTGGTGCCCCGTGTGGCCATCGGGCTCGGCAGCGGAGCGGACCTGCTGCAGTCCATGTACCGCAGCCTCCTGGAAGCCGTGGCGGTGCAGTGGCTCGCGGCCTGGCTGGTCATCGAGGAAAAGGCGCTCACCTCCTCGAGTGAGGGACCGGATGCCGGTCGGGACCTGTTCAACCTCGAGGGCAATGTCGGCCTCGCCGCCGGGAACGATGGCAGCCAGGCCGTGGAGGAGCGCTTCAACCACGGCGACCATGCCGACGCATCCGATCTGCCGCCAGATCACCCCGGCGACGTCCGGGCCAGGGTACGCACCCTGGTGGACGCCTTCCGGGACACCGGCAAACGGCTCTACTGGGGGAACCTCACCACGCCGGACATCGCCTCACTCGGCTTCACCGTGATGCGGGTCTGGTCCCCAGACACCCTGAGCCTGTCCCTGCCCGGGGCACCCGAGAGCCGGCACCGTCGGTTCGAGCAGTACGGAGGGTTCTCCCATGCCACTCCTCACCCTTACCCCTGACCAGCACGCCATCGTGCTGGCAGGCGTACTGCTGGCCGGATGCTCGGCGATGCCCCTCTCGTCACACCTACAGGCGCGCTGGCTGAAGCGGCACGGGGTGCGGGCCGTGCCCGCTCACGTCCTGACCCTCGCCACCACGGTGCTGCTGGGGACGCTGTTCCTGGGGCCAGGATGGGTCGTCCCACCGACGCCCAGGCACTGGCTCGGCTCTTCCTGGCTCTGGTGGGGCCTGGCGAACCTGGTGGCGGCGACCGCGGTGTTCGGGGTGGCGGTCCCGCTGGACACCCTGGTCTCCAGGGCGGTCGCCGACAGGCGGCGTCGGAGCCCCGCTCCCCACGCGGTGCGGCGGGCCGAGGGCGCGCGGCGCGTGCGCCCGACCGGTTTGGGCAGCGGCCGGACCACCGCCACCTTGACCAGCCGCTCCGCCGGGGCCGGAGTCTGGGTGCCCACCACCAGGGACACCGACCTCGCGGTCGGCCCGGCCTGGCTCCTCGCCACGGCGCTGGCGGAGGAATGTGCCTTCCGCGGACTGGTGCTGCACTCCGCGCTGGCCGGGCCTGCTTGGGCGGACGCCATGGGTGTGTCTGCCGTGGTGGCAACCTTCGCCTTGTCCCACATCTTCTTCGGCTGGGGGCAGGTGGTAGCCAAGCTGCCGCTGTCGGTCATGGCCACGGCGTCGGCGCTTCTGCTGGGGTCGGTGCTCGCCTCCGTAGTCGGGCATGCGCTCTTCAACGCGTACGCCTGGCATCGTCGTCCACGGGTGACGGCCCCCCAGGCGGCGGTGCGGTCATGACCACGATCCTGCGGGCCCTGCTGTCCCTCGCCGTGATCGTGACCGCCCTCACGGCCGCCGGAGCCGCAGCTAGGACGTGGGGCCAAGCCCGCCGGACTCCCCCCGCTGTCGCGACGGCGGTGGCCGTCGCCGCCGCGTGCGTCGGCGCAGCCGGGATCCTCCTCACCGGCGGCTGGGCGGGGCTGATCTGGCCGCCCCCCGGCCAACTGCTGTCCTGGCTCGGCCTGACCAGGGAGGGACTGCGCACCGCACCGTTCGGTCTGCTCCTCGGGGTGGGCGAGTTCGCCGCGCTGTGCTTCCTCGTCACGGTGCTCGCCGATGCGACCCCCCTGCTGGCGCGGCTGCGCCGGCCGTCACCGGCGCGCCGCGCCGGGACGGCCGCAACCGGAGGGCGGCCGGGACGACACCCGACGGTGGTCCTCCCCCGCCCCACCAACGGCACCGTCGGCTCGAACTGGCTGCTGCTCACGCGCAGCGTGTGGGCACTGCGCGTGAGCAGCATGCGGGCCGCGGGGGCGTTCCCGGTCGGGGTCGCGCTGCTTGCCCTGCAGGCAGTCGGCGAGGAGGTGTTCCTGCGGGGCGTACTGTGGGGAGCCGTGCGGCCGGCTGGTGTCGCCGGAGTCCTGATCGGTACCACCGTCGCGGTCGCGACCGTCTGCCGGCTCCCCGGGCTCCGCTTCGACCTCCCGACCGTCACATCGGTCGGTTTCGTATCGGTGGTGCACACGCTTCTGTTCGCCCAGGGGGCCGGGATCCTTCCGCTGGTTGTCGCCCAGGTAACGATCCTTGTGCTCGTGGGTGGGTGACTGCACCGGTGGAGACGCCCTGAGGGCATTGCCAACGTTGCGGGGCGACGGCAGCCGCCCGGCCGTCACACGGCCCTCGGTGCAGCTCCGGGTGAAGTCGCCCTAGAACAAAGCCAGTTGGCGCCGCCGCCGCGCTCCCTAGTACGTGTAGAACCCCGACCCCGACTTCCGGCCCAGCCGGCCCGCGTCCACCATCCGCTGGAGCAGCGGGGGAGCGGCGTACAGGGGTTCCTTGTACTCCTCGTACATCGAGTACGCGACCGACGCGACCGTGTCCAGGCCGATCAGGTCGGAGAGCCTGAGCGGGCCCATCGGGTGGGCGCAGCCCAGTTCCATGCCGTTGTCGATGTCCTCGCGGCTCGCGATGCCCGACTCGAACATCCGGATGGCGGAGAGCAGGTACGGGATCAGCAGCGCGTTGACGACGAAGCCGGAACGGTCCTGCGCGCGGATCGCGTGCTTGCCGAGGATCTTCTCGACCAGCGCCTGCGCCCGGTCGATGGTGCCCTCGGAGGTGGTGAGGGCCGGGATCAGCTCGACCAGCTTCTGCACCGGGGCCGGGTTGAAGAAGTGGATGCCGATGACCTGGTCGGGACGCGAGGTGGCGACGGCGAGTTTCACCAGCGGGATCGAGGAGGTGTTGGAGGCGAGGATCGCGTCCCGCCGGGTCACCACCTGGTCGAGCACCTGGAAGATCTCGGTCTTCACCTGCTCGCTCTCGACGACGGCCTCGATCACCAGGTCGCGGTCGGCGAACTCACCGAGGTCGGTGGTGAAGCTGAGCCGTGCCTGGGTGGCGTCCCGCTCCTCCTCGGAAATCTTGCCGCGCTCGGCCGCTTTGGAGAGCGAGTGGTAGAGCCTGGTCCGGCCGATCTCCAGCGCCTCGCCGGTGGTCTCAGCGACCTTCACATCCAGACCGGCACGGGCACACACCTCGGCGATGCCCGCTCCCATCTGACCGCAGCCCACCACTCCGACGTGTGAGATGTCTTTGGAGGTGTCCGTCACATCGTCCCTTTCGTTGATCTACGGGCGTGGCAGGACCCCGTGGCGCCTGCTCCATTCGTGAACGTTACTCTCGGGTTGCCGATGATCGATCGCGGGGGTGGGTCCTGCTCTCCCGCCCGGGAACGGTCCGTGGCCCGGCGGATCCGGTGTGTTGAGGGAGGACAATGGGGCGAGTGACACGCAGGGCGTTCGCGGCTGCGATGCTCGCGGGGCTCGGGACGGCAGGAGACGCGGCGGCTTGGGGCGCGACCAGGGGCGACGGCACGCCTCAGGACGGGGCCGCCGATCCCCGGCGCCGCGCTCACGCCGGTGAACTGCGCGGCATGTGGCTGTCCACCGTCGGCAACCGCGACTGGCCGTCCTCAGCCGGGATGACCGCCTCCCGACAGCGCGCCGAACTGGTCGCGCAGCTCGAGGTTGCCGTACGCCGCAAACTGAACGCAGTGATCTTCCAGGTGCGTCCCACGGCCGACGCCCTGTGGCCCTCGCCCTACGAGCCCTGGTCGCAGTGCCTGACCGGTGTCCAGGGCAAGGACCCCGGCTGGGACCCGCTCGGCACGGCGGTGGAGGAGGCCCATGCGCGCGGGCTGGAACTGCACGCCTGGTTCAACCCTTACCGGATCGCCAACCACACGGACCCCACCAGGCTGGTGGCGTCCCACCCCGCACGCAAGAACCCGGCATGGGTCGTGCCGTACGGCGGGAAGCTCTACTACAACCCGGGCCTGCCCGACGTCCGCGCGTTCGTTCAGGACGCGATGCTCGACGCGGTGCGGAAGTACGCCGTCGACGCCGTGCACTGGGACGACTACTTCTACCCGTACCCGGTCGCGGGCGCGGGGGAGTTCGACGACGGCGCCGCCTACGCGGCGCACGGTGGGACGTTCGCGGACCGGGCGGCCTGGCGGCGGGACAACATCGACAAGCTGGTGTGCGAGACGGCGGCCCGCGTGAAGAAGATCCGGCCGGCCACGCAGTTCGGGATCAGCCCGTTCGGGGTGTGGCGCAACGCCGCGACCGACTCCCTGGGCTCGGACACCCAGGCCGGCGTACAGACCTACGACGACCTGTACGCCGACACGAGGAAATGGGTCCGCGAGGGCTGGATCGACTACATCTGCCCGCAGCTGTATTGGTCGGCACACCCGCTTGACCAGGAGGTTCCTGCTAACTATGCAGTCCTTCTGCCCTGGTGGGCACAGGTCGCGAAGGGGTCCGGGACACGGCTCTACATCGGGGAGGCCCTGTACAAGGCGGGGGACCCGGCGCAGCCCGCGCCCTGGCAGGACCCGGCGGAGCTCTCCCGGCACCTCACCCTCGCCCACGACTACCCGGAGGTGCGCGGGCATGTGTTCTTCGCTGCCAAGGAGGTAACGGTGGACGGGAGCGGGGCAATGGCCCGGGTAGTTGCCGACCACTACCAGCGGCCGGCGCGGACGCCCGGATGAGGAAGGGGCAGGCCCCGCAGGGTGCTCACGGAGATCTTGAGCCGGCATCCTGAGTCGGAACAGGCCCAGGGCGCACTGCCCCCCCGCCCTGCGGCTGCGCCGGATGAGCAGCAGTCGCCCCGCCAAGGCGCCCAGCCGACCCGTGGGGGAGCGCCGTCGCCCGCTCGGGGCACGGTGCGGTCGAGGTCGCGGGCCTCCTCGCGGTAGATCGCGGTGGCCTCGAAGCCGATGAAGGCGGCGACGGCGAGACCGAGCGGTCTACCGCTGCTGGCCACCACCCCGCTGGCCGAACCCTTCATGCACGCGATGTACGAGAAGGTCGCGGGGCTCCTCCTGGACGTCGGTTTCGCCGCGCGGGAGGTCATGGCTGATCACAGCGCTGGAGAGCTCCGTCCTCGCTGACCTGCCTGGGCCGCCGCGCCGACCTACCGGGTCCGCTTCTCGCCGACGTGATGCTGGATGACGGTGTCAGGACCGGGGGACATCACTGTCTCGTGGCCGTCCTCGAAGCGGACGCGGAACGGTGGATTGCCGTCCGGCCCCAGTACTTCGACGACTTCCCCGAGCCGGTCGTGCTGTCCGACGATCCTGCCGTGCACCAGCACGGTGTCGCCTTTGCTTGCACGCATCTGGAGGGCCTCCTCGTCTCGCACGGGAGTAGCGGTACGTAGCCGTAAGTCCACGGCGGGCGCCGGTTGCGACCGTCGTATGCCGGCCGGTCAGCCGCGCGTTCGTTGGGTGACCGCGATGCAGACCAGTACGGCCGCGGCCGCCAGGGGCGCGGCCGGTGTGAGGTGCTCGCCAAGGAGCAGTACCGACCACACCAGTGTGAGCAGCGGCTGCGCCAACTGCAACTGGCTCGCCTTCGGGACGCCGATCGCCGCTGGCCGGCGCGTTCATCGTCGAGGACGACCGTACGAAGAAAGGGCGAGGAGCCGGAGCTCGCCGGAGTGTGACGGTGCGACGGCCGGGTCTCGTACGAGGCCCGGCCGTTCCTTTGCGCCGAACCCGGAATCCTTGGGCAGCCGGACTTATTGCCAAACCTTGCCTGCGTGACCTCTGGGTTTCTGGACCGCAGTCCAGTCATATTTCGGAAAAGGTTTTCCCCGACGTCAAGGACTGCGATGGCCACACCACCCTATTCGAACAAGCTTTCTAATGCGGTCGCTGATCCCTGGTCGTGCCCCGAGCCACCCCCGCCCTGGAAGTCGGCCCACGACCCGGGTCTCGGCGAAGTGCGCCGCGCCTACCGCATGTTCGTTTCCACCACCATGGTGCTCAGCGTCGGCTCCTTCTTCCTGTACGTGATGCTGTCCTGCTTCGCCCCGGGATTCATGGACGTGCGGATCGCCGGCCACTTCACCCTGGGCCTGATCGTCGGGCTGGCGCAGTTCGCCGTCATGGCCGTCACCGGGGCGTACTACGCCGCGCACATGCGCAACCGGGTCGAACCGATCGTGGACCGGCTCCGTGCAGAAGGGCAGCGGAGTGCGGCTCACGAGGAGCCGGCCGCCGCACCGGCCGCAGGGGAGCGCCCGGCATGGTGGTGACGACCCTCGCAGCCGGCCCCTTCTCCCCCGGCGCCTTCGAGCTGACGCTCGTTCTGTTCGTGTCCCTCGTCGTCACCACGATGTTCGCCGCACTCGTCACCGGAGCGACGGGCGACGAGGTCAGCGAGTTCTACCTCGGTGACAGAGAGCTGTCGCCACTGCGCAACGGTCTGGCGATGTGCGGCGACAACATCTCCGCGGTGACCCTCCTCGGCAGTACCGGGGTCGTCGCGCTGAGCGGCTACGACGGCCTCGTCTACCTGCTGGGCACGGCCGCCGCCTGGGTGGTGGTGCTGCTCGTGCTGGCCGGACCGCTGGGCAACTCGGGCGGGTTCACGCTCGGCGACACGCTGGCCGTGCGGCTGCCGGAACGACACCGGTCGGTGCGGGTCGCGCTGGCGGTGTGCACCCTGGTTGTCACCATTCCCTACCTGGTCGCGCAACTCGTCGGAAGCGAGGCGCTCCTGGAACAGTTCGTCGGCATACCGGGACCCCTCACCCGAGCCCTGTGCGTGATCGTCATCGGGGTGCTGGTCATCCTGTTCGTCGCCGTCGGCGGCATGCCCGGAGCGACCTTCCTCCAGATAGCGAAGGCCGTGATGCTCGTGGCCGGGCTCGCCGCGGCGGCCGTCATGGCGATGAGCCGATTCCACTGGGACGCCGACGCCCTCCTCGGCACGGCTGCCTCCCGGAGCGGGTTCGGAAGCCGCTATCTGCACCCTGGCCTGTTGTTCGGAGACAGCATCACCAGCAAGCTCAACTTCATCAGCATCCTGGTCGCCATCGTTCTCGGCCCGGCGGCCCTCCCGCACGTGATCATGCGCCTGCTGGCGCCGCGCCGCAGCCGGGTGGTCCGGCGCTCGGTGCTGTGGGCGCTCGCACTGGTGAGCTTCGTCTGCCTGGCCGCCGGGGTGCTGGGCCTGGCCGCCGCCGGCGTCGTGGGGCGGGAGGAAATCCTGCGAATGAACAGCAGCGGCAACGCGTCCGTGCTGCTGCTCGCGCAGTCGGTGGGCGGGGCGCTGCTCACGGCGGTCCTCTCCTGCCTCGCCTTCGTCACCCTGATGGCCGTCGCCGCGGGGCTCACCCTGGCCGCCGCCTCCTCGCTCGCGCACGACGTCTACGCCCAGGCGATCAAGAAGGGCCTGGTGAGCGAGGAACAGGAACTGAAAGTGGCGCGTGGCGCCGCCGTGGTCATCGGTGTCCTGGGCATCCTGCTCGCCCTCGTTGCCTGGACCTTCAACACGGCCACCCTGGGGTTCCTGGCCTGCGGCGTCGCCGCCTCCGCCATCCTGCCGACCATCGTCTACGGGCTCTTCTGGCGCAGGTTCAGCACCGGCGGCGCACTGCTGAGCCTGTACGGCGGCCTCGCCTGCTCGCTCGTGCTCGTCGCCTTCTCCCCCGTCGTCTCCTCGACGCCCGGTTCGTTCTTCCCCACGCTCGACTTCGCCTGGTTCCACCTGGAGAACCCCGCCCTGGTCGGTGTCCCGGCGGCCTTCCTGCTGGGCTGGCTCGGCACGGTCCTGAGCCCCGCTGAGAGCACGGAGCCGTACGAGGCGTTCGAGTACCGCTCCCTGGTGGGCGTCGAGTGACGTAGACGCAGAGAAAGGCCGTCTGCGAAGAGATGCCCCCGCCTTCCCGGAAGGCTCCGACGGGAAACTGAAGGTCCCTTCGTAGCGTGCAGTCCGTGACAGCAGGGGATTGGTTCTCATGGCGGAGAAGCGTCGCAAGTTCACGGCGGAGTTTCGTGAAGAATTCTCCACGCCCTGCTGACCTGCGAAGCCCTCGGGGCTTGCTTGAGCCGGATGCGGGGACAGGCCGCACGTCCGGTTCTGAGGGGGCCGGAGATCAGCAATGGTCTCCGGCTACCCGACCACAGTACTGCTGCAGCTCGCCGTGCATGCGGATTGCATAAACGTGCGGAGAAACGTATAGTCATGCCATCCAGAGGAGGGTTCCATGACGGTACGTGCGGCGGTGGCGGGAGCGAGTGGGTACGCGGGCGGAGAGCTGCTGCGTCTGCTCCTGGCGCACCCCGAGATCGAGATCGGCGCTCTGACCGGCAACTCCAACGCGGGTCAGCGCCTCGGCGCGCTGCAGCCGCATCTGCTTCCGCTGGCTGACCGCGTCCTCCAGGAGACCACACCCGACGTGCTCGGCGGGCAGGGCCGGCGGCATGATGTGGTCTTTCTGGCGTTGCCGCACGGGCAGTCCGCCACCGTCGCCGAGCAGCTTGGCCCGGACGTCCTGGTTGTGGACATGGGGGCCGACTTCCGGCTCAAGGACGCGGGGGACTGGGAGAGGTTCTACGGTTCGGCCCACGCCGGGACCTGGCCGTACGGCCTCCCCGAACTGCCGGGTGGGCGCGCCGCGCTGGAGGGGGCCAAGCGCATCGCGGTACCCGGCTGCTACCCGACGGCCACCTCGCTCGCGCTCGTCCCGGTGTATGCGGCCGGGCTGGCCGAGCCCGAGGCCGTGATCGTCGCCGCCTCCGGGACCTCGGGTGCGGGCAAGGCGCCCAAGCCGCATCTGCTGGGCAGTGAAGTCATGGGGTCCATGTCGCCGTACGGCGTCGGCGGCGTCCACCGACACACCCCCGAGATGATCCAGAACCTCGGCGCGGCCGCGGGTGAGCCCGTCTCCGTCTCCTTCACACCGACCCTCGCGCCGATGCCCCGCGGCATCCTCGCCACATGCAGCGCGAAGGCCAGGGACGGTGTCACGGCGGAATCCGTGCGCGCCGCGTACGAGAAGGCGTACGGCGACGAGCCGTTCGTCCACCTGTTGCCCGAGGGGCAGTGGCCCGCGACCGCGTCCGTCCACGGTTCCAACGCCGTTCAGATCCAGGTCGCCTACGACGCGTCCGCGCACCGCATCATCGCGATCAGCGCCATCGACAACCTCACCAAGGGCACCGCGGGCGGCGCGGTGCAAAGCATGAACATCGCCCTCGGGCTCCCCGAGGAGCTTGGGCTTTCCACGATCGGAGTCGCACCGTGAGTGTCACCGCTGCCAAGGGCTTCACCGCCTCGGGCGTCGCAGCAGGCATCAAAGAGAACGGCAACCCGGACCTCGCCCTCGTGGTCAACAACGGGCCCCGTCTGGCCGCCGCGGGCGTTTTCACGTCGAACCGTGTGAAGGCCGCGCCGGTGCTGTGGTCGGAGCAGGTCCTCAAGGGCGGCCTCGTCTCCGCCGTGGTCCTCAACTCCGGTGGCGCCAACGCCTGTACGGGACCCAAGGGCTTCCAGGACACCCACGCCACCGCGGAGAAGGCCGCCGAGGTACTCGGTCACAACGCGGGGGAGGTCGCCGTCGCCTCGACCGGCCTCATCGGCCTACTGCTCCCCATGGACAAGCTGCTGCCAGGAGTCGAGCAGGCCGCCGCGGCCCTGGACGAGTACGGCGGCGAGAAGGCCGCCATCGCCATCAAGACCACCGACACCGTCCACAAGACCTCCGTCGTCAGGGGGTCCACCCGGACGGAGTCGCAGGGAGGCTGGACTGTCGGCGGTATGGCCAAGGGCGCCGGCATGCTCGCCCCCGGCCTCGCCACCATGCTCGTCGTGCTCACGACGGACGCCGACGTCGAGAGCGACGTACTGGACAGGGTGCTGCGCGCCGCCACCCGCACCACCTTCGACCGAGTCGACTCCGACGGCTGCATGTCGACGAACGACACCGTGCTGCTGCTCGCCTCCGGAGCCTCCCAAGTCGCCCCGGACTACGAGGAGTTCGCGGAAGCCGTACGCGCGGTCTGCGACGACCTCGGGCAGCAGCTCATCCGCGACGCCGAGGGCGCCGGCAAGGACATCAAGGTCGAGGTGATCAACGCCGCGACCGAGGACGACGCCGTCGAGGTGGGACGCGCCATCGCCCGCAACAACCTCCTCAAGTGCGCCGTCCACGGAGAAGACCCCAACTGGGGCCGCGTGCTCTCCGCGATCGGCACCACGAGCGCCGCCTTCGAACCCGACCGGCTCAACGTTGCCATCAACGGCGTCTGGGTCTGCAAGAACGGCGGCGTCGGCGAGGACCGCGACAAGGTCGACATGCGCTACCGCGAGGTCCACATCGTCGCGGACCTCGCGGCGGGCGGTGAATCCGCGGTGATCTGGACCAATGACCTGACGGCCGACTACGTCCACGAGAACAGCGCGTATTCCTCCTGACGTGCCCGCTTGGTTGTCGCGGGTCCTCGTCGTCGCCGACGAGGGTTCCGTTCCACAGGTGACTGCTCGCCCCGGACGAGTCCGGGATGAGTCCTGTATCGCCTCCACAGGCCAACACCGCCCGCCCGGCGGCTGATCCGAGATTCCTCCGAAAGTCGGCTATGACGGTCAATCACTCAGAAGAGCGAAAGTCCTCGACTCGTAAACACACCGCACTGCCCAAGGCCCAGATCCTCATCGAGGCGCTGCCCTGGCTGACCCGGCACAACGGCAAGACGGTCGTCATCAAGTTCGGCGGCAACGCCATGGTGAACGAGGAGCTGAAGGCCGCCTTCGCGCAGGACGTCGTCTTCCTGCGGCACGCGGGCCTCAAGCCCGTCGTGGTGCACGGCGGCGGCCCGCAGATCAACGCGCAGCTCGATCTGCACGGGCTGGAGAGCGAGTTCAAGGCCGGGCTGCGGGTGACGACTCCGGAGGCCATGGACGTCGTACGCATGGTCCTGGCCGGACAGGTGCAGCGCGAGCTTGTCGGGCTGTTCAACCAGTACGGGCCACTCGCCGTCGGCATGACCGGCGAGGACGCGCACACCATCACCGCCACCAAGCACCAGCCCGAGATCGACGGCGAGCCGGTCGACATCGGGCGGGTCGGCGAGATCACCCGAATCGACACCGGCGCGATCGAGGCGCTCCTCGCGGACGGCCGGATTCCGGTCATCTCCTCGATCGCCCGCTCCCAGGACGACGGACATGTCTACAACGTCAATGCTGATACGGCGGCTGCGGCACTTGCTGCGGCACTTGGCGCCGAAACCCTTATGGTCCTCACGGACGTCGAGGGCCTCTACGAGGACTGGCCGAACTCCGACGAGGTGATCAGCCGCCTGACCGCCTCGGAGCTGGAGAAGCTGCTGCCTGATCTGGCCAGCGGCATGGTTCCGAAGATGGAGGGGTGTCTGCACGCCGTGCGGGGCGGCGTCACCACGGCACGCGTGATCGACGGCCGGGTCCAGCACTCGATCCTGCTGGAGATCTTCACCGACGAAGGCATCGGCACGATGGTCGTGCCGGACGAGAACTCCGAGAACTCCGCGAAAGACGGGGCAGAGGGGGAGGCCGTATGACCGGCCACGCTTCGAACGCCGAGCTCACCAGGCGGTGGCAGGGCGCGCTCATGGACAACTACGGCACCCCGCGGCTGCCCCTCGTCCGCGGTGCGGGCGCCAGGCTGTGGGACGCCGACGGCAAGGAGTACCTCGACTTCGTCGGCGGGATCGCGGTGAACGCGCTCGGCCACGCCCACCCCGCGATCGTCGAGGCCGTCAGCAGGCAGATCGCCTCGCTCGGCCATGTCTCCAACCTCTTCGTCGCAGGGCCCCCCGTCGCGCTCGCCGAACGGCTGCTCCAGCTCTTCGGGCGTGAAGGCCGTGTGTACTTCTGCAACTCGGGTGCCGAGGCCAACGAGGGCGCCTTCAAGATCGGCCGGCTGACCGGACGTTCGCACATGGTCGCCACCCAGGGCGGTTTCCACGGCCGGACCATGGGCGCGCTCGCACTCACCGGGCAGCCGGGCAAGCAGGAGCCGTTCCTGCCGCTGCCGGGCGATGTCACGCATGTTCCCTACGGCGACGCGCAGGCGCTGGCCGCCGCCGTCACCGAGGACACCGCGCTGGTCGTCATCGAGCCGATCCAGGGCGAGAACGGCGTGGTCGTGCCGCCCACCGGCTACCTCAAGGCGGCCCGTGCCATCACCGCCGCCACCGGCACCCTCCTCGTCCTCGACGAAGTGCAGACGGGCGTCGGGCGGACCGGGCACTGGTTCGAGTACCAGGCCCACGAGGGCGTCCTGCCGGACATCGTCACGCTGGCGAAGGGACTCGGTGGCGGACTGCCCCTCGGTGCGACCGTCGCCTTCGGCCGGGCGGCCCAGTTTTTGAAGCCCGGCCACCACGGCACCACGTTCGGCGGGAACCCGGTCGCGTGTGCGGCCGGACTCGCGGTCCTCGACACCGTCGAGGCCGAGGGCCTGCTGGAGAACGTGAAGCGGTGCGGCGAGAAACTGCGGGAGGGAATCGAAGGCGTCGACGGCAGTTCACGTCACCCGATGATTGACCATGTCCGGGGCTCGGGCCTCCTGCTGGGTATCGTGCTCACCGAGCCGCTCGCGCCCCGGATACAGCAGGCGGCTCAGGATGCCGGCCTTCTGGTGAACGCGCCCACCCCCGATGTCGTACGGCTGATGCCGCCGCTGAACCTGCGCGACGACGAGGCGGACGCCTTCCTCCGGGCGCTGCCCGGCGTCCTCGACGCAGCAGCGAACGCGGCGCGCGAAACCACCACCGCCAAGGCGGCCGACGGGGACGGACAATCCGGAGAATGAGACGACGATGAGTCACGCGCAGGATCACGAGCAAGCC
>CBFGQM010000035.1:0-22926 GCA_965650905.1 uncultured Streptomyces sp. | reverse complement strand
CTTCCAGCGTCGTCAGGTCGACCATCGAGATGGCGAGGTCGATGGCGTACGCCTTCGCCGTGGTCTTGATGGAACGGGTGCCGAGCGAGGCGGCGCGAGCCTCCAGACCGACCGCGTCGACTCCGGGCAGCCCGTGCAGGAAGCGGCGCAGCGTGCTGTCGGAGGCGGTCACGTCGCCGAGTGCGTGGCTGGGGGGACTTCCCACGTGTTGGGCCGTGGGGGACGTTGCTTTGATGGGCATGGTCACGAGGGGAGCATATCTACGCGCGTAGAGACTGTACAGCCCGGGGGGTCGCCCGGTGCTCATGGCGACCTCCGCGACCGCGGACGAGCGCTGACAGAGGCGTCGGGCAGAATCGGGGCCATGACGCCCCCGGACCACCAGTCACCCGCGCCGGACTCCTCGAACCCCTCAGAACCCTCCGGGCCCGCGTCCAGGAACCGGATCTACCGGTCGCCCGCAGGCATGGCGGGCGGCGTGCTCCTGCTCGCCATCTCGGGCTGGCTGGGCACGGACGCGCTGAGTGTGGGCGAGGGCCGCACGCCGTGGCTCGCGCTCGCCGGGCTCCTCCTCCTCGTCCCGCTGGTCTTCGCCTTCACGCTGCGCCCGGCCGTCTTCGCCAACGACGAGCGGCTGCGCGTCCGCAACCCGTTCCGCCTGATCGTCCTGCCCCTGGGCGCGATCGACTCACTGCGCTCCGGCTACTCGAACGAGGTGCGCGACAAGTCCGGCACCAAGTACCAGCTGTGGGCCATACCCGTCTCGCTGCGCGCCCGAAAGCGAGCGGCGGGGCAGCAGGCTCGCCGAACCGCGGCCGACAGAAGCGGCGGTCTGTCGGCGGTGCCGGTGCGGACCGGCCCCACGCGCGCCCACACCGACCAGATCATGGACGAACTGTGTGAGCTGGTGGAAGCCAGGGGGCCGGCCGAGCGTGCGCAGGGGGAGCCATCGGCGCGGTGGGCCTACGAGATCGTGGCACCGGCGCTCGCAGGTGCGGTGCTGCTGGTGATTCTGCTGACGACGGGGTGACGTCCCGGACCTGCGGTCGGTTGATGCTGCGCGCCCGGCTCCGGAGGTCTTTGGGTCTCGAGGGGGCTTGAGGTCTCGACGGGCTTGAGGCGATGGGCGCGTTCGGCCGTACGAGAAGGCGGTACTTGCCACCTTCGTCCGGGCGCCCAGTCACCACCGGCCCAGTCATCACCGGCGAAGCCGCGCACCGAGGGAGTAGATATGTCGTACGACGAGCCGCTGCCGCTGCCCGCCGCCGTGATACCCGACGGCTGTCGGGACTGGACGGCCAGGCATGCGGCGAACTGGTCGGTCGCGCTGCCGCCGCGCTGGACGTTCGTCCGCGTGCGCAGTTCGGTCGCGGCCGGACTGACCACCCTCGCGTTGTGTGCCGGCGGCTGGGCCGCGCTGCTCGGAGGGCTGTGGCCGTTCCTCGCGGCGGCGTTCGCGGTGTACGTCCTGTGGGTGTTCGCCCGGCCCGAGCTCGTCTGGGCCGGGGCGCCCATGCTGCTCCTCGCACTCGCCCTCGATGCACCGACGCAGCCGTGGGTGGTGACGGCCTTCGGCGCGCTCGTCGTGGCGGCCTCCTGGACGGTCGTCGCCCTACGCCTGCGCGCCCGGAGCACGCAGTTCGAGCGGGCGCTGGAGGCTGCCGACGGAGTCACGGCGCCGCTGCCGGACACGGACCAGCCGGTGCGGCGCGGCAGGTTCCTGTACCCGCTCGGCCTCGTGGTGCTCGCGCTCGGTGTGCTGACCGGTGCCACCTCGGGTCTGTGGGCCATGGCCGACGACCGCCGGGGCGTCTGGGCCGCCGCCTCCTTCGTCGCCGGGCTCGGTGCGACCGCCCTGGCCTCGGGCTGGTTCGGCCGACGCCGGAGCCTTGGGCTGCGCCGGGCGCCCGCGCCGGTGCTCCGCGTCCTGGTGCGTGACGACGCCCAGGGCAGCACGGAGGTGTACGCGGCGGACGACCTCGCCGCGGTCCGACCGCTTTTCACCGTCGAGCTGGCGTCCTTCGACGGTGACAGTGATGAGGACGACGAGCAGGTGGGCGCGGACGGGGAGGAGACCGAGGACGACGCGGCGGAAAAGCTGGAGCGGCTCCGTGCCGCGGTGGATGACGACACCCCCGGCCCGGTCCGTGAAGCCGTCCTCTACGGCACGCCCTTCGACGGCGCCGAGGTCCTCGTCGTCAGCGCCGACGAGGATCCGGACCTGCCCCCGCTGACGGAGTGGTCGTCGGGGCCCGTACGCCCGTTGACGCCGAGTGCGGGACGGCGGCGCATCGAACGGGAGAAGGCCCGGGAGGCACAGACCCGCCAACTGGAGGAGCACGCAAGGGAGCTGGCCGGAGAGCGGGCTCCTGTCGCGGTGCGCCGCTGGCGTGCGGGATGGCTGGACTGGGCGTCGGCCGTGCTGCTGTTGGGGTGGGGCGGCTGGCTCTGCTGGGCCTGGTTCATCGGATCCGGCACACCTTTGTGGGACCTGGCCATCGTCCTCATGTTCGGTCTCTACGGCGCTGTGCGCGTTCCCGCGAAGCTCGCCTGGCGCATCACCGCCGACCGCAGGGGCCTGTGGGTCACCGGGCTGCGCGGCCCCCGGCACGTCCCTTGGGAGGACCTCCGCTCCGTGCGGTGCCGGTCCTTCGAGCTGAAGTTGCGCTGGCGGGGCGACGACTGGGCGGTCGTCGCGCCCCGCTGGCCCCGGCTTCAGCACAGCCGGGGGCTGATCCATCCGTACGACGCGCTGGCCGCCGAGCTCACGGCCATGCGGACGGATCCCGCGTTGCGGCCCACGGGGGAGAGCACCGCGCCCGAACGCGGCCGTCCGCTGTGGCCGATCGCCGTGGTGCTGGCGCTGGGCTGGGTCGTGGCGGTGACCGTGTGGGGCTGACCTCTCGAAGGGGCGCTGGCTCGAAGGGGCGCTGATGGGGTGCTTTGCGGCGCACCCCATCGGGGTGCACGTGCGCCGTCGAGTGGCGGTGTCAGCTGCCCACCGGTGTCAGATGCCCGCCGCCGTGGAGAGATCCCGCTTGATGGCCGACAGGAGGTCCGTCGCCTTCGCGCGGGCCGTGGGCAGACCGGCGTGCGAGGCGACCGGGACCACGACCTCCAGATAGCACTTCAGCTTGGGTTCCGTGCCGCTGGGGCGGACGATGACGCGGGCGCCCTCGAGCGTGTAGCGCAGGCCGTCCGTGGGCGGGAGTCCCTCCGTGCCCTGCGTCAGGTCCTCGGACTTCGTGACGGCCAAGGCCGCGAGCGTGGTGGGCGGCTGCTCGCGCAGGCGCCGCATCGCGTCCGCGATCAGGGAGAGGTCGTCCACGCGGACGGAGAGCTGGTCGGTGGCGTGCAGGCCGTGTTCGACCGCGAGATCGTCGAGCAGGTCGAGAAGCGTGCGGTTCTGCCCTTTCAGCTCCGAGGCGAGTTCTGTGATCAGTAGTGCCGCCGTGATGCCGTCCTTGTCCCGTACGCCGTCCGGGTCCACGCAGTAGCCCAGTGCCTCTTCGTAGCCGTAGCGCAGGCCGTCCACTCGGGCGATCCACTTGAAGCCCGTCAGCGTTTCCTCGTACGGGAGATTCGCCCTCGCTGCGATACGGCCGATGAGGGAGGACGAGACGATCGACGCCGCGAAGGTGCCGCGGGCGCCGCGCTTCACGAGGTGGGCGGCCAGGAGCGCGCCGACCTCGTCGCCGCGCAGCATGCGCCAGTCGGCGCCGTCCCTGACGGCCACGGCGCAGCGGTCGGCGTCCGGGTCGTTCGCGATGATCAGGTCCGGGTTCGTCTCGCGGGCCTTCGCGAACGCCAGGTCCATCGCGCCCGGTTCCTCCGGGTTGGGGAACGCGACCGTGGGGAAGTCGGGATCCGGGTCGGCCTGTTCGGCGACCAGGACGGGTTCTGGGAAGCCCGCGTGGGCGAAGGCGGCGAGGAGGGTGTCCTTGCCCACGCCGTGCATCGGCGTGTAGACGGTGCGGGCGGTGCGGGGGGAGTCCTCGGCGAGGACGGCGGCCGTGCGGGCGAGGTAGGCGCCCAGGACGCCGTCGCCGTCGCCGGCGTCGAGGGTTTCCCAGCCGTCGGCCGGACGCGATACGTCGTTCAGGCCGGCGATCGCGTCGATCTGCGCGGCGATCTCGGCGTCCGCCGGGGGGACGATCTGGGAGCCGTCGCCGAGGTAGACCTTGTAGCCGTTGTCACGGGGCGGGTTGTGGCTGGCCGTCACTTCCACGCCCGCGACCGCGCCGAGGTGCCTGATGGCGAAGGCGAGGACGGGGGTGGGGAGGGGGCGGGGGAGTACGGCGGCGCGCAGGCCCGCGCCCGTCATCACGGCGGCCGTGTCGCGGGCGAAGTCCGCGGACTTGTGGCGGGCGTCGTAGCCGATGACGACGAGGCCGTTGTCCTGGCCCCTGCCCTTGAGGTACGCGGCGAGGCCGGCGGCCGCTCGGATGACCACCGCCCGGTTCATCCGCATGGGGCCGGCGCCGAGTTCGCCTCTCAGGCCCGCGGTGCCGAACTGGAGGGTGCCGCTGAAGCGTGCGGTGAGCTCCGCGGTGTCCTTGGCGTCTACGAGCTTGGCGAGTTCCTCACGGGTCTGCGCGTCGGGGTCCTCGGCCAGCCACGCCTTGGCCCGTGCGATGAGTTCGTCCTGCACGTCGGGTCGACCTCTCTCTTTGCTTCTCGGTATGTGTGGGATGGCGGCGGCCTTGTCGGGGCAGGCGCGGGCGAACATCCCGGCGCGTCCCCTTGGGCCGGTTCGGCGCGTGCGCGCTGGTGGGGGTGGGTTTCTCCTTCCCCAACCCCACCCCTTCCCGAACCGGGGGCTGCGCCCTGGGATCCCCGGTCGCATGTCGGCTGCGGGCCGTGAGTGGCTGGTCGCGCCCACGCGGTGGAGCCGCGTACGTCACAGCCCCGCGCCTCTACGGGGCCCGGCCCGCAGTCGCGATCCCACCGGAGGGGTACGTCCGCCACAGCGGAGGCGTAGGCTACCCCGCCCCCCACCCACCGGCAGGCGCACACCGCTCAACCGCCGGAGGCACCCGCACCCGGCACTGGTCAGAGCCGGTTCAAGACCTGGGTCAGCAGTGACCCCATGCGTGTGGCGGAGTCGCGGCCCGCCCGGAGGACCTCCCCGTGGTTGAGGGGCTCGCCCGTCATGCCGGCGGCCAGGTTGGTGACCAGGGAGATGCCGAGGACCTCCGCGCCTGCCTCACGCGCGGCGATGGCCTCCAGGACTGTGGACATGCCGACCAGGTCCGCGCCGATGACGCGGGCCATGCGGATCTCGGCAGGCGTCTCGTAGTGCGGGCCGGGGAACTGCGCGTACACGCCCTCTTCAAGGGTCGGGTCGATCTCCTTGCACATGGCGCGCAGGCGGGGTGAGTAGAGATCCGTCAGGTCGACGAAGTTCGCGCCGACGATCGGCGACGCGGCCGTGAGATTGATGTGGTCGCTGATGAGGACCGGCTGGCCGGGGTGCATCCCCTTGCGCAGCCCGCCGCAGCCGTTGGTCAGCACGACCGTCTTGCAGCCGGCGGCGACAGCGGTGCGGACTCCGTGGGCGACGACGGCGACGCCGCGGCCCTCGTAGTAGTGGGTGCGGCCCAGGAAGACCAGGGCGCGCTTGTCGCCGATCTCGTACGAGCGGACCTTGCCGCCGTGGCCCTCGACCGCCGGCGGGGGGAACCCGGGCAGGTCGGTGGCCGCCAGATCGGTCTCGGGGGCACCGAGGGCCTCCACGGCCGGTGCCCAGCCGGAGCCCATCACCAGGGCGACGTCGTGTGTCTCGGCGTGCGTGAGCTCCCCGAGGCGCGCGGCGGCGGCGTCGGCGGCGGCACCAGGGTCGCCCTGGATGTCGTCCGGAAGAAGAGATGCGTTCACGCGTATGAGGGTAGCCGGTTTCGGACTACGCGCGTAGATGACGGTGGTCACGTGCGGCGATCGCTGTCTTGTCGTGTTCGACGAGAGGTTCCGCGGTGAAGAGAGACGGGCACCTGACCACGGCGTTTCCGCAGCTCCATCACATGGTCGTGAGGTTGGTTGGGGGGAGGTGTCGACTCCCCCGCGTCCGCGAGCTCGCCCGGTTTCCGGGGTCAGTCGCCAGTCGTCAGCACCCGGTGAGTACGCGGCGGCGAGTGCGGGGCGCGGCGTGTCAGGAGCCGCGAGTCGAGAGGGCCGGCGTACGCGGCGTAGAGCGCTATGAGGGAGGGCGTACGGCAGCGGTGACGCAGGCCTCTTGTGTAACAGGGGCACCCGGAGGCCCCCCGGGGGGAAGCGCCTCGGGGCGTTGCGGGACAATGGAGTACGTGACTCGGATCGTGATCATCGGTGGCGGACCCGGCGGATACGAGGCGGCCCTGGTGGCCGCCCAGCTCGGCGCGGAGGTGACCGTCGTCGACTGCGACGGCCTGGGCGGCGCGTCGGTGCTCACCGACTGCGTGCCGTCGAAGACCCTGATCGCGACCGCCGAGGTGATGACCACCTTCGACTCGTCGTACGACGAGCTCGGCATCATCGTCGCCGACGACACTCCTCACATCGACACGCCCGCGCGGGTGGTCGGCGTCGATCTCGGCAAGGTCAACCGGCGTGTGAAGCGGCTCGCGCTCGCGCAGTCGCACGACATCACCGCGTCCGTGACGCGCGCGGGCGCGCGGGTCGTGCGCGGCCGCGGCCGTCTCGACGGTCAGCAGGCCCTGGACGGGTCCCGGAAGGTCGTCGTGCGGGCGGCGGACGGTTCGGAGGAGACGCTTGTCGCCGATGCCGTGCTCATCGCCACCGGTGGGCACCCCCGTGAGCTGCCCGACGCCCGGCCCGACGGGGAGCGGATCCTGAACTGGACCCAGGTGTACGACCTCGAAGAGCTGCCGGAAGAGCTCATCGTGGTCGGGTCCGGCGTCACCGGCGCCGAGTTCGCCGGTGCCTATCAGGCGCTCGGGTCGCGCGTCACGCTCGTATCCAGCCGTGATCGCGTGCTGCCGGGTGAGGACCCGGACGCCGCGGCCGTGCTGGAGGACGTGTTCCGGCGGCGCGGCATGGATGTCATGGCGCGCTCCCGTGCCCAGTCGGCCAAGCGCGTGGGCGACCGGGTCGAGGTGACGCTCGCCGACGGCCGCGTCATCACCGGGTCGCACTGCCTTATGGCCGTCGGCGCCATCCCCAACAGCCATGGCATGGGTCTCGAAGACGCCGGGGTGAAGGTCAAGGACTCCGGGCACATCTGGACCGACAAGGTGTCCAGGACGACGGCGCCGGGGGTGTACGCGGCCGGTGACGTCACCGGAGTCTTCGCGCTCGCCTCCGTGGCGGCGATGCAGGGGCGTATCGCCATGTACCACTTCCTCGGCGACGCGGTGGCCCCGCTCAACCTGAAGACCGTCTCCTCGAACGTCTTCACCGACCCCGAGATCGCGACCGTCGGCTATTCGCAGGCCGACGTCGACGGCAGCGTCATCGACGCCCGGGTCGTGAAGCTGCCGCTGCTGCGCAACCCGCGCGCCAAGATGCAGGGCATCCGGGACGGCTTCGTGAAGATCTTCTGCCGGCCCGGCACCGGGATCGTCGTCGGCGGTGTCGTCGTCGCGCCGCGCGCCTCGGAACTGATCCATCCGATTTCGCTCGCGGTCGACAACAACCTGACCGTCGAACAGATCGCGAACGCCTTCACCGTGTACCCGTCCCTGTCGGGTTCGATCGCCGAGGTGGCCCGACAGCTTCACACCCGCAAGGCGGCCGGTGAGGCCTGACGGCGGTAAGTGACGCTTCGCCGGCCACCGGGAATCCGACCAATGGCTGGACCATCCGTACGGCATGGGAAGCGGGAGTAGGCGCTTATACCACTTCCTGTGCCGTCGTGCCAGCAACTTCTGTTATTCGGCGCAAACTGCGGAAAGTAGAGGGTCGTTGGGGTTACTGTCAGTTTCGTGTTCGCTGCAGAACGTCGCCAATTGATCCTCGAAATGGTGCGAGCGAACGGAGCCGTGTCGCTCCGTGAGCTCGCCCGCGTCGTCCAGACCTCCGAAGTGACCGTACGGCGGGACGTGCGCGCGCTGGAGGCAGAAGGACTCCTCGACCGCCGGCACGGCGGTGCGGTATTGCCGGGCGGGTTCACGCGGGAGTCCGGCTTTGCGCAGAAGTCACATCTCGCGACCGCCGAGAAGACGGCCATAGCCGATCTCGCCGCGAGTCTCGTCGAAGAGGGCGAGGCCATCGTGGTCGGGGCGGGAACCACCACTCAGGAGCTGGCTCGCCGGCTCGCGCGGGTGCCCGGGCTGACCGTCGTCACCAACTCCCTCCTGGTGGCTCAGGCGTTGGCCCACGCCAACCGTGTCGAGGTCGTGATGACCGGCGGCACCCTGCGCGGTTCCAACTACGCCCTGGTCGGCAGCGGGGCCGAGCAGTCCCTCCAGGGGCTGCGGGTCTCCCGGGCCTTCCTGTCGGGCAGTGGGCTGACCGCCGAGCGCGGCCTGTCCACCTCCAACATGCTGTCGGCCAGCGTCGACAGGGCGCTGGTGCAGGCGGCCTCGGAGGTCGTCGTCCTCGCCGACCACACGAAGCTCGGTACCGACACGATGTTCCAGACGGTGCCGACGGATGTGATCACGCGGTTGGTGACGGACCAGCCGCCCGCCCACGACGACCGTGCGGCCACCGAGTTGCACGCTCTGGCCGACCAGGGAGTGCAGATCGCTGTCGCCGGCTCCGGTGACGCGGGAGACGATACGTCCCCGGCGGGGCCCCAGCCGCCACGCCGGGACCTGCCGCTGCCCGGTCTCAGGCGGGGCCCGGTCCCGGGCGGGGGACCGCAGTTGCGCAGCACCTCCGCGGTTCTGGGCGAGCACCAGCCCCAGAGCGAGCGGGCGCGGGTCGCGGATCTGCGCCGACGCTGACGACCGCAGGGCGCTGACGGCGAAGACAGCTTTACGCCCCCCAGGTCACTGAGGGACGGCGGTCCGGCCTGTACGTCATCCAGTCCGCCGGAGGCTGGAGCGGCTCGCCGATGGACGGGGAAAGGGAGCGCCCGGCAGACCTGTATGCAGTCTGCCGGGCACTCCGGGTGTTCGTACTTGCGCGTCCTCAGGGTCCGTACGTACCGGGTCAGTCCTTGATCTCGCAGAGGACGGCGCCGGAGGTGACCGAGGCGCCGATGTCCGCGGACAGGCCCTTGATGGTGCCGGAACGGTGGGCGTTCAGCGGCTGCTCCATCTTCATCGCCTCCAGGACGACGACCAGGTCGCCCTCCTGGACCTGCTGGCCCTCCTCGACGGCGACCTTGACGATGGTGCCCTGCATCGGTGAGGCCAGCGTGTCACCGGAGGCCGCCGGCCCGGTCTTCTTCGCCGCCCGGCGCTTGGGCCGGGCGCCCGCCGCCAGCCCGGTGCGGGCCAGCGACATGCCCAGCGAGGACGGTAGGGAGACCTCCAGGCGTTTGCCGCCGACCTCGACGACGACTGTCTCGCGGCCCGGCTCCTCGTCCGCCTCCGTGGCCACCGGGGCGGCGAAAGGCTTGATCTCGTTGACGAACTCCGTCTCGATCCACCGGGTGTGGACCTGGAAGGGGTTGCTGGTGAACGCCGGGTCCGCGACGACCGCGCGGTGGAAGGGGATCGCGGTGGCCATGCCCTCCACGGTGAACTCCGCCAGCGCGCGGGCCGCCCGCTGCAGTGCCTGCTCCCGCGTGGCACCGGTGATGATCAGCTTCGCCAGCAGGGAGTCCCAGGCCGGGCCGATCACGCTGCCGGACTCGACCCCGGCGTCCAGGCGCACGCCCGGTCCGGACGGCGGCTCGAACGTGGTGACCGTGCCGGGAGCCGGCAGGAAGTTGCGGCCCGGGTCCTCGCCGTTGATGCGGAACTCGAGGGAATGGCCGCGCACGGCCGGGTCGTCGTAGCCGAGCGCCTCGCCGTCGGCGATGCGGAACATCTCGCGCACCAGATCGATGCCGGTGACCTCCTCGGTGACCGGATGCTCCACCTGCAGGCGGGTGTTGACCTCCAGGAACGAGATCACGCCGTCCGCGCCGACCAGGAACTCGACGGTGCCCGCGCCGACGTAGCCGGCTTCCTTGAGGATCGCCTTGGAGGCCGCGTACAGCTGCGCGTTCTGCTGGTCGGACAGGAACGGCGCCGGGGCCTCCTCGACCAGCTTCTGGTGGCGGCGCTGCAGCGAGCAGTCGCGGGTGGAGACGACCACCACGTTGCCGTGGGTGTCGGCCAGGCACTGCGTCTCCACGTGCCGCGGCTTGTCGAGGTAGCGCTCCACGAAGCACTCGCCGCGCCCGAACGCCGCCACCGCTTCGCGGACCGCGGAGTCATACAGCTCGGGGACCTCTTCGAGGGTGCGGGCGACCTTCAGGCCGCGCCCGCCGCCGCCGAACGCCGCCTTGATGGCGATGGGCAGCCCGTGCTCCTCGGCGAACGCGACGACCTCCTCGGCGCCGGAGACCGGGTCGGGGGTGCCGGCGACCAAGGGAGCGCCGGCGCGCTGCGCGATGTGCCGGGCGGCGACCTTGTCACCCAGGTCGCGGATGGCCTGCGGCGGCGGGCCGATCCAGATCAGACCCGCGTCGAGGACCGCCTGCGCGAAGTCCGCGTTCTCCGAGAGGAAGCCGTAGCCGGGGTGGATTGCGTCCGCGCCGGAGTCGGCGGCCGCCTGCAGCACCTTGCTGATGTCCAGGTAGCTGGTGGCCGGGATGTCGCCGCCCAGCGCGAACGCCTCGTCCGCGGCCCGCACATGCAGCGCGTCCCGGTCCGGCTCGGCGTACACGGCCACGCTCGCGATGCCGGCGTCTCGGCACGCCCGGGCGACACGGACAGCGATTTCGCCACGGTTGGCGATCAACACCTTGCGCACGTTGGCTCCCTCTCCTTGAAACAAGCCGATTTTAGGGACTGCCGACACGTCGTTTCGACCAGTCCCAAATGGTGAGCTTGCCCACACGGACCGTGATTCGAGGCCTGCTCGCCCGCGAAATCCCTTGTCGCACCGTCGTACGCAGGGGGCTTCCCAAGAACCCTAGTCCTCCGGTGTGGTCAAGGTCTCTGTGAGAGGGTGCCGCGCCCCACTTGGTTTCTTTGTGGAGTTCCTACGAATGGTCTAAGGAATCTTTGCTCCGGCCAGACCCCTTGTCGGAGTGTTTCCGTCCCCCAGGCTCTCAACTCCGTTCGAGTGCGGAGACCCCCATGTGGCGTTCGGGATGCTGAGGCGTTCATGGCCCGCAGGGCCCCGTTGAGGGGTGGTGGTCGGGCGACGGGTGAGGCGTCTGGTGGGCTGGGGAGCGTTCGCCTTCATGATGGTGGTGCTCGGGCTGACCGTGCTCATCTTCATGGGTACGACGGCCAGGAGGGCACCGTCTCCGACGCCGGGCCCCTCACTTCTCCCGCGGAGCCCACAACGTGGTGATGGCGACGCCCAGCCGGGCCAGCAGGCGGCGCAGCATGGGCAGTGAGATGCCGATGACGTTCCCGTGGTCCCCGTCGATGCCGTCGATGAACGGGGCCGAGCGGCCGTCGAGCGTGAACGCCCCGGCGACGTGGAGGGGTTCGCCCGTGGCGACGTACGCGGCGATCTCGGCGTCGGTCGGTTCGCCGAAGCGGACCACCGTGGAGGCGATCGCCGACGCGTACCGCCCGGTCGTCGTGTCGTAGACGCAGTGCCCGGTCTGCAGTGTGCCCGTGCGGCCGCGCATCGACTTCCAGCGCGCGGTGGCCTCCTCGGCGTCGGCGGGCTTGCCGAGCGCCTCGCCGTCCAGGTCGAGCACCGAGTCGCAGCCGATCACCAGGGCGCCCTTGACCTCGGGCTTCGCCGCTACGACGGACGCCTTGGCCTCGGCGAGCGCGAGCGCGAGCTCGGCGGGGGTGGGGGCGGACACGGCGTCCTCGTCGACCCCGCTGACGATGACCTCGGGGACGAGGCCGGCCTGCCGCAGCAGTCCGAGCCGGGCGGGGGACTGGGAGGCGAGGACGAGTCGACGGCGCTGATCAGTCATGCGGAAAGAGTAGCGACGCGGCGGGAGGCGCAGCGGGCCGGCCGGTCAGGATCACACGACACGGTCGCGGATCACCTGACCCCGAGCACGATCATCGCAAACACCATGGCCAACGCCATGAGAACGCCCAGCCGCCGCAACATGACCTGCATGTCGCGCAGTTCCTTCGGCGGCTCGTTCTCCGGGTCGGACCACAGCATGTCCACGAGCGTGACTCCGTGACCGGAGGGGCGCCTGAGTATCCGTACTTATCTTGAGGCAGAGGGGGTGATCTAACCGGGCCAGTACGTGCGCCCCCACGCCCTGGGCCCGGGGGCGGGCAGGTGGCTCATGGCCACCCGCGCCGGGTCCGCCCACGCGTCCCGCTCCCTGGGCGCGCCGGACGGGGCGGTGGCCACCGCCGCGGCGCGTGCCTGGACCACCGCCAGTGCGGCGGCCAGCTCCTCCGGGGTCGGATTTCCCCGTACGACCTTGATCATGATCACTCCCAACTGACGTCCACAGGGGGATTTCCGGCGTCCTACAGGGGGATGTTGCCGTGCTTCTTCGGAGGCAGGGACTCCCGCTTCGTGCGCAGCTGACGCAGGCCGCGTACGAGGTGGGAGCGGGTGTCGGCCGGCATGATCACGCCGTCGATGTAGCCGCGCTCGGCGGCGGCGTAGGGGTTGAGGAGCCTGTCCTCGTACTCCTGGATCAGGTGCGCGCGTACCTGATCGCGCTCCTCCTCGGATGCGGCGGCGATGGTGCGGCGGTGCAGGATGTTCACCGCGCCCTGCGCGCCCATCACGGCGATCTGGGCCGTCGGCCAGGCGAGGTTGAGGTCGGCGCCCAGGTGCTTGGAGCCCATGACGTCGTAGGCGCCGCCGAACGCCTTGCGGGTGATGACGGTGATCAGCGGGACCGTCGCCTCCGCGTACGCGTAGATCAGCTTGGCGCCGCGGCGGATGATGCCGTCGTGCTCCTGGTCCACGCCCGGCAGGAAGCCCGGCACGTCGACGAAGGTGATGACCGGGACGTTGAAGGCGTCGCAGGTGCGCACGAAGCGTGCGGCCTTCTCGCTCGCCTTGATGTCCAGGCAGCCCGCGAACTGCATCGGCTGGTTGGCGACGATGCCGACCGGGTGGCCCTCGACCCGGCCGAAGCCGGTGACGATGTTCGGCGCGAACAGCGGCTGCGTCTCGAAGAACTCGGCGTCGTCCAGGATGTGCTCGATGATCGTGTGCATGTCGTACGGCTGGTTCGCGCTGTCCGGAACCAGTGTGTCCAGCTCACGGTCCTCGTCCGTGAGCGCCAGGTCCGCCTCCTCGGGGAAGGCGGGCGGCTCGCTGAGGTTGTTCGACGGGAGGTACGACAGCAGCGACTTGACGTACTCGATCGCGTCCTTCTCGTCGCCCGCCATGTGATGGGCCACGCCGGAGGCGGAGTTGTGGGTGCGGGCGCCGCCGAGCTCCTCGAAGCCGACGTCCTCCCCCGTCACCGTCTTGATCACGTCCGGGCCGGTGATGAACATATGCGAGGTCTGGTCGACCATCACCGTGAAGTCGGTGATGGCGGGGGAGTACACCGCGCCGCCCGCGCACGGGCCGACGACCAGCGAGATCTGCGGGATGACCCCGGAGGCGTGGGTGTTGCGGCGGAAGATCTCGCCGTACATGCCCAGCGCCGAGACGCCCTCCTGGATGCGGGCGCCGCCCGAGTCGTTGATCCCGACGACCGGGCAGCCGGTCTTCAGGGCGAAGTCCATCACCTTCATGATCTTCTGGCCGAAGACCTCGCCGAGAGCACCGCCGAAGACGGTGAAGTCCTGAGAGAAGACGGCCACCGGGCGGCCGTCGACCATGCCGTAACCAGTGACGACACCGTCGCCGTACGGGCGGTTCTGCTCCAGGCCGAAGTCGGTCGAGCGGTGCCGCGCGAACTCGTCCAGCTCGACGAAGGAGCCCTCGTCCATGAGCAGCTCGATCCGCTCGCGGGCCGTCAACTTTCCCTTGGCGTGCTGCTTTTCGACGGCGCGGGCCGAGCCGGCGTGCGTCGCCTGCTCGATACGGCGCCGCAGATCCGCGAGCTTGCCCGCCGTGGTGTGGATGTCGATCTCGTGCGGCTGTTCCGGCTCGGACATGGGGATACGGCTCCCTGCCTGCTCAAAAAGGGATGTGAGGGACGTACGGAGGGCTGCTGAGGGCTGGACGTCTGGACTGGTTTTCGTGCGGTACTGATGACACCTTGCTACTGACTCGTAGGGTAGTGCTGTGCCTGGCGATCAGCAGTGCGGCGTCTACCACACCTAGGGTGGGTTGCATGACGCCGCGAGATGACTCAGACCGGAACTACGGTGGCGACGGCGGGCGGGGCGACGGCGGGCGGGGCGACAGCCGCTGGGCCGACCTGGAACGTCCACCGCTCCACGGCGCCGCCCTGCGCCGCGCCCTCGTACGGGACGGAGGGCTCTGGTGCGATGTCGAGGTGGTGCCCCGTACCGGATCGACCAACTCCGACCTCGTCGCCCTCGCCCGTGACGGCAAGGCCCAGGAGGGCGCCGTCCTCGTGGCCGAGGAGCAGAACGCCGGGCGGGGCCGCCTGGACCGCCAGTGGACGGCCCCGGCTCGCTCCGGCCTCTTCTTCTCCGTCCTGCTGAAGCCCTCCGAGGTCCCCGTCTCGCGCTGGGGCTGGCTGCCGCTGCTCGCCGGGGTCGCCGTGGCCACCGCGCTGTCCCGCACGGCCGGCGTGGATACGGCACTCAAGTGGCCCAACGACCTGCTCATCACCGTGGGCGACGAGGAGCGCAAGACCGGTGGCATCCTCGCCGAGCGTGCCGGCAGCGACGGCGTCGTGATCGGTGTCGGCCTCAACGTCACGCTCCGCGAGGACGAGCTGCCCATGCCCGCGGCGGGTTCACTCGCGCTCGCCGGGGCCCCAGTCACCGACCGTGACCCGCTGCTGCGGGCGGTGCTGCGCTCGCTGGAGCGCTGGTACGTCGACTGGCGTGCCACCGGGGGCGATCCCGCCGCCTGTGGGCTCCAGGAGACGTACGCCGCCGGGTGCTCAACGCTCGGACGCACGGTGCGGGCGGACCTGCCCGGGGGGAACTCGATCGAGGGGGAGGCGGTCGCGGTGGACGGGGACGGGCGACTGATCCTGGCCACCGCCAAGGGCGTGCAGGAGCCGGTTGGAGCCGGGGACATCGTGCATCTGCGGGCGGCGGGCGAGGCGTGAGCCGCCCCATTGGCGTCTGCGGGTGCGACGTGAGCTGTTTGCTTGGCGTCCGCGGGTGAGGAGTACGCCGTCTCAGCGGCGTTCCGCGGTGAGGAGTGAGCGGCGCGACTGTCGGGGTACCCGGGCCGGGGCTGTGCAGGCGGGGCGTCGGCTCCTGCTGTGCGGGAGGTGCGGGCTGTGCGGTCGGGTGGTCTGGTGGTCGGCTCGCTCCTGTTGATACGCGGGCGCGACTGTGCCGTATGTCTCTGCAGTGGCCGGTGGTGGCCGCGGCCCGCCTCGGGAGTGAGCCACAGCACACCTGCCGTAGAGTTGAGGCCGGTCGAAAGTGACCGTGGCAGATCGGAAGGGCAGCAGGCGTGACCGTCGACGACACGGGCTCCGGCACGGGTGCACACCCAGCCTCCGACGGTGATCCGGAGCGTACCGCTGGGTCTGTCGCCGACACGTCGGCCGCGCGGGTCGACCGGGCCGCGACCTACGACCCGGTGGACGCGCACGGGGGCGACTCCGACGAAGATCCGCTCGCCCTGCGCCTCGAGCAGCTCATCCTCGGTGCCGAGCGGCGCTACACCCCCTTCCAGGCGGCCCGCAGCGCAGGTGTCTCCATGGATCTGGGGGCCCGCTTCTGGCGGGCCATGGGCTTCGCCGACATCGGCCAGGCCAAGGCGCTCACGGAGGCGGACGTACTGGCGCTGCGGCGGCTGGCCGGTCTGGTGGAGGCGGGGCTGCTCAGCGAGGCCATGGCGATCCAGGTCGCCCGTTCCACCGGCCAGACCACCGCCCGCCTGGCCGAGTGGCAGATCGACTCCTTCCTGGAGGGCCTGACCGAGCCGCCCGAGCCGGGCATGACGCGCACGGAAGTGACCTACCCCCTCATGGAACTGCTCCTGCCCGAGCTGGAGGAGTTCCTCGTCTACGTCTGGCGGCGCCAGCTCGCCGCCGCGACCGGCCGCGTCGTGCAGGCCGGGGACGACGAGGAGATGGTCGACCGTCGCCTCGCCGTAGGTTTCGCGGACCTCGTCGGCTTCACGCGTCTGACGCGCCGCATGGAGGAGGAGGAGCTCGGCGAGCTCGTCGAGGCCTTCGAGACCACGGCCGCGGATCTGGTGGCCGCGCACGGGGGACGCCTGATCAAAACCCTGGGCGACGAGGTGCTGTACGCCGCCGACGACGCGGGCGTCGCCGCCGAGATCGCCCTCCGCCTCATCGAGACCATGGCCCACGACGAGACCATGCCCGAACTGCGCGTCGGCATCGCCTTCGGCACGGTGACGACGCGCATGGGCGACGTCTTCGGCGCGACGGTGAACCTGGCGTCACGCCTCACCTCGATAGCGCCACGGGACGCCGTCCTGGTGGACAGCGCGCTCGCGCAGGAGCTGACGCGGACGAGGGACGCACCGGCTTCCGAGACGGAGGCCGCGGAGGCCGCCGCCGCCGCGGAGAAGGAGGGCGAGGAGCCGCCGGTGTACCGCTTCGCGCTCCAGCCGATGTGGCAGCGACCGGTGCGAGGGCTGGGCGTGATCGAGCCCTGGTTGCTGAGCCGCAGGGGTCCTGAGGATCAGCCGTAGGGGCTCGAACAGGGCCCGCCGGGGGCCGCGGGTTGCGATGATCGTCCCGGGGGCCCGGGGCGCCCGCACAGGGACGATCTCGGCCGCCGGTGCCCGCCCGTCACCGGCGGCGCTTTTCCCGGAGAGGCGCGACTGCGATGATTGGACGCACGGAGTTAACCGACGTTAACCGGGAGGGTGTCATGGCGGAGCAGGCGGCAAAGGGGCGGTTCGGGGAGAACGTGGCCGTGCGGCGCCACGGGTACGTCGCGGAGCTCGCGCTCGACCGGCCCAGGGCCATGAACGCCGTGTCGACGGAGATGGCCCGGTCGATCACCGCCGCCTGTGACGCGCTGGCCGCGGACCGGGATGTACGCGTGGTCGTCCTGACCTCGACCCACGAGCGGGCCTTCTGTGTCGGCGCCGACCTGAAGGAACGGAACTCGTTCACGGACGCCGACCTGGTCCGTCAGCGCCCGGTCGCACGGGCCGCGTACACCGGCGTACTGGAGCTGCCGATGCCCACGGTCGCCGCCGTACACGGGTTCGCACTGGGCGGCGGTTTCGAGCTCGCGCTGTCGTGCGACCTGATCGTGGCGGACGGTACGGCCGTGGTGGGCCTGCCCGAGGTGTCCGTCGGCGTGATACCCGGCGGGGGCGGTACGCAGTTGCTGCCGCGCCGGGTCGGGGCGGCCCGTGCGGCTGAGCTGATCTTCTCGGCGCGGCGGCTGGAGGCGGCCGAGGCGAGGGAGCTGGGGCTCGTGGATGAGCTGGTCGCGGAGGGGCGCGACCGCGATGAGGCGCTCGCGCTGGCCGCGCGTATCGCCGCGAACTCGCCCGTCGGCCTGCGCGCCGCCAAGCGCGCCCTCCGCCTCGGGCACGGCCTCGACCTCCGCGCGGGGCTGGAGGTCGAGGACGCGGCCTGGCGTTCGGTCGCCTTCTCGGGCGACCGGGCGGAGGGAGTCGCGGCGTTCAACGAGAAGCGCGAGCCGCAATGGCCCAGGGAGTAGAGGGACCCTCGGGTGTTCCCGGCCCACAGCCACGAGCCTGTGGCCCGGCCCTCAGCCACGAGCCGTCACCTTCCTGTTCACCTTTCAACAGCCCACGACGTCGCACATCTACTTAACCTGGAGTGATGGGCGGTAACGATGGGCGGCTGAGGGCCGTGGTGGCGCTGGCGCAGGGTATGGCTGCCGCGCACACCCCGCCGGAGTCGTGGCGGGCGGCTGCGCTGGGGGCCTGCCGTGCGCTGGCGGGGAGTTTCGCCGCGTTGTCCGTGTGGGAGCGGGAGCTCGGTGTGCTGCGGGTGCTCGCGAACGTGGGGGAGCGGGCGGCGGACGAGGAGGAGTACCCCGCGAACGAGGCGTACCCCGTGCACCAGTTCCCGGAGATCACGGAGTTCCTGCACGAGCGCTGGGTGGCCGGCGGCGAGCCCGACGCGTGGGTCGAGACGGCCGAGGGGCACGCCGAGTACGGCCACCAGAGGGTTGCCGCGCTGCGCAGGCGCGGGCGCGGCTGCTGTGTCGTGGCGCCGATCGTGCTGCACGGCCGGGCTTGGGGGGAGCTGTATGTGGCACGCTCGGTGGGGGATCCTGTCTTCGAGCGCGCCGACGCCGACTTCGCGACCGTGCTCGCCTCGGTGGTGGCCGCCGGGATCGCCCAGACGGAACGCCTGGAGGAGGCCCGCCGCCTCGCCTTCACCGACTCCCTGACCGGCCTCGCCAACCGCCGTGCCGTCGACATACGTTTGGACGAGGCCATCGAGCGTCACCGGGCCGAGCGCGTCGTCGTCAGCCTCGCCGTGTGTGACGTCAACGGCCTCAAACGGGTCAACGACACCCAGGGCCACGCCGTGGGCGACCGGCTCCTGGAGCGTTTCGGCTCGGTCCTCTCCCTGTGTGGCGCGATGCTCCCGGGCACGCTCGCCGCCCGTCTCGGCGGTGACGAGTTCTGTCTGCTCGCCGTGGGTCCGTCCGCCGACGAGGTGGTCCGGGTGGCCGACGAACTCTGCCGCCGGGCCACCGAACTGGAACTCGGCGAGGGCGTCGCCTGCGGGGTCGCCTCGACCGGCGACCCCATCGGTCCCGTCAGCTCGGCCCGCCGCCTCTTCCGCCTCGCCGACGCCGCCCAGTACCGGGCCAAGGCCATCCGAGCCCCCAAGCCGGTGGTCGCCGGCCGCGAGGGCCCACAAGACCCGGTCGTACGCCTCGCCGACGCCCCCACCCCCCCAGCCCCGGAACGCCGCCGCTTCCGAGGCCACCACTGACAGGCCCGCCGGCCGCCCGCTGGTGACACGGCTGCATTCAGTGCGTACGCTCCTGAATGTGGATATGCACACTGTGGTGGTGGGGACGGGCGGTGTCGCCGCGTCCGACGTGGTCGCCGTGGCGCGTGGCGGCGCGCGGGTCGAGCTTTCCGGGGAGGCGGTGAGGGCGCTCGAGGTGGCGCGCGAGATCGTGGAGGCCCTGGCGGCCAAGCCGGAGCCCGTGTACGGGGTCTCCACGGGCTTCGGTGCTCTCGCGACCCGGCACATCGGCCAGGAGCTGCGCACTCGGCTGCAGCGCAACATCGTGCGGTCGCATGCCGCCGGGATGGGGCCCCGTGTCGAGCGTGAAGTGGTCCGCGCTCTGATGTTCCTGCGGTTGAAGACCGTCTGCTCGGGACGGACCGGCGTACGCCCCACCGTCGCCCGGACCATGGCCGCCGTCCTGAACGCCGGTATCACCCCGGTTGTGCACGAGTACGGATCGCTCGGCTGCTCCGGCGATCTCGCGCCGCTCAGCCACTGTGCCCTGACGCTGATGGGGGAGGGGGAGGCGGAGGGGCCGGACGGAGTCGTACGTCCAGCCGGTCAGCTCCTCGCCGAGCACGGCATCGAGCCCGTCGTGCTCCATGAGAAGGAAGGCCTCGCCCTCCTCAACGGCACCGACGGCATGCTCGGCATGCTGGTCATGGCCCTGGACGACCTCGGCGATCTGTACAGGTCCGCCGACGTCACCGCGGCCCTCTCCCTGGAGGCGCTCCTCGGGACCGACAAGGTCCTCGCACCCGAGCTGCATGTCATCCGCCCGCATCCCGGGCAGGGCGCCAGCGCCGCCAACATGCTGGCCGTGCTGAAGGGTTCGGGACTCACGGGTCATCACCAGGACGACGCGCCGCGCGTCCAGGACGCCTACTCCGTGCGCTGTGCCCCCCAGGTCGCGGGCGCGGGACGGGACACGATCGCCCACGCCCGCCTCGTCGCCGACCGTGAGCTCGCCTCCGCCGTCGACAACCCCGTCGTCCTCCCCGACGGCCGCGTCGAGTCGAACGGCAACTTCCACGGCGCCCCGATCGCGTACGTACTGGACTTCCTCGCCATCGCCGCCGCCGACCTCGGCTCGATCGCCGAGCGCCGCACCGACCGCCTCCTCGACAAGAACCGCTCGCACGGCCTGCCCCCCTTCCTCGCGGACGACGCAGGCGTGGACAGCGGACTGATGATCGCCCAGTACACGCAGGCCGCCCTGGTGAGTGAGATGAAGCGGCTCGCCGTCCCGGCCTCGGCCGACTCGATCCCGTCCTCCGCCATGCAGGAGGACCATGTGTCGATGGGCTGGTCAGCCGCCCGCAAGCTCCGTACCGCCGTGGACAACCTGACCCGGATCATCGCCATCGAGCTGTACGCCGCCACCCGCGCCATCGAGCTCCGCGAGGGCCTCACCCCGGCCCCCGCCTCCCGCGCGGTCATCGACGCGGTCCGCGCGGCCGGCGTCCAGGGCGCGGGCCCGGACCGCTTCCTCTCCCCGGACCTGGAGGCCGCCTACGCCTTCGTGCGCGGGGGACATCTGGTCGCGGCGGTGGAGCCCGTGACGGGACCGCTCGCGTAGTGGTCGGTCCCGGGACATCCGCGTGCGGGTGCCGCGAGCGGCGCCGCCCGCACCCCGAATGTGTGCTACGGTCGACACCGATTACGTTTTTGGTACCCATTAACTTTGCGCGCCTGAAAGGAATCATCCTCAGGCGCGTTTTGTTTTCCGGCCGCTCCGGTCTTCCGGTGCATCTCCGGATGGGGCCCGCCTATCCAGGAGAAATAGCATGGCTACTGGCACCGTGAAGTGGTTCAACTCGGAAAAGGGCTTCGGCTTCATTGAGCAGGACGGCGGCGGCGCCGACGTCTTCGCCCACTACTCCAACATCGCGACCTCGGGCTTCCGTGAGCTGCAGGAGGGCCAGAAGGTCTCCTTCGACGTCACGCAGGGCCAGAAGGGCCCGCAGGCGGAGAACATCGTCCCCGCCTGATCCAGGGACGCGCTCCACACGAGCCGGGGCCCGCACCTTCGGGTGCGGGCCCCGGCCTCGTGCTGTCCGAACGGAAGGAACCCCAGAATCAGCATGACAAGGTCCGAACGTCCTGAACGACCCGCCGGTAAACGGTCGGCGGACTCTCGCGGTGCCCGCGGTGCCGGCGGCGCACATGGTGCCAGCGGTGCCCGAGGTTCTCGCGGCACCCGTAACGGGGGCCCCGCTGCCGTGAACGGCGGCGCCAGGAGCGGCGGCGCCAGGAGCGGCGGCGCCAGGAACGTACGCAAGAAGCCGTCGCCGGTGGCCACCGCGCCGCGGGAGTTCACGCTGCCGGAGACCGTCACGCCCGCGCTGCCCGCCGTCGAGTCCTTCGACGCGCTGGACATGCCGGCCGCGCTGACGAAGACCCTCGCGGCCCAGGGCGTGACGGAGCCCTTCCCGATCCAGGGCGCGACACTGCCCAACTCCCTTGCCGGGCGTGACATTCTGGGCCGGGGCCGGACCGGCTCGGGCAAGACCCTCGCCTTCGGGCTCGCCCTGCTCGCCCGCACGGCCGGCCGCCGCGCCGAGCCCAGGGCGCCGCTCGCGCTGGTCCTGGTCCCCACGCGCGAGCTCGCGCAGCAGGTCACCGACGCGCTCACGCCGTACGCCACGGCCGTCAACCTGCGCCTCACCACGGTGGTCGGCGGACTCTCGATCTCCCGCCAGGCGGGCGCGCTGCGGCGCGGCGCCGAGGTGCTCGTGGCCACGCCCGGTCGACTCAAGGACCTCATAGACCGCCGTGACTGCACCCTCGACCGGGTGGCGGTCACGGTCCTCGACGAGGCTGACCAGATGGCCGACATGGGCTTCATGCCGCAGGTCACGGCGCTGCTTCAGCAGGTCGAGCCGGGTGGGCAGCGGATGCTGTTCTCGGCGACGCTGGACAAGAACATCGACAAGCTCGTACGGATGTTCCTCAACGACCCCGTCGTGCACTCCGTCGACCCCTCGGCGGGCGCGGTGACAACGATGGAGCACCATGTGCTGCACGTCGCCGACGAGACCGACAAGAAGGCCGTCGCGCTGCGCATCGCTGCCCGCGACGGGCGGGTGATCCTCTTCGTGGACACCAAGCGCGGCGCCGACCGCTTCACCAAGCGTCTGCTGGCCAACGGCGTACGCGCCTCCGCGCTGCACGGCGGCCGCTCCCAGCCCCAACGCAACCGTACCCTCGACCAGTTCAAGAACGGCCAGGTCACCGCCCTCGTCGCCACCAACGTCGCGGCCCGCGGCATCCACGTCGACGACCTCGACCTCGTGGTGAACGTCGACCCCCCGACCGACCACAAGGACTACCTCCACCGTGGCGGCCGTACCGCCCGCGCGGGCGAGTCCGGCAGCGTCGTCACCCTGGTCCTCCCCGATCAGAAGCGTGACATGACCCATCTGATGACCAACGCGGGCATCAGCCCGCGGACGGTCCGCGTCAAGTCCACCGACGAGGAGCTGGCACGCATCACCGGCGCCCGGGAGCCGTCCGGGGTTCCGGTCACGGTCGAGGCACCGGCACCCGCGGTCGCCCAGCCCTCGAAGGCGAAGGCAAAGGCCACGTCCCGGCCGCGGCCGCGCAGAACCGGGGCGCGCACACGCAGCCGCAACTGACGCGACGATCAAGAAGCGCTGATCGCCGGGTCGTTGGTGACGGTGAAGAAGAAGCGGCCCGAACCTGCCCGTCCGCCGGGCCTGTGGCCCCGGTCCCGGACGCGGCTGCGGCGGTCCGGGCGGTGCTCGGGTACCTTCCCGTCTCCTGGCGGGCCAGGATGTCGCCGATGACCGGAGCGCGCGCGTCCCGGGCCCGTCGTGTGCCGTCCGCGGAAGCGCCTTGACGGCGCTTCAGTACGCTCCGCTCCGCTC
>CBFGQM010000034.1:0-23789 GCA_965650905.1 uncultured Streptomyces sp. | reverse complement strand
CTGAGGCTGCGCGGGCCACGGCGCTGGACCACACCGCGTACGAGCAGGAGCCAGGAGTGGAAGACGGTGTGGGCGCACGCGTCGTGGGAGTCGTCGAAGAAAGCGAGGTCGACCAGGCCGGTGCCGTCGTCCAGGGTGGTGAAGATGACCCGCTTGCCGGAGCGTCCTGTTGACTGCACCTACTCGTGAGGGCCAGGAGGCCCCGGACTGAGAGGTGTGGTGTGCAGAGCATGCGGACCGAGCTCCGAGAGGGACGTGTCGACCTGCAACGAATCGGCAGTGTCGTGGCCACGGACCAGGCCTTCCCACCCTGGACAGTGCTGGACTCAAGTGACATGCCAATCAGGGTGGTTGTCGACTACTTGAGAAGCCTGGCCCTGGGTTCATCAAGCCCGTCAACCTGTCGCAGCTATGCCTATGACCTGTTGAGGTGGTTTCGGGTCCTCTGGCAACTCGGGATCGCCTGGGACCGGGCGACGGTCAGCGAGGTGGAGTGCTTGGTTGGGTGGATGAGGACCGCAGCCAACCCACAGCGCGAAAGACGCAGCCCGGATTCTCCACCGCCCGGATACGTGAACCTGCGGACCGGAAAGCAGACACTCGGACCGGGGTACGCGGCTCGGACCATCAACCACGCGTTGACCGTGATCTCCGGTTTCTACGAATTCCATGCCGGGAGCGGTGCCGGGCCTGTGGTGAATCCGGTGCCGGTGTCCAAGGACCGCCGTGCAGAACTGTCTCACCGGAGCCCGATGGACGCGCCAATCCACGTACGACGGGCACGACTCCGGCAACGCGTACCCAAGCGGCTCCCCCGCTCGCTTCCGGACGGCATGTGGGACGAGTTGTTCGAGGCAATGAAGAACGACCGGGACAGGGCACTCCTCTCCTGCTACGTCTCAAGCGGTGCGCGTGCAGAAGAGTTGCTGGGTATCGACATCGGGGACGTTGATTGGGCCGGTCAGCAGATCTACGTCGTCTCCAAGGGGACGAAGAACCGGGAGCCGGTCCCCGCGTCGCCCCTTTCGGTACCTGGCCGCATACCTTTCCCAGGCTGGAGTGCCCAAATCGGGCGAGAAGCTCTGGAGGGCTTTGCGTGGCGATCCGAGGCCGCTCACATATTCGGCCATGCGCCGGGTCCTGCAACGAGCGAACGCAAAGCTTCAGACCAACTGGACTCTGCATGATCTCCGGCATACCGCCGCGACTCGCATGGCGAACGACCCGAAGATGACTCTCCCCGAGGTGCAGCGGGTGATGCGCCACGCAAAGCTCGACACCACGGGCATCTACCTCACTGTCCGCCTGGACGAGATGACCGAGAAACTTCAGGACTTCTATACGCGTCCACGCCAGGTACAGAAGTTCGCGCCGGGCTACGACCCCGAGGACGTGCGGGCGGTGTTCGGTGGCTGACAGCACTCTGCGGCATCGCCGGATCGACCATGTTCCGGCGCAGTCCGGAAAGCGTCTCAAGCACGACGTCAGCAAGCTCGTGGCCGCGCCGTCCACCGCGCGTTCCGCTCCTCGCCCTTACGGCGACCTGAGCGAGGCCGGCGTGGAGGACATCGCCGACTGTGCGGCCGTCGCCTGGGAGACCGTCACCCACAGCAGCGGAAGGAAAACACGCAGGATCGCAACTCGGCGGGTCCTTACGTATCTGGCTCAGTTTCCGGGAAAGACTTGGCAGGATCGCTGGGTTGCCAGTGGTCTCGACGAACCAGGCAATCCGTTGCGAGAGCGGTTCGACTACGGTCCCCACAAGACTCAGGCAGCACTCGGCCTGCGTTGTCTGATCTGTCTCCGGGTCATCCAGCCGTCACTCCGCGCCGTACGCTCGAATGATTTCGTCGGGCTTGCGGAACAGTTCAGGCATGTTCAGGGGGATAAGCGTCTGGACGAGTTCTTCGCGGCGGAGTCGGCCAGCGCCCACAGCCTCGGCCAGCAGCGGACGTCGTTGTTCGACGTGACCCTCGCTCTGATCACTCAGGGAATCGCCCTGGAAGATCTGACTCCCGAGGGGCTGCTGCACTATTCGCTCGAGTGCCATAGGTACGGACTGACCCGGGGTGCGTCGACTGGAAGCAGCCGTTTCGCCGGCCACTCCGCCTGGGAAACACTGCATGGCATGGGGGTCTTCCCTGCGGGGACGCCCCAGCAACTCCGCGCTGTGCCGGTCTCCGGACAGAAGTCCGTGACTGAGCTGGTGGACAGCTATCCCATCCGGTGCGGTGGGGTGCGACAGCTGTTCATCGACTATCTCGAGCGACGTCGAACCGAGCTCGACTACAGCGCACTGACCGGCCTGGCACAGCTTCTGGTCTCGGTGTTCTGGCAGAAAATCGAGCATATCGCGCCCGAGCAAGCCGACCTCAGTCTGTCAAGCGATGTCTACCAGAAATGGAGGGAAGAGGTCAGTTTCGTCGGCAAGGAGCGGGATCAGCCGCGCCGGACCCTGGACTCCCTCCTCCTCCAGGTCCGGGGTTTCTACCTTGATCTGCAGAGCTGGGCTCTTGAAGAGCCGGAACGGTGGGGCGTCTGGGCAGTACCGTGCCCTGTCCCCCGGCACGAGGTGCGCTCCGCGCGAAGCGGCCGTCGCAGGGCGAAGGAACGGACCGACAACCGCATTCGTGAACGGCAGCCTCTTCTGCCCACGCTGGTTGCGCATGTGGAGGAGAAGCACAGGAAGTCGCGCGCCCTGCTCCAGGCCGCGGCGGCTGTCCCGCTCGGCGAGGAGTTCACTCATGCCGGCCGCTCCTACCGCCGGACGAACAGCCGAGCCGACCAGGCAAAGGCTCGCTATTCCAAAGCACCGGTGCGTGTGGAGGACCTCGCCACCGGCGAAGCAATCCATGCTGAAGGAGCAGAAGAGGACGCCTTCTGGGATTGGGCCTACGTGGAGACGCTGAGGCTAAGCGGGGTCCGGATCGAGGAACTTGTCGAGCTGACGCAGCTCAGTATTCGGCAGTACCAGAGGCCGAACGGCGAGGTGGTCGCCCTCCTGGTCATCGCACCATCGAAAACCGACCGAGAGCGCGTCATCCCCATGTCGGCAGAGCTCTTCCATGTGATCGCATCTGTGATTCGCCGCCATGTCACCGGCGAGCAGAGATCTGTTCCTCTTCTCCAACGCTACGATGCGCACGAGCGACAGTGGTCTGCGTCCATGCCTTTCCTGTTCCAACGTGGCTCACGAGGCGGCCGAGGCGTGATCAGTCCTAACACCATCGCCAATCGGATCAGGACGCTCTGCCGCGAACTCGCCGAGTCCAACCCGGCCTTCGTCGGCCTGACGTTCGCCCCCCATGATTTCCGCCGACTGTTCGCCACTGAGATCGTCAACAACGGGCTCCCCATCCATATCGGTGCGGCACTGCTGGGCCACTTGAACATCGAAACCACCGGCGGCTATGTAGCCGTCTTCAACGAGGATGTCGTTCGCCACTATCAGGAATACCTGGCTCGACGTCGGGCTGTGCGCCCTGTCGAAGAGTACCGATCGGCAACGTCCGATGAGTGGGACGAGTTCCAAGAGCACTTCGACCGCCGCAAGGTTGAACTGGGAAATTGCGCCCGCCCCTACGGCACCCCTTGCCAGCATGAGCACGCTTGTCTGCGATGCCCAATGCTTCACGTGAATCCCAAGATGCTGCCACGTCTCAACGAGTTGGAAGAGGATCTGGAAGCCCGACGGAAGCAAGCAGTGACCGAAGGCTGGCTGGGTGAGATCGAAGGCATCGACCTCACACTGCAGTTCCTGCGCGAGAAACGGAAGCAGGCCCAGAGGTCTGAGCAACCGGGCCACTCAGTCGACCTCGGGATCCCTTCTTTCCTGCCTCGTCCCTGATCAGGGCTCTGCCACCCCCGCGCAACTCTGCCCCTTTCTCAACCCGAGTGGTGGCCAGACACGTCTCTACGAATGTCGGGCAGCCTTCTGGACGCGGGCGTGGTGTGGAGGCGTTCCCAGAGGCCCACCACATGCGCGTGCAGAACCTCCTCAGCCTCCTCTGCGGTCAGGTGGCCCATGAGCACGTGGCTGGTGAGGCCGTCGGCGAGGGCGAGCAGGGTGCGAGCCTCGCGCTGCGGGTCGGGCGGCGCAGCGCCTTCGTCGGCCGGGACGCTCCTGGCGGCCTCCATGATGAGGCGGGCGAGGAGGTCCTGGAGGGCTGCGTAGCTGGTTCTTAGCGGGCCGGCGAGCGGCTCGCTGACGGCCGCCTGGGCGACGAACGCGAGCCAGATCCGCGCTTCGGCGCGGTGTTCTGTGCGAAGCAGGGCGATCTCGGTGGCCACGTGGCCCAGAGCGGTGGCGGCCGACTGGGCCGGGGTTCTGGCCAGGCGGTCCCGCACGCGTTCGGTGATGCGCTCGCCGACATAGTCGACGGCGAACAGGAGCATCTCTTCCTTGCTGCGGAAGCAGCGCTGAACGGCACCCAGGGAGACCTGCGCGCGGGCGGCGACGTCGCGCATGGTCACTCCCTCCGGTCCGTGTTCGTCGGCGAGGAGGCAGACAGCCTCGGCGATCTGGCGGCGTCGGCTTTCGTAGTCCACCTGCTTGGGCATGCTTGGTCGTCTCCTTATTCCGATACGATCGTATCGCTTCCGGAGTATGGTTCCGATACAAGCACGTCGACATGTGGATGGGGAGCGCAAGGATCATGCAGGACGCCCTGTGGAAGCTGCCGGCTGCCGCGCAGGCGCAGGCGGTCCGAGGTGGAGAGATATCGGCGGTCGAACTCGTCGACAGCCACCTGGAACGCATCAATGAGGTCAACTTGCAGGTCAACGCGGTCACGCAGCTGTTGGCCGAGCGCGCCCGTGAGGCCGCCGCACAGACGGACCGGCGGCGCGCCTCGGGCGAAGAGCTCGGGCCTCTGGCCGGCGTGCCGTTCACGGTGAAAGAGTCCACCGCTGTCGAAGGCGTTCCGACGACATTCGGAACGGCGCGCTTCGGTGACCTGGTGGCGCCTGCAGACGCGCTGCCGGTGGCTCGGCTACGTGCGGCCGGAGCCATACCGATCGGGCACAGCAATATGCCCACCCTGATCCTGGCCGGGATGCACTCCCGCAGCGAGTTGTTCGGGGACACCGTCAACCCATGGGACCCGAGCCGGACCCCAGGGGGCAGCAGCGGTGGCGACGGGGTGGCCGTGGCCACCGGCATGGCCGCGCTCGGACTCGGCAACGACTCCGGTGGATCAGTGCGGATCCCGGCCTCGTTCTGCGGCGTGGCCGGGCTGAAGCCCACCCCCGGGCGGTTCCCCGCCGACCACCGCGTCCTCGGCCCAGACGACCCTGGACCGGCCTCACAGATGCTGGTCACCGACGGGCCCCTGGCCCGCAGGGTCACCGACCTGCGACTGGCATACGAGGCGCTGGCCGGGACCGACCCGCGGGACCCGCGGTCCGTACCCGTACCCGTCCACGGCGAGCCGCTGCCGGGACGGATGAAGGTCGCAGTCGTTGCCGACCCCGGCGGCCACGGCGTCCACCCCACGGTCCGCGAGGCAGTTGCAGCCGCGGCCGAGGCGCTGCGAGACGCCGCGTATGACGTGCAGGAGGTGGCGGACGTTCCGCGGCTGGACGAGGCACTCGAGGCGTACGGCCGGATCACCGTGACCGAGTTCGCCGAGACCTGGCCAGTGGTGCGGACACTGCTTGGCAAGGGCGGAGACCGCTATATCGAGTTGGCGATGGAGAAGACTCCGCCCGCGACAGCCGCGGAATTCATGAAGCTGATGGGGGCCTGGCTGGGCATCCGTCGTTCCTGGGCGGAGTTCCTCGACGAGTACCCGCTGCTGCTCGGGCCGGTGTTCACCGAGCCGCCTGTCGAGCCGGGGCTGGAGTCACGCGACAGAGCGGGACGGGAACGAGTCGACGCGGGCATGCGCATGTGCACGGTGACCAGCTTCGTGGGCGTGCCCGGGGTCGCCGTACCGACCGGAGTGACCGACGGACTGCCGTCCGGCGTGCAGATCATCGGGCGCGCGTTCCGGGAGGACCTGTGCCTGGCCGCTGCCCAGGAGGTCGAGGACCGCCTCGGCGTGATCACACCGATCGACCCACGCTCTGAAGTCCCGACTGCCGCACGGTAGGCGGTGCTACCGCGCCCAGCAGCAATATGGTCAAGCCCGGCCGTGGCCGCAACGACATGCCCGGCAAGGTCGCCGACTTCCTCCGCGCCACCGAGCTGGAGCCCGCCGAGCGCGCCGCGCTCGACCACGGCGTGATCGTACGACGCGGCCAGGGCTACACTCTCCGCGTCAGCACCACGCCCGCGGTCCACCGCGCCCTCCTCGGCCGCTGGCAGGCCCTCGACGGCACCTCGGCCGTCCCGGCACAGCACAAGGCCGCCGCGAGTACGCGAACCGCGTCAACCTGCACGCTCCCGCTACGGACCTCGGCAGTCAGTCACGTTCTGCTCCATGACGGGTGGCGGCAGCTATACGAGAACACGACCCAGAGGCCAGTTCACACCGTTCTTCGGGGCCGCTTCAGCGCAGGTGGTGTTGCCCCGAGGCAGCTGTGGCACTGTCACGATCAGACCAGGGTCGCAGGCCCCACTGAGCCAGGCCATCTCGCGGCGATACGATCGAGGACCGGTTCAAGTCGACGAGCGCTTTCCGTCGGCCGGTCGAAGGTGAGCTGCTGACCGGAGAGCCGATCGGTCGTCAGATCCTCGGCTCTCAGGGAAAGGGCCGTTACCCGTGCCCGCTGAAGTCCCAAGGCATCGTGCAGCGCTTGCGCGGTGCCTGACAGTACCGGAGTGTGAGCCGTGGGTTCTGGAAGCACTCGCGTCCGGGTGGTCGTGGACCGATCCGCGTAATGAACTGTGAGTGTGAGCGCGCGGGCCACCTGGCCGTCCACTCTCAATTGCCTACCGATATCAATGGCAAGCCCAAGCAGCGCGCCGCGACGTACGGATCCATCGACCTCATGCCTGTCGAATTGCCATTCAGCGCTGGCCGACTTGGGCGGAGCGTGCGGTACCACGCGTGTCCGGTCTATGCCACAAGCCCGTTCGTGTACAAGACGCCCCCTCTTCGCCCCCAGGATCCTCTGCAGGGTGGCCTCAGAAGTTTCTGCCACCTTACCGATGCTGTCCAACCCGTACTCGCAGAGTGTGCGAGCCGTCTTCGGCCCCACTCCATACAGAGCCGCTACCGGCTTTGGATTCAGGAAGCCGGATATTCCCTGTGGGGTATCCGCGATACAGCGAACGGCACCAGACGGTCCATGATGTCCGGCCATCCTGGCGAGCATGGCATTGGGGGCCACACCGACAGCACAGTCAAGGCCATACAACGCCAACATGCGCACACGAACGAGTCGGGCAATCTCAACAGCGTCGCAATCGAAATAGCGAACGCTTCCACTCACATCCGCCAATGCGGCGTCGGGAGGAACGGCCTCGACAACCGGGGTGATGTCGCCCAGTACCTGAAGAAGCGTCTCCCATGTTTCCCGAGGCGGTCCTGGCGCCTGAACATAGATAATGGCCATCTCGATCACCCTGCGCTTCCAGGACTGGAATGCCAGAGCTTGCCGCCTCCCATGGAGTCACCGCCGGCAGGCCTGAGATCCGCCCATGGATCCATTTCGACGCCGTTGGCCACTTGAATCGTTCGGCCAGGCTTTCTCGTCTCAGGGGCAGGGCCCTCCTGACGCTCCGCCAATCGGTTCGCCACAGAATCGAGACCTCCGGAACGACGCAACTCCGCCAGTTCCATCAGATCCCACGCCGCAGAGCCGACAACGCTGAGCGAACGCGGCCCACGGCGTTGGACTTTCCCGCGGACCAGCAGCAGCCAGCTGTGAAAGATCGTGTGAGCGCAGTCGGCCTGGCTGTCGTTGAAGAAAGCCAGGTCTATCAGGCCGGTTGAGTCGTCGAGGGTGACGAAGATGATCCGCTGGGGCTCGCGCGGGGTCGCCTCCCCGTACGGGCTTGACTTGGTGCGGTGAAGGATCGGCGGGGTCTGGGTGGCCGCCTTGGCGCCCGCGACCAGCACCGCCTCGCCGTGCCGAGCCTCCCGCAGCCGGCGTGCCGTGACCACGCCCAGCTCCTCCAGGAACTCCCGGTAGTCGTCCATCAGATTGCGCGACACATCCATGGAGAGGACGCCCAGCTCGGCGCTGAGCCTCTCCGCGTCGTCGAGGTCGGGCAGCCCGACCAGGGCGGTGTCCCGGCCGCCGGACAACGGGAGCTGTCCCCCGCGCACGCCCGGCGCGTCCCGGTGCAGCTCGGTCAGGTGCAGTTGCAGGTCCCGGCGGTTGGCGCCGAACGCGTCCAGCGCACCGACCTGCGCGAGCCTCGAGGCAAGTGGACGGCTCGGACGGGCCCGTTCCCAGAAGTCGACCAGCGAGGCGTACGGCTGTCCGTCCACGATCCGCTCCGCCTCGGCCTTGCTGATGCCGTACACGTCGGAGAGCGCCAGCCGCACACCCCACCGGTCCGGAGAACCCCTTTCACCGCACACCAGTTCGATGCGATGTGCGACCGCCGACCTGTTCACGTCCAACGGCAGGATCGGCACCCCGCGCCGCCGCGCATCGGCGAGCAGCAGCCGCTTCGGGTACATCCCGGGATCGTGCGTGAGCAACCCGGCGTAGAAGGCGGCCGGATGATGGGCTTTCAGCCAAGCCGACTGGTACGTCGGTACGGCGAAGGCGACCGCGTGCGCCTTGCAGAAGCCGTAGGAACCGAAGGCCTCGACGATCTCCCAGGTGCGCGCGATCGTCTCCGCGGAGTACCCCTGCGCGGCAGCCTCCTGCGCGAACCAGGAACGGATCCGCCCCTGCGACTCGGGGTCGGACAGCCCGCGCCGCACCTGGTCGGCCTCGTCCCGTCCGCAGCCGGTCATGATGTGCACGATGTCGATGACCTGCTCGTGGAAGACCACGACTCCGTACGTCTCCCGCAGCGACTCCGCCAGGTCCGGGTGCGGATAGCGGACCGGCGCCCGGCCGTGGCGCGCCTCGATGAACGGACGCACCATGTCGGCGGCGACCGGTCCGGGGCGGAAGAGGGAGATGTCGACCACGAGGTCGTGGAAGTTCGCCGGCTGGAGCCTGCCGACCAGGTCCCGCTGCCCCGGCGACTCGATCTGGAAGCAGCCCAGGGTCTCGGTGGACCGGATGAGTTCGTAGGTCGCCGGGTCACCCTCAGGCACCGCGTCCACGTCCACGGGCGCCCCCGTCGCCCGCTTCATCTCCGCCACCGCGTGCGCCATCGCGGACTGCATCCGCACGCCCAGCACATCGAGCTTGAGCAGCCCGAGGTCCTCGACGTCGTCCTTGTCGAACTGCGCCATGGGGAACCCCTCGCCGCTGGTCGGCATGACCGGCGTACGCGCGAGGAGGGAGGAGTCCGAGAGGAGCACTCCGCATGGGTGCATGGCGACTCCACGCGGCAGGGCGTCCAGGGCTTCGACCAGCCCCCACAGTCGGCCGTACCTCGCCCCTTCCCGCTGGAACTCCCCTGCCAGCGCACGGAGTTCGGGCAGTTCGTCCAGTGCCGCGCGGGCCTCGCGGGCGCGGATGTGCGGGAAGGACTTGGCGATCCGGTCGATGTCGGCGGGGTCCATGGAGAGCGCGGCGCCGACATCGCGGATGGCGTGCCGTACGCGATAGGTCTCGGGCATGGCGACGGTCGCGACGCGCTCGGTGCCGAACCGGTCGATGATCGCGTGGTAGACCTCCAGCCGGCGCGCGGACTCGACGTCGATGTCGATGTCCGGCAGGGCCGAGCGGCGCTTGGACAGGAACCGCTCCATCAGCAGCCCGTGTTCGACGGGATCCGCGTGCGCGATACCGAGCAGGTGGTTGACGAGGGATCCGGCGCCGGAGCCGCGCGCGGCGACCCGGATGCCCATCCTCCGTATGTCGTCCACGACCTGGGCGACCGTCAGGAAGTAGGAGGCGAAGTTGTGGTGGGCGATGATGTCCAGTTCCTGGTGCATCCGCTCCCAGTACGCGCGCCGTGAGTCGTAGCCGCGCAGCACCATGCCCGCCGCCGCACGGGAGGCCAGCACACGCTGCGCGGTGCGGCGCCCGGCGCCGACGAGATGCGGTTCGGGGAAGTGGACGGCCCCGATGCCGAGGTCGTCCTCCGGGTCGACGAGGCACTCGGCGGCCGTGGCCCCGGTCTGTTCCAGCAGACGGTGCGCGGCGCCGCGGCGGTAGCCCGCGGCCTCGACGATCCGTTCGGCGGCGCCGTGCATGGCGCCCGCGTCCTTGAGCCAGCGCTCGCCGCTGTCCAGTTCCTTGCGGGGGTCGATGGGGACAAGGAGGCGGGCGGCGTCCAGGACGTCGGCGACCGGGCCCATGCCCGGGTCGGCGTACCGGACGGCGTTGCTGAGCACCGGGCGCACCCGCTGCTCGGCGGCGAATCCGACGGTGCGGGCGGCGAGGCGCAGCGAGCCGGGGCCGGTGCCCTCGCGGCCGTGCCAGACGGCTTCGAGGCGCAGGGCGTCACCGTAGATCTCCCGCCAGGGCGCGAGCAGCTTCGCGGCCCGGTCGGGGCGGCCCGCGGCGAGCGCGCGCCCCACGTCGGAGGCGGGGCCGAGCAACACGGTCAGGCCCCCGGCGTGGTTGTCCGCCCAGGGCAGCAGCGGCGGGCCCTCGCCGGCGTGCGCTGCCGTAACGATTCTGCACAGATCGGCCCAGCCGGCCGCGCCGTCCCGGGCGAGGAAGATCACGCGAGGAGTCGACTCGTCGATGAAGGCGCCGCCGCGTACGGGAGCACGTCGGCGCGCACGCGGCGCGGACTCCTCCCACGGGGCCACCGCGAGCTCAGCCCCGAACAGCGGACGTACCCCCTCGGCGGCGCAGGCCTTGGCGAAGCGGACCGTGCCCGCGAGGGTGTCCCGGTCGGTGAGCGCGAGGGCGTCCATGCCCCGCTCAAAGGCGCGCTCGGCCAGCCGCTCCGGATGGGAGGCCCCGTACCGCAGGGAGAAACCGGAAACGGTGTGCAGATGCGTGAAGCCCGGCACGCGCACCTCCACTACCCAGGGGCCCGTGGAGCCCCACAGCAGCCCTCGAACGTCCGTTCACTACCCTCTCACCCCACCATAGACCAATTCTCGAACATCTGTACGACATCCTTTCGGGTTCGCCCCACCTGCGCAAACGCGAAAGTCCCGCCCCCCGTGGAAGCAGCGCGGGGACGGGACTCTCCGAGCCGGTGGAGTGTCAGCCGATCTCGGTGCCGGTTGCGGAGAGGGCTCCGTGACCGGCGGGAAGAAGGTCTCGCCGCCCGAGATGCGGTCGCCGTCGTCGGGTCGCGAACGCGGCGCGGGACATGACTCGTTGCTCCATGCTCGGTGCTCTGCGCACCGATCAGTAGACGCTGACTCCGTAGGCGCTCAGGGCTTCGGTGACCGGCTGGAAGAAGGTGGTGCCGCCGAAGGAGCAGTTGCCGCTGCCGCCGGAGGTCAGACCGTACGCGATGCCGCTGGTCGAGTAGAGCGGGCCGCCGGAGTCACCGGGTTCGGCACAGACCGTGGTCTGGATCATGCCGTGGACGATGTCGCCGCCACCGTAGTTGACGGTCGCGTCGAGGGCGGTGACCCGGCCGCTGTGCCTGCCGGTGGTGGAGCCGCGGCGGGTGACCGCGGTGCCCACGGACGGGGTGGCCGCGCGCGTGATGTCCACGCTGCCGACGGTACCCGACTTGGTGACAGAGCTGTTGGTGTAGCGCACCAGGCCGTAGTCGTTCACCGGGAAGCTGGAGCCGGCGGTCGAGCCGAGGACTGTCGTACGGCCCAAGCTCGAGTGCCAGGTGCCCGCACCGTCGGTGCAGTGGCCGGCGGTCAGCATGTAGTAGGTGCTGCCGCTGCGGACGTTGAAGCCGAGGGAGCAGCGCCAGCTACTCGCATAGATGGCGTCGCCGCCTGAGGTCAGCTTGTTGAACCTGCCCGGGGTGTGCTTGATCTGAAGAGCACCCGCGGTGCTGCCCGCCGACTCCTTGATCTTCGCGATCTCCGCATGGGAGACGGTGCTGTCGACGGTGACGACGACCTTGTTGGTCTTCGAGTCGACGGCCCAGGCGGTGCCCGGCACATCTGCCTGGAGCACCGAGGAGCTGGCCTTCTTGAGCCGGGACGTGCTGAAAGTCTGTGCGTCGCTCGCGTTCGCGTGGGGGACGCTGACGGCGGCCGCGGCCACAAGTCCGGTGCCCAGGGAGATCAACCGGGTCCGACTCGCAACGCCGCTGCGGGGGTTGGTGCGCTCGATCCTCACTTTTCGTTCCTCCACATGGGAAGTCGGGGGTCCGCGTGGGGTCGGGGCCCGTGAGGCGCAGTCAGAGAACTATGCGTTCGGATTAGGAACACGCTGTGTCCCTGACAAGGCGCTGGACGGAGTATTCGGCCACGCGGTCGACCAGTGCAAGGGCGCCTTTCGGCCGCGCGGCGTTCAACACGCGTACACCCCACGGAGCTTGTTCGGATGGGATCGGGTTGCTTTCCCCGCGGCAATCGACGCGCCCGGGGTATTCCCCGGCGGCGGGAAAGGGCCGATGACATCGTAGGCGAATGCGCCGGGATGTCCGGAAGTCGCTCCTCCGGAAAGCCCGCGAGCCAATGACCGGTCAGCAGCCGCAGTCAGGGCCGCAGTCGCACCGTCACAGCAATTTCCGCAGGATTCGCAACAACTGCAGCAGTCGCCGCATCCGCTGCAGTCGCAGCCATCCCTGCGGGGGCCCTCCTTGCGCTCCCGGGTCCACGGGGCCTCGTATGTTCCACAGCACAGCCGGCACGTACAGGCGAGGCCCGCCCACACTGCGCAGCCCCCGATGAGCCCGCGCCGGTCGCGACGCGGCGGTTCCAAAGGAAGCGGCGGGCCACCAGGGCCGCCGGGCGGCGCGTACGGTCCGGACGGCCAGCCGGAGGGCGAGCCGGACCGCAGTCCGTACGGTCCACCTTGTGCGAGCGCCTGTTCGTGCCGAAGGCACGGTCCACGGACTTGCGCAGCACCTGCGCGAGCAGCACATGCGCGAGCTCGCCGTCCACCCATTCGGCTTCGCCCGGCGCGAGCCGTATCCCGTGCGGCGCGTCGTCGGCGAGCCGTCGGTCCTCGGGCAGCGACGTGCCGGTGGCCGATCGGTTCCCCCCGGTCCTTCAGACCTCGGGGGAGGATTCCAGGCACCTGACGCGGGGTCGGCCGTCCCGTCCTCCACGGCGTCCAGGAGGTGTGCGAGCCGCCCGGAAGGTCGGCCGACCTCGGCGAGCGGCTCCGCGTTGCCGGGCTTCCCGGCCAGGGCGAAGGCCGCGGCCGTCGCGTCCCGGTCGGCGGGGGCGGCGAGCCGCGCCCCCCGGGCGACGGAGGCGGTCCGCATTCCACGCAATGGACCGGTCCTGCCGTACGCCGCCATCCCGGGGCGCGCCCGGCCTGAGCTTCAGTCAAAACCGATATCAGCGGGCCGGGCTCAGACGCTCCGAAGGCATCGGACAACGCAGTATCGACCACCCCGTTCACCCGTACGCCCCGCCCGTCACCCGGACGCCGTGAAGAATCATATTTCACTCACAGTCAGCAACTGTGTACGGCAACACCCTTGGGAAACGCGGCCTCTCGACGAATTCGTTGTGCACCAGTACCGTCACGAAAACCCCGCGCGGCGTCTAACCACTTGGCGCGCCATCCGCATCATGGACGACCATAGGGATGCGGAAAGCAGAAAGACCGCTGTGAGAGGAGGCGTCCATGGGATCGGTGCGCAAGGCGAGTGCCTGGCTTGGCCTCGTCGACGACAACAACGATGACGAGCGTTACTACGACGACGACTACGCCGAAGGGTCCGAGCCCGCAGATGCTTGGGTCACGGATCCGCGCGTGAAGGTGGCGGTGGACTCGGCCGAGGAGAAGGGCCGCCGGATCGGCACGGTCACCCCGGACAGCTTCCGGGATGCCCGTGGCATCGGCGAGCTCTTCCGGGACGGCGTCCCCGTCATCATGAACCTCACGGCCATGGAGGCCGCCGACGCCAAGCGCGTCGTCGACTTCGCGGCCGGCCTGATCTTCGGTCTGCGCGGCTCGATCGAGCGGGTGTCGAGCCGTGTCTTCCTGTTGACCCCCGCCGACACGGAGATCGTCAGCGGGGAGCCCATGGGCCGTACGGACGGTTTCTTCAACCAGAGCTGAGGTGAGGCCGCTCGCCGGGTCCGCCTCTCGTCGCCCCCCTACCGGAAGGCGTCGAGACCGGTGAGCGCCTTGCCCAGCGTGAGCTGGTGCATCTCGACGGTGCCTTCGTAGGTGAGCACCGACTCGAGGTTTGTGGCGTGGCGCATCACGGGGTATGCGAGCGAGATCCCGTTGGCGCCCATGATCGTGCGCGCGGTACGACCCATGTCGATCGCCTCCCGTACGTTGTTGAGCTCGCCGAAGCTGACCTGTTCGGTACGCAGGCGTCCCGCGTCCATACGGCGCTCACGGCCGACGATTACGACGTGGTGTCCCGCACATCCAGAGCCCAGATCGGCACTCCCGTCGCCGGCGGGAAAGCCCCGAGGAAGACCCGCGGCCGCCGACGCCGATGCGCCCTCGCGGGGAACCCGCACGGGTCAGCGGAGCCCGCACGCGTGGTGCGGGCGGGAGACTGCCTGGCCGCCACCACACGAAGGGGTCAGCCAACGGACTTCGCCCGAACCGCCGTCGTCGGAGCGTCCCGCTGCGCAGGCACCTCCGCCGAGCCCACCGCAGGCGCTTCGCACTCCATGGCCCGCGGCAACCGCAATGCCATCACGGCCCCGAGGAGCAACAGGCCGGCACTCACCAGCAGCGTCACATGCAGCCCGTACACAAAGGAGTCCCGCGCCGCATGCCTCAGCGCCTCCCCCCGCCCCCCGCCGAGCCGCGCAGCAACCTCGTACGCCTCGCCCAGCGAATGACTCGCCGCAGCCGAGTCCGCAGCGGAAACCCCCGGCACGGAGGCGAGCCCGGGCGCGTACGCCGCGTTCATCACGCTGCCGAGCAGCGCGACTCCGATACCCGCCCCCAACTGGTACGACGTCTCCCCGATCGCGGAGGCCCCACCCGCCTGCGTCTGCGGAGCCTCGCTGAGCATCGACTCGTACGCCCCGAACAGTGTGACCTCGAGCCCGAACCCGAGCAGCACGAACCCGGTCAGCAGCAGCGGAGCGTTGTCGTGGCGGCCCATCGCCGTGAGCGTGAGGACCGCCACGGCGGTGAGACAGAAGCCGAAGCAGACCATCGCGCGCGGACCGAAGCGGTGCAGCATCTTCGCCCCGGTGAGGCCCGCGGTCATCGCGGCGATGGTGAGTGGCAGCAGCCGCAGTCCCGTCTCGAGCGGCGAGAGCTTCAGCACGAGCTGCAGATACTGCGCGGCGATCAGTTCCAGACCCACCAGAGCGAGCAGCGCGAGCACGATGCACCCGACGGACGTACTGAAGGCGGGTTTGGCGAACAGACGCAGGTCGACGAGCGGATGCCGGCGCCGCCGTTGCCTCCGTACGAAGGCGACGAGGACCCCGGCCCCCCCGAGCAGCGGCACCATCGTGGAGGGGCTCAGCGGCCCTTCTCCGCCACCGATCCGCTTCACACCGAGTACCACGCCGAAGAGCCCGGCAGCGGCCATCAGCGCACCGACGACGTCCCACGGTCCGTCGCCGTCCCCCTTCGACTCGGGCAGCAGCCACCGCCCGACGGGCAGGCTGACCAGCATCAGCGGGATGTTGATGAGGAAGACCGCGCCCCACCAGAAGTGCTCCAGCAGGAAACCGCCGAGGAGCGGTCCGACGGCCGCTCCCACCGCGGCGACGGCGCTCCAGACACCGATCGCGAGCGCCCGCTCGCGCCGGCTGGGGAAGACCTGACGCAGGATGGAGAGTGTCGCGGGCATGATCATCGCGCCGCCGACACCGAGCAGGGCACGCGCCGCGATCAGGATGTGCGGGGTGTCGGCGCAGGCCGCCACGGCGGAGGCGACGCCGAAGAGGGCGTATCCGAAGAGGAGCACTCTTCGGCGGCCGACCCGGTCTCCCAGCGTGCCGAAGAGGATCAGCAGCGAGGCGCAGACCAGCGGGTAGACGTCGACGATCCAGAGCAGTTCCATCGCGCCGGGTCTGAGGTCCTCGGTGACGGCGGGCACCGCGACATGCAGCACGGTGGCGTCGACCGCGACCAGCAGCAGGCTGACGCAGAGGACGACGAGGACAACCCATCGGTTTGCACCGGCCCCGGCCTCCCGACGGCAACGCTCGGCGGCCGTGGTCGTCCCGGACATGTACGTACCTCCCAGATGATCTCTCGCGTTCGGCGGATCCGCGGGGTGGGGACTTTCTGCGGCTGCGGCCGGGAGGAGTGGTGTCCCGGTCTCACGCAACAAAGGCGAGTGAATCGCCAGCGTACGCGAGTTCCGGTCAGGGGCGAGTGGCGGGTCTCTCACGTTCCTCTCAGACTCGTGTGGCATGCGCCACCTCCGTCGGGTCCGGTACGCACCACGAGACCGCCCGGGTTCGGGGCGCGGCCCATAATCGAGCCCGTGACCGATCTTGAAACGCCTGTCGCGCCGCCCCGCCGGGGGACCGCCCTGCGGCGGGTCGCGCCCGCCCTGCTGGGGTATGCGGCGGTCCGCGCGCTGGGCCTGGTGACGCTCGCGGTGTGGAGCGCCACGCGTGACAAGAGCGCGCACCAGCTGCTCACCGCCCGCTGGGACTCGCTCTGGTACACGCGGGTCGCCGAGCTCGGTTACGGCTATGAGGTGCGGCTGCCGGACAGCGACGTGCACTCGAACCTCGCCTTCTTCCCGCTGCTGCCCTGGCTGGAGCGGGCCGTCTCGGCGGTGACCCCGCTGTCGTACGCGGACGCGGGCCTGCTGGTCAGCACGCCGGCATCGCTCGCCGCGGCGTGGGGCATCCTCGCCGTCGCCGACCATGTCTGCACAGAAGACAAGGCCCGAAGCGCGGCCGGGGGAGGGCGGTGGTGCGAGAAGGGCGGGGCTCGGGCGGGCGTCTGCGCGGTGCTGCTGTGGGCGGTGCTGCCCGTCGGGGTCGTGCAGTCGATGGCGTACAGCGAGTCGCTGTTCACGGCGCTCGCGGCCTGGTCGCTGTACGCGGTGTTGACCGGCCGCTGGCTGACAGCGGGCCTGCTCGCCTCGCTCGCCGGTCTGACACGTCCGGTCGGCGCCGCAGTGGTCGCGGCAGTGTGGGTGACAGCCCTTGCCCCATTAGTACGGGACTCCTTCGTACGGGACGCCTTCGGGCTGGGCGCGTTCGGGCGGCATGCGTTCGGGCGAATCTCGTCCGTACAGGATTCGCTGGTACGGAAGCGGAGTGTTCCGGCACCGGACGGCGCGCCCGTCTGGCGGCGTGCCCTGGGCATGCTCCTCGCGCCTGTGGGTGCCGCCGGTTACGTCCTGTGGGTCGGACAGCACACGGGCAAGGGGCCGCTCGGCTATCTCGACGTCCAGGCCGGGTGGGGCAACGGCTTCGACGGCGGCTACGCCTTCGCCCGGTTCGTCGCCGACAAGTTCACGTCGTTCCCGTCGGCGCTCGCCGGACTCGGACTGGTCCTGGGGGTCGGCCTGGTGATCTGGCTGTACGTCATCTGCGTACGGCAGGGGCAGCCGCTGCCACTGCTGGTGTACGCGGGGCTGGTTACCGCGCTCGCCCTGTGCGCGTCGGGCTACTTCGGCTCGAAACCGCGTCTGCTGCTGCCCGCCTTCCCCCTTCTGCTGCCCCTGGCACTGGCCCTGGCCCGTTTGCGAACGCCCGTGCAGGCGTGGGTGGTTGCGGGTGCGGCGGTGGCGTCGGCCGCGTACGGCGCGTTCTGGCTGAATGGCTCCGGTCCGCCATGACCGGCCTCCCGGCCACCGGCGAGCGTCCGAGAATCGCACACGAGCTTTCGTTGAACGAATTCATAAGCGCCGAAGAACAACTCTTGTGATAGATCTATGGAATTGAAGGGCAGGCAGGCAGCAGATTCCATAACTCTCTGCGATAAGCGCCCTCTGAGAGTAATCCCACATCACATCGTCATCACAACCAGCGTGCTTGGCCATGGAACGGAGCTCACTCGCTGTAACGTCGATTGAGTGCGTACCGAACGAAAGCTGACTCGTCTGGACCGGGTCTTCGCCCGGCTGGACCGTGAGCCGGAACGACCGGCCCACATCGACGTGCCCAGGATGAGCAGGCACCGGGTGGTTCTCTTCGCGGCCACGTTCGCCTTCTACCTGGCCATGGTGTGGGCCGTGATCATCACTTCCTGGCTCGTCCGGCTCGACTGGCAGGTCATGTTCTTCCGGCCCTACCAGCAGTGGCCGGAGATCCACGCGTTCCTCGACTATTACGTGGTGCTCGGCCAGCGCGGCCCCACCGCCGTGATGGTCGCGGCCTGGCTGGGCTGGCGCTCCTGGCGGCAGCACACGCTGCGTCCGCTGCTCGCGCTCGGCGTCTCGCTGCTACTGCTGAACACCACGGTCGGCGCCGCCAAGATCGGCATGGGCCGCCTCGGCCCGCACTACGCGACCACGATCGGCTCGAACGAGATGTGGCTGGGCGGCGACATATTTCCTTCGGGCCACACCGCCAACGCCGTCGTGACGTGGGGCATCCTCGCCTATCTGGCCTCGACGCCGCTCGCCCGGCGCTGGCTGTCGGCCGTCTCCGCCGTGGTCTCCCTCGGCGTCGGACTGACCACCGTCTACCTCGGTACGCACTGGCTGAGCGATGTCTTCCTGGGCTGGGCCGCCGGCCTGCTGATCCTGCTCGCGCTGCCGTGGTTCGAGCCGCTGATCGCCTACGCCGAGGCCCGCGTCTTCGCCCTGCGCGACGCCTGGCGCGGCCGCCGCGACAGTACGGTGCCCTTCCCCGCTCTCGAACCCGCTCGCGCCGGCGGATACCCATCGAACACCCCGGTGGGCATGGGCTCGATGCTCTCGCACGAGACCCCCGCCGACGAGGAGCACGGGTCCCGCGAGCCGGTCAGCGGGCCGCTTTCGCCCCGGTCACCCGTGTATCTGGCGCCCGGCCCGCACACAGGTCGCTCGGAGCGCACCCCGGTGACGCCCGTCGGCAGCAGAAGACCGCCGCACCAGGACCGCGTGACACGTGGCACCACCTCGACCCGCCCCCTGAGGGGCGGCTGATGGGAAGTCAGCGGGACCGGTACGCACACCGCACCACTGGCCGCACGGCGAAGGCCCTCGACTCCGGGCGTCGAGGGCCTTCGCCGTGCGGGACGCCGTGCACAGAGGTACGCGAAGAGGCGGGTCAGCCCTTCCAGCAGCGCTTCACGCGGCCGTCGCTGACCTCGAAGTTCAAACGGCCGCTCAGGTACTCCATAGTGATGATCGCGCCCGGTGGCAGCTTCCGCACGGGGGACCAGCCGCGCTCACGGGCGATCCGCTCGGCGCTGCTCGCCTCCATGCCGACGTAGACGTCCGGGTCGTCCTGGGGCTCTGCGGGAGGTTGGGGAATCGGGGCCATGCCGCCACGTTAGGCGGCGGAGTGCGGGCGGGGGAAGCCCGAACGCCACCACCATCCGTCACTGATCCCTCTCCAGTCACCCTCCTGTCACAGCCAACGGCGCCCGTTTCGATTGCACTCTGTCACCCACAAGCGCTTCCGTAAGCGTTTCGCATGTCTTCGAACGCAATTCGGACTACGTTTTCGGCGATCCGAATAAGACCCTGCGAGAAAGCGCGGCGCCCATCCCGCGCAGCACCTGTTCGGGCTATTCGGGCATGCCGAGGTGTACATCATCCGTTGCCGTTCTTCGCCGATCAGATCGGAGATCATCCCGGTGTTCGGCAGGCAGCCGAGAGAGGTCGGGCAGCCGGTCCACGTCGCGGCGCACCGTGCACGGGGTGGCGCCACCGCACGGTTCCACGCGCCCCTTACGGGGCGCTGATCCTCAACGACAGATCGTTGTCCTCCGTGTAGTACGGACCCGCCAGCACCGGACCCTGCTCCGTCTCCAGCTCGACCTTCGGGTAGGCGAAGATCGGCTTCTTGTCGGCGATGTCGTCGAGCAGCCGGGCGATCCGTACCCGCGGCCCGCTCTCCCCCGCCGGGCGCAGCCACAGGTCCCAGATGCCCTTAGTCAGGGCGCCGTAGGCCACCGTGAAGTGGAACTCCGCCCCCTCCACGGTGGCTTCGGCCATCAGCAGGGGCGCCTGCTTGCGGCGGGCGCGTACCTCGGCGTACGCGCCCGGCGTGAGAGTGACGCCGTAGACCCGGCCGCGCACCCTCAACTCCGCGTCGTTCATGTACAGTTCGCCCGCCTCGGCGTGCGGGGCGCGCAACCAGCTGCGAACGGAGAGGTTGCCGTGCTTGGTCGCGTACGGGATTCGGACGGCGACATGGCCGCGGGCTCCGCTGGGGACGCGGTCGACGAGTGAGCGCAGGTCGTTGAGGCCGGGCGCCAGGCGGCGCGGCTCAGCATCGGCCATCTGCGCGTAGACGTCCCAGCGGCCCTCCGGCAGCTGGACGCTGCTGGGCAGCGCGGCCCGCAGCCGGTGGTCGGCGGCCCCGTTGAGCGGCAGGCTGACCTCGTCGTCGCTGCCGCGGTGGCGCAGCACCAGGCGCACGGCGCCTGCCTCCACGGTGTCGGTGAGGTCGAAGGTGAGCCCACCCGCGCAGTCGGCGATGCAGTCGGCCCGCGGGGAGGTGGCGGCGTCCTCGTCGGGGTGCTGGTGCGCGGGCTGCGGAGCCAGCGTCATCATGCGGTGTGCCCCTTCTTGAGTACCGCGCGTCCGGCATCCCGAACGGCATAGGCGCCACCGAGCAGCGCCCCCCGAGTGCGGTGCAGTGACCCGCGCATCCGGCCGAGCGCCGAGTCGCCGCCGCGCGTGACCAGCGCGGCGAACAGCGAGTCATAGCGCCCGGCGATCCGGGCGGGGTCGAATCGCTCGGAATTCTTGAGCGCCGCGCCCGCCATCTGGTGGCGGAGGGTGTCGTTGTTGATCAGTTCGAGCAGTCCGTCGGCGATGGCCTCGACGCTGCCGACCTCGACGAGGCGCCCGTCGACACCGTTGTCGATGATCTCCCCGGGGCCGTGCGGGCAGTCCGTGGAGACGACGGGCAGGCCGCAGCGCATGGCCTCGACGATCGTCATGCCGAAGGACTCCAGGCTGGAGGTGACGGCGGCGATGGAGCCCTTGGCCCACTCGGACTCGATGGGGTGGGTGGGGCCCATCAGATAGACGTGGTTGTAGAGGCCGCGATCGTCGATGAGGGCGCGCAGCTTGTCCTTCTCACTGCCGCCGCCGTAGATCCGCAGACGCCAGTCGGGCCGCTGGGCGCGCACCCGGTCGAAGGCCTTGATCAGCACGTCGTACCGCTTGACCGGGACGAGCCGCCCGGCCGCCATGACCCACTTGCCGGAACCGTCCGCGGGCGCTATGCCGGGCGCGGGCACGGAGTTGGGCACGGCCTCGACGCGCACGCCGGGCAGCCGCATCTTGCGGCGGTACGCGCCGGCGTCCGCCTCAGTGGTCGTGGTGAGCGCGTCGAGCCGCGGATAGACGGCGCGCAGCTCCTTGCGCAGGACGGACGAGTGGCTGTCGAGCGTGAGGTGCTCCTGGCCGACCCGGATCGGGCCGCGCCGGGTCTCACGGGCCAGATGCACGTTCAGGCCCGGTCTGGTGCCCACCACGACGTCGGCGTCGACCGTCGCGAGGTGCTCGGCGATACGGCGGTCGGTGAGGGCGCTGTACTGGCCGTAGTTGCCCTCCCCGCGCGGAAAGGCCCGGGCCGGACGCTGGTTCTCGGGGTCCTCGCCCTCGTATCCCGGGCTCTTTGTGCGGATGTCGAGGAGGTGGCGTACGCGGACGCGCGGATCGGGCGTGAAGACCGGGTCGTCGCGATGGCGGAACACCGAGACGATCTCGACGTCGTGCTGCTCGGCCAGGGTGTTGGCGAGGTTGTACGTCGTCCGGACAGTCCCCCCGATCCGGTACGCGTTGTGTGTGAGAAAAGAAATATGCATGCGTCCCCGAGTCCCCTGTCTCGTCTTCTACCACATGGTCAGACGGGGGATCGCCGGGTTGGGTTGGGCACCATCATCGTCTTGTTCCAGAACTGTTGTGCCATTGGTAGGTGATGTCGGGAACTCTTTGGCATCTTGGCTCCTCAGTGCGGGGTTTCGCAGGCTTCCTGGAGCATCAGGACGCCGAGGATCAGCGGGCCAAGGATGAGCACCCCGGGGATTTCGCTGCGCCACGCGCCGTGCGGTACGGCCCGCTGTAGGTCCTGCACGGAGTGACCCTCCTCGCGCCCGCCCCCGGCCTCACCATCCTGCTCGGCCGCAACGGCTCGGGCCGTACGACCGCGCTGCGCGCCCTGGCCGGCACCGTTCCCCTGTCCACGCGGCGCCGTGGTCTGGGACGGCACCGAGGTCACCAGGATGCCCGCGTAGCGAACGGGCCCGCCGCGGACTGTGCCTGGTGCCGGAGCGGCAGGCCCTCGCGTGGTTGCTCGTCGACGAACCCGCGCAGAGCATGTCACCGACGGCCGCGGCTCGTACGTGTGAACTACCGGGCGGGCTCGACGCCTGTGTGATCGTGGCCGAAACAGCGACGGCCGCCCGGCCTGCGCGGCAAGGCGGCACTCGTGTACGTACTGATGTGCGGCGAGGTCGTGTTCAGCGGTGAGGCGGCGGAGGTGGCAGCGGCGGGCCCATCGGGACCGGGCGCTGGACGACGCCCGAGGTGACCACAGCGGCCCGACCCGAGGCGGCCCCCGTCGGGAGGCCCAGCAACATGCCGGGAGTGATCCGGTCCGGATTCTTCCCGACCACCTGCTTGTTGGTCCGATAGAGCTCCTGCCAGCCGCCCTTGATCCGGTAGCGGTGATCGATCGACGAGAGCGTCTCACCGCGCCTGACCACATGCGCCCGGCCCTGGAGGCCGTACCGCCTGGAACAGACGGGCCACGCCCGCCACCCCTGGACGCTCAGCACGTCCTCGGCAACCCTGTTCTGCTCCTGACGCGTGGCAAGATCGGCACGCGGCGCGTACTTCAGTCCGCCGAACTCCTCCCAGGTGGGCTGCCAGAACTGCAGACCCCCGTAGAAGCCGTTCCCGGTGTTCACGTCCCAGCGGCCACTGCTCTCGCACTCGGCGATACAGCCCCATGGCCACTGGTTTCTCGCGCAGTCGTACGGTACCCGGGCCGCGCCGGGGCCGGGCGCGGCAGGTGGTGGAGCCGCTGCCACCATCGAAGGGGCCGGCACTGCCAGGGCCACGGCGACGACAGCCGCGTACCGCTTGCGCTTGATCACCATCGGGCCACGCTAAGCAGGGTCGGCGGCGCCCTCCTCGAGCCTCGCCAGTGGCGAGCGGGACCCCACCCGGTCGGAGGACCGGGTGGGGTCCCCAGTGCCCGACCCTTTCATTCGCTGATTTCTGGATTTATCGACCTGCCGCTCAGTCGGTCTGTGCCTCACCTGGCGGATCAACTTCCTTGGATATCCGAGAAGTTGGCCGCCAGGAGCAGGTTCCGCAGCCGGATTCACGCTGCGCGCCGGATGGTTCGATTCCGTTCGCTTTCGGGCGTGACTCCGGCCGCAGATCGCCCGTTGTCTTCTTCATGAGCCGGGAATTCACCCGGTTCATGAGCCGGGGACCACCCGGCGACGCCACGCACCGCATCCCGAGGAGCCACCCGTGCCGCGCATGCTCGACGTCAGCGACGACGTACGCGCCGAGATCGGCGACGAAGAAGCCGACCGGCTGCTCGCCGGAGAGAACGCCCCGGGCAGTTACGACTGCACGTCCTGCCGCACCCCGGGCGACTCCGAACAGGAGCGCACCAGCACCGTCCTGTTCA
>CBFGQM010000033.1:0-23846 GCA_965650905.1 uncultured Streptomyces sp. | reverse complement strand
GCGGAGTGCCCCTTCTCGAGGACGAAGCCCAGGACGCCCTCGACCATCGCACCGAGGCCGACGCGCGGGAACCCCGCGAGCCGTCCGGCCAGCTCGGTGTCGAAGAGGCGGCTGGGGACCATCCCTATCTCACGCAGGCAGGGCAGATCCTGCGTGGCGGCGTGCAACACCCACTCCACGCCACAGAGCGCCTCGCCGAAGCCCGACAGATCGGGGCACGCGACGGGGTCGACGAGTGCGCTGCCCGCACCCTCGCGGCGCAGCTGGACCAGGTAGGCCCGCTGGCCGTAGCGGTGTCCGGAAGCACGCTCGGCGTCGACGGCGACGGGACCGCTCCCGGCGGCGAACGCGGCGATCACCTCGGCGAGCGAGGCCTCGTCGGCGATCACGGGCGGGATTCCGTCTCGGGGCTCGAGCAAAGGGATCGGCGCCGGTTCGACGTCGTCCGGAGGAGCGCCTCCGGTGGTTCGCAGTGAGCTGTCTGCTGCGGTCTCTTGGGCGTCGGTCACCTGTCAAGGGTATCCGTGTATGGACAACGCCCGTCGACGGAACGTTCCGTCGACGGGCGTAAGAGGGTCGTAAACCAGTCAGGTCAGTGAATTGATCCGGTACATGTCAGTGGATGATCCCAGTCCGCAGGGCCACCGCCACCATGCCGGCGCGGTCGCCCGTGCCGAGCTTGCGGGCGATGCGGGCGAGGTGGCTCTTGACGGTCAGCGCGGACAGTCCCATCGAGACGCCGATGGCCTTGTTCGACTGGCCCTCCGCCACCAGCCGGAGCACCTCGACCTCACGGCCGGACAGTTCGCGGTAGCCGCCCGGGTGGCTCGGGGCACCCGGGGGGCGGCGGTGCATACGGGCGGCGACCGATCCGATGGGAGCGGCGCCCGGCCGGGTGGGGAGTCCGATGTTCGTACGGGTACCGGTGACGACGTAACCCTTCACACCGCCCGCGAGGGCGTTGCGTACGGCGCCGATGTCGTCGGCGGCGGAAAGGGCCAGACCGTTGGGCCAGCCCGCGGCTCGGGTTTCGGAAAGGAGGGTCAGGCCGGAACCATCCGGCAGGTGGACATCCGCGACGCAGATGTCACGGGGGTTGCCGATGCGGGGACGAGCCTCTGCGACGGACGAGGCCTCGATCACGTCGCGCACACCGAGTGCCCACAGGTGGCGGGTGACGGTGGAACGCACGCGGGGGTCGGCCACGACCACCATCGCGGTCGGCTTGTTCGGGCGGTAGGCGACCAGGCTTGCGGGCTGCTCGAGGAGAACGGACACCAGGCCTCCTGGGGTGCGGGACGGGACCGGCTCTGGGGAGGAAGCCGGAACGAACCGTGCTTTCAAGGTCACAGAGGTCTTCGGCATTAAACCCGTCCGCCTTTAGAGAATGATCACGATTTGGTGAGTAACAATCGGTGCAATTCGGATGCGCGATCGATCGCTCGAAGATCGAACGAGTTCGCTCCGCTTCGTTATGAGGCCGAAAGTGGTCGTATCGATAAAGAGGTTGGCGGGGCCCGATGAGGATGGGACTCCTGCGGCGGCCGCGGCTCGCCAGGTGGTGGTTCACGCCCTCGGAGTGGCCCGGAACCCCCCGGACGGGCTGATTGAGGTCGGCGTGAGCTACGAGAGCTCAGCCAGGCCGCGAAATCCAGCCCCTCTGGGCGGGGCCCGGGCAGATAAGCCTGGGCAGAGAAGCCCGGTCGATGCCGTCCGGCAGGAACCGCCCTTGCGCTGCCCACCGTCGGGCAGCCCGGAGGCGGTGCGCGCAGGCGGTGCGCGCAGGCGCCGGCCTGGTGTAACGCAAGCTCCGCAGTGCCGCCTCGGCATAAGCCGCGCAGGGCCGGGTCTGGGTCGGGGCCGGGTCTGGGTCGGGGCCGGGTCTGGGGCCGGGTCTGGGACGCACCGTGCAGAGCCGGGACCGGGCCCGGGAACAGCGGCCGAGGGACTGTGCCTGCCCGGGCCGAGAAAAGGGGCGGCGTGTCCGGGGCCGAGGTGGTGGGAGTCAGCGGGGCTGCGGGCCCCGGCGTTGGGGGAGTGTCACCACCGATGTTTCGCCCGGGGTGGCCGGGGGCAGGCCCGCGATCTGGCACAGCAGGTCGCACCATGCGGCGAAGTGGGACGCTGCGTCCGGGGCGCCGCCCAGGCCCTCGCGGGGGGTCCAGGAGGCGCGGATCTCGATCTGGGAGGCGGACGGGCGTTCCGACAGGCTGCCGAAGTAGTGGGAGCTCGCGCGGGTGATGGTGCCGCCGGTCTCGCCGTACGCCAGGCCGCGGGCCTGGAGCGCGCCGGTCAGCCAGGACCAGCAGACGTCGGGGAGCAGCGGGTCGGCGGCCATCTCCGGTTCCAGTTCCGCGCGGACCAGCGTGACCAGGCGGAAGGTCCCCTGCCAGGCCTCGTGCCCGGCCGGGTCGTGGAGGAGGATGAGACGGCCGTCCGCCAGCTCCTCTTCGCCGTCGACGACCGTGGCCTCCAGCGCGTACGCGAACGGGGCGAGCCGCTGCGGCGGTCGTGTCGGGGCGAGTTCGATCTCCGGCCGAGGCTGTGTGGCCCTGAGTGCGTCGACGGCCGTACGAAACGGCAGCGGGGCCGCGTCGTCCGCACCCTTGCGCTCCCCTCCCTCTTCCTTCCCCTCGTCCATCCCGCCAGCGTCGTCCGACAGTCGTCCCTGAGCCGCAGCCATGCGGGGAAGATTAAGCGGAACGACGCCTTGGCGCAGGGAGAGACACCCGTGCGCCGGGCCACTGTCCGGATCTTGACCCACGAACACGCGCCCTCGGGCGGTGGCCCGCGCTCCTGTCGGGGCCAGGCGTCCGGTGTTCCCGGGGCATGCGAGACTTTTCGGCGTGAGTGCCAACGACCGCCCGATGGGCCAGCCGACTGCCACGTACGACTCCGTCTTCATGAAGGCGTGCAGGCGCCAGAGCGTGCCGCATACGCCGGTGTGGTTCATGCGGCAGGCCGGGCGTTCGCTGCCCGAGTACCGCAAGGTGCGCGAGGGCATCCCCATGCTCGAGTCCTGTATGCGGCCCGATCTGGTCGCGGAGATCACGCTGCAGCCGGTGCGCAGGCACAACGTGGACGCGGCGATCTACTTCAGCGACATCGTCGTACCACTCAAGGCCATCGGCGTCGACCTCGACATCAAGCCGGGCGTCGGCCCGGTCGTCGAGAACCCGATCCGCTCCCGCGCGGACCTGGCGCAGCTGCGCGATCTGACGCCGGAGGACGTCTCGTACGTCGCCGAGGCGATCGGGCTGCTCACCGCCGAGCTCGGCGAGACCCCACTCATCGGCTTCGCCGGCGCGCCCTTCACCCTGGCCAGCTACCTCGTGGAGGGCGGTCCGTCCCGCAACCACGAGCACACCAAGGCCCTCATGTACGGCGACCCGCAGCTGTGGGCCGACCTGCTCGACCGGCTCGCTGAGATCACGGCGGCATTCCTGACGGTGCAGATCGAGGCGGGAGCCTCCGCCGTCCAGCTCTTCGACTCCTGGGTCGGGGCCCTTGCGCCCGCCGACTACCGCCGCTCCGTGCTGCCCGCCTCCACGAAGGTGTTCCAGGCCGTCGAGGGGTACGGAGTGCCGCGCATCCACTTCGGCGTCGGCACCGGCGAGCTGCTCGGCCTCCTGAGAGAGGCGGGCGCGGACGTCGTTGGCGTCGACTGGCGTGTACCGCTGGACGAGGCCGCCCGCCGCGTCGGCCCGGGCAAGGCGCTCCAGGGCAACCTCGACCCCGCCGTCCTCTTCTCATCCACCGAGGCCGTCGAGACCAAGACCCAGGAGGTGCTCGACGCCGCCGCGGGCCTTGAGGGCCACATCTTCAACCTCGGCCACGGCGTCCTGCCGAGCACGGACCCGGACGCACTGACCCGGCTCACGGAGTACGTCCACACGCGGACCGCCCGCTAGGTGAGGTGTACTGACCAGTGAGGTTGGGGACGCGGCTTGCGGGTGGCTGGAGAGCGAGGCACGGGGCCGGCCGACTGCGGGCAGCGCCGGAAGACCGGAAACAGTCAGCCCTGTCGCTCTCACCGACTCGGCCGTGCGTGACTTCAACTCGGCCGTGCGTGACTTCGGAACAGCAGGCCGCGTGGTTCCGGTGATGGCGGGGTGCCGGGGCGCAATGGCCAGGCGAGCAGCATGCCCGCGACGAAGCCGATGACGTGGGCCGCGCATGCCACGGTCTCACGAGAACCCCTGCCCGGGACACGGCTCCCCTGAATTGGCCTGAACGGGATCGCGGGCGCGTGCGTATGTTTCGGCAACCGCCCGTGATCCCAGCGAACGTGAGGAACAGGTCATGAACGACCGAGTCACTCCACCGATGATCGCCATGCCGGACGGCGAGGCGGAGGTCGCCATCGTGCTCAGACTGCCGTGGGAGGATGTGGCCGCGCTCGGCCAGGAAGCCGGTCGGCTCGCGGCGAGCATGCAGCGCCCGGTGACGCTGGACGAGGCCGCGAGCTACCGGCTGCGCAGTCGTCAGCCCGGGTCGCACGCGCGGCCCCAGGCCGCGCCTCCCCAGGTGTCGTCCGTCTCGTCGCTGCCGCGCTCCCCGGGCGAACAGGCCCGGCAGGCCATAGAGAAGATCATCGGCACGGCTCCGGGCACGGCCCAGGGCGCCTGACTGGCCCAGGGTGCGGCCGAGCCGCACAGGTCACTGCCCCGCGCCCCTGACGGGGCGAGCCCTCACCCGGCCGCAGTCGCCCACCCACCGGAGGGACGCGCCCGGCACCCGGCACAACTCGTCCCGTTCGGCGACGTCGCCGCGCACCCGGTACGGGATGCCGCACGCGGAGTGGGAGCTGAAGCGGCAAGCGCTCTAACGCGATGATCTCCAGCTCGTCGGGGCCCTTCACCCGGCGCGCCTGGGACGCGGCGGACATGCCCGCCGCGTCCCCTCCGACGACCACCAGCCGCTCTTTCCCACGGCTCACGTACGGCTCGTACGGCTCGTACGAGTTGCACTCATACGAACACGCTACGAGGGCTGGTCCTCTTCGCCGCCCTCTCCCCGTACCGGCGGAGCGAGTGGCAGGGAACCGGTGGCCGCACCCGTGCCTGTGCCCGCACCCGCGGTCGCCACGGTCTGGCGGCGCGGCAGCCGGGTGCGCAGGAAACGCGTCCACAGCAGCAGGAGCAGCGCCGTGCCCACCGCGAAGGGCAGCACCGCGCCGACCGCCAGCGCGATCAGGCGGAACATCGTGACGAACGCGCCCCAGCCGCCCGCAAGCGCGTCCAGGAACCCTGGATCCTCGTCCTCGGCCGCCTTCTTCACCGGGGTCTCGGACAGCGACAGGGTGATCGTGGCCAGGCTTGTCCGGTCCTTGAGGGACGCCTGCCGGGCCAGCAGGGACTCCAGGTCCGCCTGACGGGTGCTCAACTCTCCTTCCAGGGTGACGACGTCGCTGAGCCTGGTCGCCTGGTCCATCAGCTCGCGAATCCGGGCCACGCTGGCGCGCTGCGACTTGATGCGACTCTCCACGTCGACGACCTGGTCCGTGACGTCCTCCGCCGTCGCTTTCCGGTCGATGAGCTTGCCGGAGCCCTCCAGGCCGGCGAGTACCGCCTCGTACGTGTCCGTGGGCACCCGTAGGACGACGCGCGAGCGCTCGCGGCCCTCAAAGTCGCGGTCGGTGGTCTCGTTGCCGATGACGCCGCCCGCGTTCTCGACCGCGGTGCGGGCCTCGCCGAGGGCCTTGGGTACGTCCTTGACCTGCACGGTAAGGGACGCGGTACGGATGATGTGGGTGGCTCCCAGCTTCGGCGGCGCGGCGGCCTGCCCGCTCCCGCCCTGGTCGTCCGCGTTGCCGGCCGCGCCCGCGCCCGGGCCGGCGTCCTTCTGCGCGCCGTGGGCGGCGCCCTCGGCCGCCGAGGTCGAATCGGCACCGCCGTCCGCGCCGGTGCATCCCGCGAGCGCGAGGGCGGCGGCCAGCAGCAGCGCCGAGAGGGTCTCGACCGGTCGTAGGGATCGGTGCCTGGACGTGGTGCCACGCTTCTGCATGTCGGCGTACCCCCGAGGGTGTCGTGATGACTGACGTTCCTTCGACCCTTCGACGCCGGAGCGGGGCGGGAAGTTGGGCGGATCCGGTCCCGATGAGGTCACGGTCCGGACTCGTTGCGGACACCGGGCGGCGGGGGCGGCGTCAGTGGGATCTGGGACAGTGGAGACATGAATGCAGACACACGTACGGGCACGGCTCATGTCGTCGTCATCGGGGGCGGCATCGCCGGTCTGGCGGCCGCCCACCGGCTGCTGGACGGCGGTGCGCGCGTGACCGTTCTGGAGGCCTCGGACCGGCTCGGCGGCAAGCTGCTGCCCGGCGAGATCGCGGGCGCTCGGGTCGACTTCGGTGCCGAGTCGTTGCTCGCCCGGCGGCCCGAGGCGGTGGCACTCGCCCGCGAGGTGGGCCTCGACGCCCGGCTCCGGCCGCCCGCGACGGCGACCGCGTCGATCTGGACGCGGGGGGCACTGCGGCCCATGCCCAAGGGGCACGTCATGGGCGTCCCCTCAGACGCGTCCGTCCTCTCCGGAGTCCTCTCCGACGCGGGGCTGCACCGCATCGAGCGCGACCGCGACCTGCCGCGCACGGAGATGGGCGACGACGTGGCGGTGGGGGCCTACGTCGCACGGCGGCTCGGCCGCGAGGTGGTGGACCGCCTGATCGAGCCGCTCCTGGGCGGTGTCTACGCGGGCGACGCGTACCGCATCTCCATGCGCTCCGCCGTCCCGCAGCTCTTCGAGGCGGCTCGTACGCACACGTCGTTGACGGAGGCGGTCCGCGCCATCCAGGCCCGGGCGACCGTCGCCCAGCAGACCGGACCGGTCTTCATGGGCATCGAGGGTGGCGTCGGCCAACTGCCGCTCGCGGTGGCGCAGTCGGTGCGGGCACGGGGCGGCGAGATCGTCACCGACGCCGCCGTGACGGAACTGGAGTCTGCCGCGGAGCCTGCGGTTGGCGCCGGTCGAGGTGCCCGAGTAGTCGCGGAGCATGGCGTCGGGGACTGTGCGGGGCACGCGCGCGCCGTGTGGCGCATCGTCGCCGGCGGCCGTGTCCTGCACGCCGACGCCGTCGTCGTCGCGGTCCCCGCGTTCGTGGCGGCGTCGTTGCTGCGTGCCGAGGCGCCCGCCGCCGCGGCCGAGCTGGCCGCCGTCGAGTACGCCTCCATGGCCCTGATCACCCTCGCCTACCGGCGCAGCGAGATCCGACTACCCGAAGGAAGCGGTTTTCTGGTGCCGCCCATCGACGGGCGCACCATCAAGGCGTCGACGTTCGCGTCCCAGAAGTGGGGCTGGATCGCAGACGAGAACCCCGGCCTGCTCGTCCTGCGGACGTCCGTGGGGCGGTACGGAGAGAGTGAGGTCCTCGAGCGCGCGGACGCCGACCTCGTGGACGTCTCCCGACACGACCTTCGCGAGGCCACCGGGCTGGACGCGGCGCCCGTCGAGACGCGGGTGACGCGCTGGACCGACGCACTGCCCCAGTACCCGGTCGGGCACCACGCGCGCGTGGCGAGGATCCGTGAACACGTCGCCGAGCTGCCGGGCCTGGCCGTGTGCGGAGCGGCGTACGACGGTGTCGGCATCCCGGCCTGCATCGCCAGCGCGAACGCCGCCGTGGACCAGCTTGTGGGCCGGATCGGAGGCGATCGCGGCGGACTGGACGAGCCGATCAGGAACCCGGTGCGGAGCGCGCACGGCGGCGCGGGAGAATAGCCTCATGAGTGACGACGCCCCCACCACCGGCCCGGCCAGGATCCCGAACAAGGGCAAGCTGGCCAGGGACCTCAACGAGGTCATCCGCTACACCCTCTGGTCCGTCTTCAAGCTGCGAGACGTCCTCCCCGAGGATCGCGCCGGTTACGCGCACGAGGTGCAGGAGCTGTTCGACCAGCTCGCCGCCAAGGACGTGACGGTCCGTGGCACGTACGACGTGTCGGGGCTGCGGGCCGACGCCGACCTCATGATCTGGTGGCACGCGGAGACCGCCGACCAGCTCCAGGAGGCGTACAACCTCTTCCGTCGCACCAGGCTGGGCCGCGCCCTGGAGCCGGTCTGGTCGAACATGGCGCTACACCGCCCCGCCGAGTTCAACCGCTCGCACATCCCGGCGTTCCTGGCCGACGAGACACCCCGCGACTACATCAGCGTCTACCCGTTCGTGCGCTCCTACGACTGGTACCTGCTGCCCGACGAGGACCGCCGGCGTATGCTCGCCGACCACGGCAAGATGGCGCGCGGCTACCCGGACGTGCGCGCCAACACGGTCGCCTCGTTCTCCCTCGGTGACTACGAGTGGATCCTCGCCTTCGAGGCCGACGAGCTGTACCGCATCGTCGACCTCATGCGCCACCTGCGCGGCTCCGAGGCACGCAGGCACGTCCGCGAGGAGGTCCCGTTCTACACGGGCCGCCGCAAATCCGTGGCCGATTTGGTCGCCGGCCTCGCCTGACAGGGGAGAACGCACAGCCCTACGGCACCGACTCCGGGCGCGGTGCGCACGCCGCGCGGCGCTCCGGAAGCCGACCCTCCAGCAGATACGCCTCGAGGTGGCCGTTGACGCAGGGGTTGGTGCCGCCCGCGATACCGTGTGTGCCCGTCGCCTGCTCGGTCAACAGCACCGAGTCGGACAGCCGGCGATGCAGCTCCAGCGCCCCCGCGTACGGGGTGGCTGCGTCCCGCTCGGCGGCCATGATCAGCGTCGGCGGCAGCTCACCGGGTGACGTCTGTACGTCGAGGGGCTGCTGCCGCGGCACCGGCCAGTACGCGCACGGCAGGTTGGTCCAGACGTTGTCCCAGGTCTCGAAGGGCGCCACGCGCGCGAGGCGCGTGTTGTCGCGGTCCCAGACGCGCCAGTCCGTCGGCCAGGGCGCGTCGTTGCACTCGATGGCCGTGTACACCGCGTTGCCGTTCTCCTGCTCGGCCACCGCCTCCGGATGCGGCCCCGCCTGCTGGATCAGCGGCTTCGGGTCGCCCTTCAGATACGCGGAGAGCGCCAGCGCGCGGTGCGGCCAGTAGTCGTCGTAGTAAACGGCCTGCAGAAACGCGTTCTGCAACTGCCCCGGCCCGACCTCGCCGCCCGCGGGTTCGCCGGCGAGCCGTGCCCGCGCCTTCTCGTAGCTGTGCAGCACCTCCTCGGGTGTGCTGCCCAGCCCGTACACCTTGTCGTGCCGGGCGGTCCACGCGCGGAAGTCCGCCCAGCGCCCCTCGAAGGCGACCGACTGGTCGAGGTTGTTGCGGTACCAGATGCGCTCCGGGTCCGGGTTCACCGCCGAGTCGAAGACCATCCGGCGCACATGCGAGGGGAACAGCGTCGCGTACAGGGCCCCGAAGTACGTGCCGTACGAAGCACCCATGAAGGTCAGCTTCCGTTCGCCGAGCGCGGCGCGCAGGACGTCCAGGTCGCGTGCGTTGTTGAGCGACGAGAAGTGCCGAAGCCCGCTGCCGGAGCGCTTCAAACAGCCGCGTGCGTACGTCTTCGCCTGCGCGATGCGCTCCTTCTTGTACGACTGCGAGGGGTCAGCCGGCGACTGCGAGGGGCCCTTCAGGAGCCGCTTCGGGTCCTGGCAGGACAGCGGCGCGGAGCGGCCCACCCCACGCGGGGCATAGCCGACGAGGTCGTACGCCGCCGCGATGCGCTTCCACTCGGGAAGCAGACCGGCCAGCGGGAAGTACAGGCCGGAGGCGCCGGGGCCACCCGGGTTGAAGACGAACGAGCCCTGCCGCGGGACGTGTCGCTTGCCCACCCTGCCGGTCGCCCGCACGCGGCTGACGGTCAGTTCGATCCTCTTGCCGTCGGGGTGCGCGTAGTCGAGCGGCACCGTCACCGTGCCGCACCGCAGGCTGCCCGTGGGGTCCTGCTCCTTCGCGCACTTCCCGAAGAGGATGCCCTCGGCGGCGGCGCGACCGGCGGCGACGGCCACACCGTGTCGCTCGGCGCGGCCGGGTTCGGGCAGGGGCTGGGCGCTGCCCGCGGGGGCGGCGACGAGGGCGGTCAGGACCAAGGACCCCGCGGTTGCGTAGCGGGCAACAGCTCTCATCAAATTTCCCTTCGGCGCGTGTCAGCAACAAAGGGGATGTTCGTTTGATATGCGGCGAAGTAAAGTACCGGCCCGCCGGTGTCGGTTCTATGACCCTGATGCGCCGGTGCCGGGCCCCGTCAAGAGCTCGACGCCTCGAAGTCAAGGGCCGTCGAGAGCCTTTCGTCGACGTCTGGGAGCAGCGGCGGGTCAACGCCTCAGCAGAACCCGCCGCGTGGCGCGCGCCAGCCGGGCCGCCGGGTGCCGCGACAGCGGGGCGGGGCCCGAGCGCTCCAGCCACCACTCCCTCAGTTTCCGCTGGGAGCCTGTGCCTTCGAGGCGGCCGTCGCTGAGCAGATACTGGGCGAAGGCCAGCGCATCGTGCCGGTAGCCGCCGGTCATCGGGTGGCCGTGCGCGTACGTCAGGAACGCCGTCCGGTACCCGTCCGCCAGGATCTTTGGCAGCTCCGGAGCGACCTTGGCCACGACGTCGGCCCGCTTCGAGGCGAGAGCGCGCGCCTGCACGGCCAGCCGCACCCGGTCGAATCCCTCGGGTACGGGGGTCCCGGCGACGAGCGCGAAGAGCAGCGCGGCCTGCGCGAGGGCCAGGCGCTGACGGGCGGGGTCGGCGTTCATATCGCGCGTTGCCTCCCGCGATACGTCCGTCGCCGCCTCCGGTGTTGCCTTCCGCGCTGCCTTCCGCGTTGCCTCCGAGGCGTCGCCGGGCGAGGAGGACGGCGGTGCGTCCACGGTCTGCCGTATCGCCGCCAACTCCTTCTCCAACTCCACCGGTTCGGGAAAGTTGTCATCCCGCTCCAGGAGCACCCCCGGCGGGCGCACCCGGGACGCCAGGTCCGCGAGGATATCGAGGACCGCCGGGGGGACGGCGTGGGCATGGCTGTCGTGCCAGACGCCGTCGCGTTCGAAGCCGCCGGCGACATGGACGTAGGCGATGGCCTCGACGGGCAGCTCATCGAGGGCCTGGGCAGGGTCCTCACCGCGGTTGACGTGGTTGGTGTGGAGGTTGGCCACGTCGATGAGGAGGTGTACACCGGTGCGGTCGACCAGGTCGTACAGGAACTGGCCCTCGGTCATCTCCTCGCCGGGCCAGGAGATCAGCGCCGCGATGTTCTCCACCGCGAGCGGCACGGGCAGTGCGTCCTGTGCGATACGGATGTTCTCGCACAGGACGTCCAGGGCGTCCCGGGTACGCGGGACGGGCAGCAGATGCCCGGCCTCCAGCCGCTGGGAGGCCGTGAGGGCGCCGCCCGCGCGGACGAACGCGATGTGCTCCGTGACGAGCGGCGCGCCCAGCGCCTCGGCGCGCTCGGCCAGGGCGGTGAGGCGGTCCTCGTCGGGCCGCTCCGCACCGCCGAGGCCGAGCGAGACACCGTGCGGAACGACTGTGACACCGCGCTCACGCAGGCGCAGCAGTGACTCGGGGAGATGCCCCGGGCACACGTTCTCCGCCACGGCCTCGACCCAGTCGACGCCCGGCATGCGCTCCACGGCGTCGGCGATCTCCGACCGCCATCCGATTCCCGTACCCAGTCGCTGCATCGTCGTCCCCTCCCTCACCCTTCACCACGGGTTCACCAGGACCCTGTGCGTCGTCTCCTTCGACGGACCTGTGGTTCCGGCGTGACCGGGTTCATGGCCCCGGGATGCGGGCCCGAACCCGTCGGCGGGGACGTTCAGAGCAACATTTGAGGTTTTCCGACGGTCCGCCACGGCTGCGTCGGTGCGAGATGAGTCCGTGGTCCTTGGTGTAGCCGTTCATGCCGGCCTTGTCCTCGGTCTCCTCGCAGGTCAGCCAGGAGCCCAAGAGCTCAGCGTGGCCTTCTCACCGATCGTCAGATGAGACGGACGGAGGTGCAGGAGCCAAGGGAGCGCCCGGTTCGTCCAGGGCCGGCTCGTCCAGGGCCGGGTCGTCCACTGCCAGTTCATGCAACGCCGCCTCGCCGAGCCCCGCGTCGCCGAGCCCAGTTTCGTCCAGGGCGGCCGCGGTTGCCCGCGGTACCTCTGCCGGCGGTTCTTGCGTCGGCGGTTCCTGTGCCGGCGGTTCCTCCACTCGCGGTTCCCCGGTCTTCCCGGGCGGGCCGGTCTCCAGCTCCTGGTGCGCTCGCTCCAGGAACCGCAGTAGCTCCACCGGGAAGGGCAGTACGAGCGTCGAGTTCTTCTCGGCGGCCACGGCCACCACTGTCTGCAGCAGCCGGAGTTGGAGGGCGGCTGGCTGGTCGGACATCACCCCGGCGGCCTGTGCCAGCTTCTTCGAGGCCTGGAGCTCCGCGTCGGCGTTGATGATCCGGGCCCGGCGCTCCCGGTCGGCCTCGGCCTGCCGGGCCATCGACCGCTTCATCGTCTCCGGCAGCGACACGTCCTTGATCTCGACTCGGTCGATCTGCACGCCCCAGCCCACCGCCGGACTGTCGATCATCAGCTCCAGTCCCTCGTTGAGCTTCTCGCGGTTTGACAGGAGGTCGTCGAGGTCGCTCTTGCCGATGATCGAGCGCAGGGAGGTCTGCGCCATTTGCGAGACGGCGAAGCGGTAGTCCTCGACCTGGATGATCGCGTTGGCCGCGTCGATCACTTTGAAGTAGACGACCGCGTCGACACGCACCGTGACGTTGTCCCGGGTGATGCCCTCCTGGGCGGGCACGGGCATCGTCACGATCTGCATGTTCACCTTGTGCAGCCGGTCGACGGCGGGGATCACCATCGTGAAACCGGGCGAGCGGGGCTCCCCGAGCAGGCGCCCGAGCCTGAGGACCACACCCCGTTCGTACTGCTTGACGATCCGGGTCGCCGCCGCGAGGTACACCAGCCCGGCGGTACCGACCATCGCGCCCGCGGTCACCAGCTCCTCAAGCATGATGACGACCCCCTGCCCTTCGAGTCGCCGAAACATCCCATTTGTGCTCTTCCAACCATAGGCCTGGCCCGAGGCTCAGGTCGAGCCTCGGGCCAGGCGTGAACTCCTTGTGCGCTCGGGGCGACTACGGCGTGGTGACCTTCACCGGGTCGGTCGCGCTGTGCCGCTCGGCCCAGTTCTCCAGGGCGGTGCGGCAGGCGTGGTCCAGGTGGTGCAGGCCGGACAGGTCAAGCTCCACCGGCCGGTCCCGGGGCAGTCCCTCCAGGCTGTCGAGGATCTTCGGCAGCCTTAGGAAAGTGGCGTTGCCCGACAGGTGCGCCTGCACCGGCCCCGCGCCCTTGTCGATGACCTCCAGCTTGATGTGCGAGGCCTCCCAGGCCGTCTTGGCGATCGCCAGGCCGAGCCCGATCAGGACGCCCTCGAACATGTTCACCGCGACGATCGACACGGCCGTGACGACCAGGATCAGGGCCTCGCCCCGGTGGTCGCGCCACATTGACGCCACCTGCCGCAGCGGGATGAGCTTCCAGCCCGCGTACACCAGGACGCCCGCGAGCGCCGGCAGGGGAATACAGGCGAGCACGGCCGGCAGCAGCACCGCGAACAGCAGCAGCCAAACGCCGTGCAGTACCCGGGACGCCTTAGTCCGCGCGCCCGCCTGGACGTTCGCCGCGCTGCGCACGATCACCGCGGTCATCGGCAGCGCGCCGAGCATGCCGCAGACGGTGTTGCCCGCGCCCTGCGCCATCAGCTCCTTGTCGTACTCGGTCCGCGGCCCGTCGTGCAGCCGGTCCACGGCGGCGGCGCTGAACAGCGACTCCGCCGAGGCGATCAGCACGAACGCCGCGACCGTGCCGAGCACGCCCACGCTCGCCAGCTCACCGAACGCGTCGAGCCCCGGAGGCTGGAGCGAGCCGAGCAGACCCTGCACCTCGACGGTTGCCACCGGCAGCCCGAAGACCAGTGTCACGAGCGTGGCCAGCGCGACCGCTCCGAGCGGTCCGGGCACCGTACGCACCTGTTTCGGCAGGTGCCTCCACAGCACCAGTACGGCGATGGTTCCGGCCCCGAGACCGAGCGAGGCCAGCGCCTCGGCGGACATGGCGGAGTCGGCGAGCATCCCCGGCAGCCCGGCCAGCTTGGCGAGACCGGAGGCGGGCGCCTTCACGCCCGCCACCGAGTAGAGCTGTCCCGCGATCAGGACGAGCCCGATTCCGGCCAGCATGCCTTCGACGACGGCCACCGAGATGGCCCGGACGTAGCGCCCCAGCTTGAGGGCACCCATGAGGATTTGGAGGACACCGGTGGCCAGCACGAGGACGCCGAGCACGGGCAGCCCATACTCGCGTACTGCCTCGAAGACCAGCACGGTCAGACCGGCCGCCGGACCCGAGACCTGCAGCCTGCTGCCGGGCAGCATTCCGGTGATCAGTCCGCCCACGATGCCGGTGACCAGGCCGAGTTCGGCCGGTACTCCGGAGGCGACGGCGACACCCACGCACAGCGGCAGGGCGACGAGGAACACGACGAGCGAGGCGGCGAAGTCCTGCCGCAGATGAAGGAACTTCATCCTGCTCTCCGGCAGGCTGGGACTGTTGGAGCTGTTGGAGCTGTTCGGGCTGCTGGGGCTGCTGGGGCTGTTCACAGAATGGCTCATCGGGGCCCTCACAGTGCCGTGAAAGTGTCGGACTGCGCGTCATGGGCCAGCACGGAGCCGGTGTGCACCTCGTAGAACCAGCCGTGAAGGCGCAGTTGGCCTTCCGTCAGACGTCGGGCCACACACGGATACGAGCGGAGCCGCAGCAGCTGGGCCAGGATGTGGCCCTGTACGGCGTCGGTGACCGTCGGATCCGCGATGGTGCCTTCCGGCCGGGGAGTCGACTGCGCCAGCCAGTCGCGCACGGCGGGTACGGCGGTCAGGTCCTCGTCGCGCACCAGCGCGCCGACGGCACCGCAGTGGGAGTGGCCGCAGACGACCACGTCGGTGACCCCGAGCACCTCCACCGCGTACTCGATGGTGGCCGCTTCACTGGTGGGACGCTCGGAGGCGTACGGGGGGACGATGTTGCCCGCGGTGCGCAGTTCGAAGAGTTCACCGGGCCGGGCTCCGGTGATCAGAGCCGGGACGACCCGCGAGTCGGAGCAGGTGATGAACAGGGCCTGCGGGGACTGGCCTTCGGCGAGGCGGGCGAACTCCTCCGGGCAGGCCGCGTTGCGCTTGACGAAGGAGCGTGCGTGATCAATGAGGGGCTGCATGTGTCAGTTCCTCCTGGCGCGCCTTGATGGCGCGTCGGTTGACAAGACGGAGCGCATGCGGGCACACCGGCACGACCTCACGTCGACGCGCTCGGCGGACGTGGCGTGGTGAGGGTAGGTCGTCATCGTTGGTGCCCGACGTTCACATCAGCAGCGGAACACCTGAAGTACCGCTCTGGAGTGAGCGGCTGACGATCTGGTCGTACGGAGCGACGCGGCGGCCACGGTGTGTGATGTGCCGCCGTGCACGCCCGCGGGGTCCCTGGCCAGCAGGGGACGCGCGGGTGTCTGGGGTGCGGAGTCCGCGGAACGCTGCCGGTCGCGAACCCGGAAGGGCGGTGTATCGCCGTTGAGGCGCTCACTCTTGCCGCAGCTGGCCTCTTCCGCGTCGACCGCGATCTGGGTCCTCGCGGCGGCACAGGTTTGGGTGCCAGGTGTGGCGCAGTCCGCGGACGGGATGACGTAGTCCGGGTTTACGGACGCGACGGAGGCGGTGGGAATGAAGAGTTGCAGAGCCAACAGGACGGCGGCGAGAACGACACTCCGCGTCCGGGCTGTTGTGCCTCGTAACATGTGCCCCCTCTCCTCCGCGTCCGGTCAAGACGTCTTACGTCAACAGGTATGTTAACGCGGAAAGTTGTTTGCAGGGTTAACTTAACGTTTTCCCTTGGAGAACACCTGAAGTGGGCTGAAGGCTGCTGAAGAGGAGCCAGGGGAACGCGGCGGGGGTGCGGGAAACCCGACATGGGGGGCATGCGGGTGATCCGGGTCGATCAACCCCCCACCAGCCACTTCGCATCCCGTGCCAGCGCCGTGAGCCGGGAAATCGCCCGGAAGTACTTCTTCCGGTAACCGCCGTTCAGCATCTCCTCGCTGAACAACTGGTCGAAGGGCAGCCCGGAGGCGAGAACTGGCACTTCGCGGTCGTACAGCCTGTCGGCGAGCACGACGAGCCGCAGCGCGGTCGACTGGTCCGGGACCGGCTGCACATCTGTGAGGCAGACCGCCCTGAGCCCGTCGGCCAGCGCGCCGTACCTGCTGGGGTGGACCCGGGCGAGATGCTCCAGCAGATGCGGGAAGTCGTCGAGCGAGGCGCCCTCGGTGGCGTACGCCGCCTTAGTGACCTGCTCGTCGGAGTACGGCGCCGGGGCCTCGGGCAGGCCGCGATGGCGGTAGTCCTCCCCGTCGATGCGCAGCGTACGGAAGTGCGCAGACAGGCCCTGGATCTCGCGCAGGAAGTCGGCCGCCGCGAACCGGCCCTCGCCGAGCTTGCCGGGCAGCGTGTTCGAGGTGGCCGCGAGCGCCACGCCCGCCTCTACCAGCTTGCCCAGCAGGCTGGAGACGAGGACGGTGTCGCCGGGGTCGTCGAGCTCGAACTCATCGATGCACAGCAGGCGGTGGCCTTGAAGCGTCCGCACGGTTTGGTGGAAACCGAGCGCGCCGACCAGGTTCGTCAGCTCCACGAACGTGCCGAAGGCCTTGAGCGCGGGCTGCGCCGGGGCCGCGTGCCACAGAGAGGCCAGCAGATGCGTCTTGCCGACGCCGTAGCCGCCGTCGAGGTAGACACCGCGAGGGCCGGCAGGTCGGCTCTCCGCCCTGCGGGAGAACCAGCGGCGCCTGCCGGAACCGGTGGCGTGCGCCCCGCCGAGACCGGCAGCGAAGCCGGCGAGCACCGTGACGGCCTCGGTCTGGCTGGGCTGGTTCGGGTCCGGGATGTACGTGGCGAAGCGGACCGAGTCGAAACGCGGCGGCGGCACCATCTCGGCGACCAGCCGTTCCGCGGGGACGTGCGGCTCGCGGGAGCACAGGGACAGCGGGACCGCTTCGGCTGTCGGGCCGGTTCCGGAGGCGATGGTGGAGGTGGACACGGTTGCCCACTGTACGGGTCGTGCCACACTGCACGACATGCGACGCCTGTTCCCTGTGACCGACGAGACAGCACCCCGGGCCTCGGGCGGGGCCGCGGGCGGGGCCTCGGGTACGGATGCGACGGACCGGGAGTGGGGCCTGGAGGAGCTGGCCGAGGCCTACGCGTACCCCGATGTCCGCGAACCCTGGCTGCGCGCCAACATGGTCTCCACACTCGACGGCGCCGCCCAGCACGACGGCCGCTCGCAGCCCATCTCCGGCGCCGCCGACATGCGGATCTTCGGCACGCTGCGAGGGCTCGCGGACGTGGTGGTGGTCGGTGCGGAAACGGTGCGCCAGGAGGGCTACCGTCCGGCGCGCGCGCGTGAGGGCTTCGCCGCGCTCCGGGAGGCGGCCGGGCAGGGGCCCGCGCCCGCCGTCGCCGTGGTCAGCGCCAGCCTCGAGCTGGACTTCACGCTTGCGCTCTTCACCTCGCCCCTGGTGCCCACGCTGCTGCTCACGGGAGCCGCGGCGGCCCCGGACCGGATCGCGGCCGCCGAGAAGGCCGGTGCCCGGGTGGTGATCGCCGGGGAGGGCATGGGTGTGGACCCCGCACGGGCCGTACGGGCACTGGGCGAGCGCGGGTTGCACCGGCTGTTGACCGAGGGCGGGCCGCGTCTGCTCGGCCAGCTGGTCGCGGCCGGAGTCCTCGACGAGCTCTGCCTGACGTTCTCCCCGATGCTCACCGCGGGCGGCGCACAGCGCATTGCGGGAGGGCCCACCGTGGCGGTGCCCAAGAGGTTCGAGCTGACCTCTCTGTTGGAGGAGGCCGGGTTTCTCTTCAGTCGATACCGTCGAACCTGACGAGACGGACCTGAATCTCGAGGAGAAGGGGCGCCTGTCGTGTTCACGAGCGTACTGATGATCGAGAAGGCCCTGACATCCGCCGACGTGGAGTTCGTCACCACCTTGCACGGGGACGAGGAGGTTGCCTTCCACGTGCTGCTCCAGCCCCGCGGCGACCAGGCGGACCGGCTGCTGCGGGCCATCGACGACGTGGCGCTCGGCGAGCTGGACGAGGCGGCCCGTGAGCTGGAGACCCCCGAGGGCGAGGAAGCGGCCGGCCAGGGGCAGCGGGCCCTCGACGTCTCTCTGATCGCCCTCCGGGCGGCGGGCTGCCAGGCCGAGGGGCGGCTCATCGAGGACCACCCGCTGGACGCGCTGAAGTCCCTGGTCGACGAGATCGACGCCGACGAGGTGATCGTGCTGACCGATCCCCACTACGTGGAGGAGTTCTTCCACCGCGACTGGGCCTCGCGGGCCCGCCACAAGGTGGGCGTACCGGTGCTGAAACTGTTCTCGCACCGCAAGTCGTAAGCCACCGTCGCCGCTGTTGCTGTTGCTGTTGCTTTGGCGCTGCCGTCGGGGAGGCCGTGGTTCGTTGGCCGCGGGCCGTCCGGGGCCGGTCGCGTCCACGCGGCGGAGCCGCATGCTGTCACTGCCCCGCGCCCCCGGCGGGGAGCGGTCGCCCCGCCGCACGGAATAGGCTGGGCCCCGCGTTCCCCTCGCGGGCGTGCATCGTCGACGTATCTAGTTTTGGGAGAAACACGCATGGCAGCCGGCCTTCCTACCGCCATGGACCGACCGCACTTCATCGGCATCGGCGGCGCCGGAATGTCGGGCATCGCGAAGATCCTCTCCCAGCGCGGGGCCAAGGTGGCGGGCAGCGACGCCAAGGAGTCCGCGACCGCCGAGGCGCTGCGGGCGCTGGGCGCGACGGTGCACATCGGGCACGCCGCGGACCATCTCGCGTCCGACGCCACCTGCGTCGTCGTCTCGTCCGCGATCCGCGCCGACAACCCCGAGCTGGCCCGCGCCGCCGAGCTCGGCATCCCGGTCGTCCACCGCTCGGACGCCCTCGCCTCTCTGATGGACGGTCTGCGTCCGATCGCGGTGGCGGGCACGCACGGCAAGACGACGACGACGTCGATGCTCGCGGTGTCACTGTCGGAACTGGGGGTGGACCCTTCCTACGCGATCGGCGGCGACCTCGACGTCCCCGGCTCGAACGCGCTGCACGGCGAGGGCGAGATCTTCGTCGCCGAGGCCGACGAGTCGGACCGCAGCTTCCACACGTACGCGCCCGAGGTGGCCATCGTGCTCAACGTGGAATGGGACCACCACGCCAACTACGCCTCCGTGGAAGAGATCTACAAGTCGTTCGAGACGTTCGCGGGCCGGATCGTGCCGGGCGGCACGCTGGTGATCGCGGCGGACCACGAGGGTGCCCGCGAGCTGACGCGCCGCGTCGCGGCCGGTGACGTCAGAGTGGTGACGTACGGCGAGTCCGAGGACGCCGACGTACGCGTCCTTTCGGTGACCGCCCGGGGTCTGAAGAGCGAGGTGAAGGTCCTGCTGGACAGCGCCGAGCTGACCTTCACGGTGTCGGTTCCCGGCCGGCACTACGCGCACAACGCGGTGGCCGCGCTGGCGGCGGGCGTGGCGCTCGGCGTGCCGGCGGCCGAGCTGGCGGAGGCGCTGGGGGCGTACACGGGCGTCAAGCGCCGTCTCCAGCTGAAGGGCGAGGCGGCCGGCGTCCAGGTCATCGACTCGTACGCGCACCATCCGACGGAGATGACCGCGGACCTGGAGGCGATGCGGGCGGGCGCCGCCGGCCGCATCCTGGTGGTCTTCCAACCCCACCTCTTCTCCCGCACCCAGGAGCTGGGCAAGGAGATGGGACAGGCGCTTTCCCTCGCGGACGCGTCGGTCGTCCTGGACATCTACCCGGCGCGCGAGGACCCGATACCGGGTGTGACCAGCGAGCTGATCGTCGAGGCGGCGCGGGCCGCGGGCGCGAACGTGACGCCGGTCCACGACAAGGCGGAGGTCCCTGCCGTGGTCGCGGCAATGGCCGAACGGGGCGATCTCATTCTCACCATGGGCGCGGGTGACGTCACGGACCTGGGCCCGCTCATCCTGGACCGCCTGCAGTGGAATTAAGGGGCTGAACCTCATGTCGTACGACGTCGATAAGCCGGACGAGCAGTGGCGGGCGGAGCTGACCCCGGCCGAGTACACCGTCCTCCGCCAGGCCGGCACGGAGCCCGCGTTCACCGGCGAGTACACCGACACCAAGAGCAAGGGCGTCTACTCCTGCCGCGCCTGCGGCGCCGAACTCTTCACCTCGGAGACGAAGTTCGCATCCCACTGCGGGTGGCCGAGCTTCTACGATGCACGCAACTCCGACGCGGTGGAACTTCTGGAGGATCGGTCACATGGGATGGTGCGGACCGAGGTGCGGTGTGCTCGGTGCGGATCACATCTCGGGCACGTGTTCGAGGGGGAGGGGTATCCCACCCCGACGGACCAGCGGTACTGCATCAACAGCATCTCGCTGCGGCTGGCGCCGGACGAGGGCTGACCGGACAGTCACCGAACCCACAGGGTGCCGGGCGCACCCGCCGCTCCCGCCAGACCCCCTACGACCTGCAGCGACGCATGGGTCAACGGCACAGGGCCGGGCCCTCAAGGCCGTCCACCGGTGACGGGGTGAGGGCGCCCCGCCGGCGCCCCGCCGGTTTCTGCGGCCCCGACCGGTAGGGGGTCAGCCCTGTTGGCGGGCATGGTACTGGGCCTGCCGTTGCCGTTGCCGTTGCCGTTGCTGTGGGTGGGTGTGCGGGTGGGTGTGTGGGGGTGCGCGGCGATCAACTGGTCGATCAGGGCGATCAGTACGTTCCGGCACGACTCGCGCTTTCGTGCGTCGAAGAGCAGCACACGGGTTCCCTCCGGCAGCGCCAGGGCGTCGCGGACCTCGTCCGGATCGTACGGATGCAGTCCGTGGAAACCGTTGACGCCGACCACGAACGGGATGCCGCGCTTCTCGAAGAAGTCGATGGCGGCGAAGCTGGACTCCAGCCTGCGCACGTCGATGAGGGCCACGGCCCCCAGGGCGCCGATGGCCAGGTCGTTCCACATGAACCAGAACCGTTGCTGTCCCGGGGTGCCGAAGAGATACAGCACGAGTTCCCGGCTGATCGTGATCCGGCCGAAGTCCAGGGCCACGGTGGTGGCCCGCTTCTCCGCGATGCCCTCGAGGTCGTCAACCCTCAGGCCGACCGAGGTCAGCGCTTCCTCGGTGCGCAGCGGAGCGATCTCACTGACCGACCCGACCATGGTGGTCTTGCCCACGCCGAATCCGCCGGCGATGAGGATCTTGACCGTGTCGGGCGCTGGAATCCCATGGGTGATCGGGTCAGAGCCGGCCAAGGCCGTCCCTCACTTTCTGAAGCAGTTCCAAGTGCGTGGTTTTCGAGACGGGGCGGGGCGGGTGGACGGTGATCCGATGCGCCTGCAGCAGGTCGCAGAGCAGGATGGCGACCACGCTCACCGGGAGGTCGAGATGAGCGGCGACCTCCGCGACGGCGACCGGCCGCGCGCACAGGCGCAAAATGCGTGTGTGTTCGGGCTGCGGCCGGACGCCCCAGGAGGGCGGTGGATCCACCGCGGTCACCGCCGTGATGAGGGTGAAGTCGGTGCGGTCCGGCCGCGTCCGGCCACCGGTCAGCGTGAACGGCCGTACCAGACGGCCGGCCGCGTCGCCTCCGCTCACCTCACTCGCCGTTGCAGGCGGTGACCGTGTCACGCGGGGCCGCGCTCAGGTGCTCGCCGATCTTCTTCACCAGCATGTTCATCTGGTACGCCACCACGCCTACGTCTGCGCCCTGGTCGGTCAGCACGACGAGGTGGGCGCCGGGGCCGGCCGAGGTGAGGAGCAGATAGCAGTTGGCCATCTCGATGAGGGCCTGGCGTACGGGGCCGCCACGGAAGTCCATGCTGACGCCCTTGCTGAGGCTCATCAGGCCCGAAGCGGTCGCCGCCAACCGCTCGGCTTCGTCGCGCAGGAACCCCAGGGACTTGCTGACGACCAGTCCGTCCTCGGAGAGCACGACGGCGTGGTTCACCTCGGCGACCCGGTCCACCAGTCCTGTGAGCAGTTGGTCGAGCTGGCTGTGCGTGGCTGGGGTGGGGGTGGGGCGTGTCATTTCTCTGTCCTTCATGGGCGGTCTATGTGCGGAGTCGAGGCGACAAAAGCGTCCGCGGCGGGGACGTGCGCGCCCGGGCCCGCGGCGGTGACCTGCGTGTCCAGGCCTTCCGACGCGGTTGTCTCCTCGTGGTCGTACTGCGTCTCGGTGTCGTCGTCACGGGCCTGGAGCGTGCCGCGCTGGAAGCTCGAGAGCGAGGAGGCCGCACTCTCCGCGGTGAAGTCCGCGTAGGGGTCGTCGTCCCGGGCGGGCCCGGCGTCCTCCAGTAACTCGGCCGCCAGGCTCGTCTGCGGGACCCGGCGCGGCAGCGGAGCGATTCCGTCGAGCCGCGTGGCGCCAGGTTCGGGGCGCGCGGCGGCGGTGGCAGTGGTGGTGGCCCTCCGTGACGCAAAGAGCGCCACGGAGGCTTCATGGGCGTGCTCGCCCGGGTCGGAGGCGCCGGCGGAGCTCGTCGTGGCCACACGCGGCTCCCGCGCCGGGTAGTCCGTCGGGGAGGTCGTCCGCGGGTCCGTCGAGTCGGGGCTCTCCGCATCCCGGCGGCTCGCCGTGGCGGGCGAGTCGGGCTCCTCGCGTACCACGATGTCGAGCGGGATCAGCACGATCGCCGTGGTGCCGCCGTACGGCGAGGAACGCAGTGTGACGGCGATGCCGTGCCGGGTGGCCAGCCTGGCGATCACGAACATGCCGAGCCGGAGGTCGTCGGCCAGCGCCACCACGTCGAACTGCGGCTCCACCGCCAACTGGGCGTTGAACGCCTTGTAGTCGTCCTCGGACAGGCCGAGGCCGCGGTCCTCGATCTCGATGACCAGGCCCTTGGCCACTACCCCGGCCCGCACACCGACCGGGCTGGGGGCGGGGGAGTACGCGGTCGCGTTGTCGATGAGTTCGGCCAGCAGATGGATGACGTCCGCCACCGCGGGAGGGGTGAGGCACACCTCCTCGTCGGTGTGCACTTCAACCCGCTGGTACTGGGCGACTTCGCCGACGGCGCTGCGCAGGATGTCGATCAGCGCGACCGGATCGGTCCAGCTGCGCCGGGGCTGCCCGCCACTGATGATGACGAGGTTCTCCTCGTAGCGGCGGAGCTGGCTCGCGGTGGAGTCGAGTTCGTACAGGCTCTTGAGGATGTTCGGGTCCTGGTGCTCGCGTTCCATCGTGTCGAGCTTGCTCAGCTGCAGATTGACCAGGTTCTGGCTCTGCCGCGCGATGCCCAGGATCACCTTCTGGAAGCCGCGTCGGGTGTCGGCGAGCTCCACCGCGGTGTGGACCGCGGTGCGTTGCGCGGTGTTGAACGCCTGTGCCACCTGCCCGAGTTCGTCCCGGCCGTAGTCCAGCTCTGGCGTGGCGGAGTCCACGTCGACTTTCTCGCCCCGGTCGAGCCGGGCCACCACGTCGGGCAGGCGCTCCTCAGCCAGGCCGAGTGTGGCCACCCTCAGCCCGCGCAGCCGCCGGAAGAGGGAGCGGGTGATGCGCCAGGACAGCACGAAGCACAGCAGCAGGGCCACGAGCCCGCCGGTGCTCAGGGCGGCCGCCTTGAGCAGCAGCCCATCGGCCTGGTCACCGCTGCGGTCGAGCAGGTCTCGGGTCTGGTGGTGGATCAGGTCCCGGTAGTCGGCCGAGAGGTTGTTTAACGCGTCGTTCCATCGTTTCCGCGCGTTGGGCAGTTCGACCGTCCGGGCACCGCCGCTGCCCGTCGTGTGGGCCTCGAGCACCTGATTCTCGATGGCCTGCAAGGTATGCCAGCTGGGACCCAGGAGGATGCGTTCGGTCTCTTTCGTCGCCGTGCCGCGCAGGGAGGGGATG
>CBFGQM010000032.1:0-24684 GCA_965650905.1 uncultured Streptomyces sp. | reverse complement strand
AGGACGGTGCCGCGTCGGAAGACCGTACGGTGCCGCTTGTCGTGGAGCCGCCGGACGGCTGGCCCGTATGGGCCCTCGCTGACGAAAGGCCGCAGCCGTGAGCCGCTGGGGCGAACTCATCCCGCACCGCGAGGACGACCCGTCGTGCCTGTGCGGCTGCCAGGACGATCCGCTGGTGCAGTGCTGGCACACCGAGCCCGACACGCCCTGCGACTGGAACATTTGCCGCCAGCCCGAACGCCTCGCCGCAGGAGACCGTGGCACCGATCCGGCACGCGTCAGCGGAAAGAAGGAGCAGTCGTGAGCGCTCAAGTCCTCAACGACCGCAGCACCCGCCGCATCGCCCGATCTACCGGCCTCAACATCGCGCGGGCCTGGTCGCATGGCGGCTACACCATGGGGTTCGTGACGGCCGACCATCAGCATGGCTGGTGGGACAAGAAGACTGGCGAGTGGGAGTGGGACAGCGAGCCAATGCACTACTCGTCGTGCAGAGAACTGTTTCCGGAGGAGCCCACCCCATGAGCCCGCTCACCACCGCAGAACGGTTTGCCCGCTACATGCACCAGCCAGCAGCCTGGTACAACGCCGAGGACCTCGCCGACTGGCACGCCACCAGCGACCGCTGGTATCGGACAACGACAGAGTGGACGGACCGGAACCGGCACGCGTGGCCGGGCTGGTTCGACGTGCTCCCGCCACGGCAGCGGCGCCGGATCCGGAAGAAGCTGCGGCGAGAGCAGCGCACCCTATGAGCGACCGCATCCCGCTCGACCCCGACCGGGCCACTGCCTTCGATCAAGCACTGGAGAACCGCCGCGAGTACATCCGAGCGGAGAGACTCGACCAGCTGGCCGACGGCGGCGAGTCCGTGCCCTATCCGGGCTGCCCAGAGTGCGGCGTCCCGGCGAAACATGTTGTGTGGTCCACGTACGACCGAGGTCCGGGCGGCGTGCTGGAGATCGACTTGGGCGCGTGCTGGCATCGGTTCACCGTGAGCCCGGTGCCCACGCGTTTCGACCCGGACGGCTTCTGGGGGCACTCGGGAGACTGACGTCCGCGCTCACTCCCACTGGGCCACGAACGTCCCCCGACACCGGATGCCGCCCTCGCAGTGCTGGTAGCCACCCGACCCGTACACCGCGCGGACGGCGTCGAGGTCTTCGAACTCGGTACCGTCGATGTCCTTGCACGGCGAACAGGTGTTGGAGTCGAGTTTCTCGTTCGAGAAGTACCGGGCCTTCGGCGCAGCAGCGAGCGTCGCCACCCGGCCCGCGTTCTGCGCCCGATGCAACGCCCCACCCAGTTGGTCACGCCGGAACCAGTTCTTCAACCCCCGCAGGAACCCGCCCACCCGCTCAGCGACCTCCGACCCGCGCACACCCGGCACCAGCAGCCGCAGTGCTTCACGGCCCGCAGAGGCGGCAGTGTCCGCAGCCAGCAGCGCAGCCGTCGCCGCAGCAATCTCGATCAACTCCGAGCCGAACGCGTTCCGCAGCCCTTTATCCACCTTCGGCGGCTTCACCCTCACGCCCTGCTCGGCAGCCTCATCCGCCATCTGCTGCGCGGCCACCTCGGCCATCTCCCCGAGCGCCCGCCTCAGCACATCAATGCTCGGCCCGGAGTCCACGACCAGCGTCGCCAACGCCTCCGTATCGCCCGCATCCACGGCCGCCGCGATCTGCTCCTCCACCGCCGCATACTGCGCCTCAGCCACCGGCTCCCACGCCTCCAACAGCCCGGTCAGTGCATCCTCGAACTGCTCCCGCACCGGCGCAAGATCCGACTTCACCACAGCAGCACGAGGCGACCGAGGACGCGCAATCACCGTGTTAAACGACGGCAACGCCCTTGGCGCCGGCTGGAACGGCACGTGATGGTGCAGATCCACCCGCGCGGCAGGAGCAGGCGCCAAGGCCGGGCCCGTAGAGGGCGCCACGGTCACGGGCGGCCGGTAGCCGAGATCAGGCAGCCCGAGGTACTCGGAGACCAGGACCGGGTCGGCGCCACCGTCCACGAGGGTCTTCCACGCCGTCGACTTCGCGGTGATCTCCTCGTTGCGGGCCCCAGCGTCCGGGGGTACCGGGTCGCAGTAGTCGAACTCCAACTGCCGAGCCGCCTCTGGCCCGTACAACGGAAGCAGATCGTTGATCAGAGCGCCCTTCCACCGCTCCAGCCGGGGCACCGTCAGCTGCTCCGCGAACAGCACCTTCGATGCTTCAGCGGTGGCCCGGTTCACATCCCCGACCTCGCCGAGTACGAACGCGGGCGCGCCGAACGCCTCCCTGATCACGTCACGGGACACCTGCCGAAGCTCGGCGAACTGCATGTCGCGCTGCGTGTACTTGCGGTCCTTCCACGTGCCGTGTTCCAAGAACGCCACCCGGTGGGCGTTGGCGACGCCCTTGTGCTGTTCGTTCCAGCGGGCCTGCAACTGATCCCACTCAGGGTCGGACAGGACGGTGGGGAGTTCGATGATCCCGCCGGGCTCAGCGCTGTTCATGAAGAAGTTCCGGTTCCACTCCGCGGAGTACCGGCTGGCGTCGATCTCGGTGAGCACCGACTGCACCGGGCCCATACCCCGGTACGGGTCCAGCGGGTTCGGCATACGGATCTGGATCACGTCCTCCACACGGAGTGCGATCTCCTGCCCGTCCGGCCCCGTGTACAGGTAGCCGGAGATGAAATCGGTCGGGTGCGGCACCGGCTGGATACGGTCCGGGCGCACCGGCCACAGCTCCAGCGGCATCGGCGACCTAGGGTTGCGGGAGATGACCAGCCATCCCTCACCGGTCAGGTCGATGTGCTGCTGAACCGTCTCCACCAGTTCCTGCCGGGTGAAGAACTTGTTCGGCTTGTTCCACAGGTCCAGGACCGCATGCCTCGTGACCTCGACACGGTCCTCTGGCAGCCCGGACGGCGCCTTGCGGTACAGCTTCCAGTCGACCAGGGCGGTCGCGTTCGATGTCCGGTTGACGATCGAGAACAGGGTGCCGACCGCGCCCATCGCCCGCATCTGCGCCTCAGCCCCGGACGGTGCCCGCCACGGGATACTCAGGCCGCCCCGCGACGACACGTACGGCACCGGCGCCCGATTCCTCAATGCACGTAGAGACCTCACCGGGCCGTCCCCTTCTCGTTGTCGGACAGGACACCCATCAGCAACAGCGACGCGGCAGCCCCGGCGAGGCCCGCCCCGACACCCCAGGTCACCCACGCGGACGCGGTACCACACGCGAACCCGGCGGTCGTGTACAGGCCCGCACGGGCCTCAGACGCAGCGGACGCAGCCTTAGCGAGGCGGGCGCGGGCCGCGGCAAGTGTGGCGGCTGTCTTCTTCACGCCGGCCTCCAAACGGGTTCGACTACCTGGCATTGTCCACGGATGTCCAGCAGGGCGGCTAGCGTCGGGCGATCACAGCCACCGCACACGGGTCCGGCCTGCGGCGTAGAACGCCAGCAGCAACGCATCCGCGTTGTCCGGCGACCTGCTCAGCCGCTTCTTAATCTCGTCCTTCGGCTCCACCCGGATCCGGCCCTTCGGGTCCACGTCCCACCGCGGCTCCAGCAACTGCGCCACCGTCGTGTCGGCGTTCGCCATCGTCGACAGGTCCCAGCCACCGGACTCGGACAAGCCACGCCCCAGTTCCCACCACAGTTCGGCCCGCAGGTTCATGAACTTGGTCGGCTGGGATGCGGCCTCGGCGACGTTCACGGCGACGATCTGCGCGGTGTGCTCACGCCGGTTCTGCGCGTTCCGCAACTCGCCGATCACACCGAACCCGACACCGATGCTGTCGACCTTCACCACAGTTGCACCGGACTCCCGGATAGCGCGCAGCACGAGCGGCGCGATCTGCTCAGGCCGGTCCGTGTGCGCCCGCCACTCCCGGCCGGCATGCACACCGCGGCGCTCCCGGATGACGGTCTCGTCACCGCCGCCACCGACGTCCACGCCGAGTTCGACGGGCACAAAGAACTCGTCCGGGCGCCGCTGCTCCAACGGCATGCGGCACTTGGCCACGTCGGAGCCGCGAACGACCTGGTTGGGCCCGTCCTCGGAGAACTCACCCAGCACCTTCGACCGGTAGACCGGGTTCTCCTCACCCCACTCGCGGGCCTTCTCCTCCACCCACTCGCGGCCGACGAGCGCAGCCGACATCTCCTCTGGCACCGTCTCGCCGGTGAGGTTCGGAGAGTCGAAGGCGCTGATTGCCATCTGGTGCCAGGTGGATCCGGGGAGGCACACCTTCCGGAAGTGGGAGGCCGGGTTGTCCGGGTTGCCGATCGCGAGGATCCGGCAGTCCGGGCCCGTGGCCAGCGCGTCGGCTGCCGTCCACAGCTGCTCAGGGATTCCGCAGGCTTCGTCCAGCACGACGAGCACGTAGCGGGCGTGGATGCCCTGGAATCCGTCGGTGTCGGTGTCGGCGGGCTTGCGTCCGTAGCCGACGAGTTCATCGTCGATGAGCCACTCGGTCTGGTTGACGCGGCCTGCGAGTTGGCCGGCACGGTGGTGCTTGCGGATGTACCGCCAGAGGATCGCGCGGACCTGGGAGAAGGTGGGGGCGGTGGAGACGACGAAGGCTTCGCCGGGCGGGTGGGTGTCGAGCCACCAGCAGGCGACCAGGGCGGCGGTCCACGACTTGCCGACGCCGTGACCGCTACGCACGGCGACGCGGCGGTGGTCGCGTACGGCGCTGAGGATCTCTCGCTGCTTGGACCACACCGTCTGATTGAGGCGCTCCTGTACCCAGCGGACTGGGTGGGCCCCGTACTTGGTTGTGCGGCCTGCGAGGGTGCGCCGGTCGACGGTGGCCTTCAGGTGGTTGCGGAGGAGCTTTAGCTGTCGGGTGTCGCCGGCGCGGACGAGTTGGTCGACTTGGGCGCGGATCCGCGCGATGTCAGCCGGTGGGGCCGTCATCGCTGGTGGCTCGGTCGAGGAGGGCGGTGATCTCGTCGCCGAGCTGCTGGGCGTCGACGCTGACGCGGGAGGGTGCGTCGACACCGAAGAGCTTGCGGTAGGACTCGCGGACGCGGAGGAGGCGGTCGATCGCGGCGAGCTTGGGGCCGTCGTCGAGGATGGGCTGCCCGTCGTCGTCCTTGACGATGTGGCCGTGGGAGACGGTGATGTGATCCCGTTCCAGGACTTCCAGCGCGGCCACGAATAGGTCGTCGAGTTGCTGCGCTTCGGCTGCGATGAGTTCGGCGCCGGCTTCGCGGTAGACGGCTTCGCGGCAGCGTTGGATGGCGCGCCAGGCGTCGCTTTTGTTGTTGTAGCCGACGGCGTCTGCGATCTGCTGGTAGCTGAGCCTGGGGTTGTCGGCTTTGAGGCGTGCGGCGTGGGCTGCGCGGTCGGCGGCGTTCTGGCTGGGTTCGAAGCGGCCGGTGTTGTTGTTGTGGGGGCGGTCGTTGGGGTGGGGGTTGGGGGTGTCGCTGGTGGTCATGGCGTGTCCCCCTTCTTGGGTGTGGTATCGGTAACGTGGTGGTTTGATGGTAACGGCGAGTGCAACTGGTGGACGGTGGCACGGGTGAGGGCCCGCTCCCTGGGTCGGTGGCGAACCGAGGAGCGGGCCCTCTGGCGTGCGCGGGGTCAGGCGAGTTGCTGGCTGGTGATGAGCGGGTGGGGTTCGAGGGAGACCCAGTCGCATCCGCCGTGGGCGTGGACGGCTCCGCTGCCCTTGTCCTGCCACGCCTGGTCGAGGTCGAACGGGATGCGCTGCGCGGCCTCGACGAACGAGCCCTTGGCGGCTTCCTTTGTTGCGTAGACGCCGAGGACTTCGCCGCCTTCGTGGTCTTCGCCAGTGGAGAGGATCCAGACGGTCGCGGCGCTCGGCTGCTGGCTGTGGGCGAGTTCGGTCATGTGGTTGATCCTGTCGGGTCGGGTTGTCAGCGTGCCCACGATCCGTCTGGGCACTGCTGGGTGACGTACATGTCGAACGGGCCGCACGACCACGCCGGATCGCTGGTGGGGTCGACGGTGACGAGCGCACCGAACATGCGCGGCTCGACCACGACGGCCGGGACTGGTGAGGAGTCCTCGGTCCACAGCACCTGTATCCGGTCCCCGGCCTTCAGGCCGAAGTAGTCGGCGGTTGGCGTCAGGTCGGGGAAGCCGTCTGGCAAGTCTTCCTGAGCGGTTGGCTCTGCGTCGTCGCCCCGCAGGGCATCTTGCGTGGCGGTCATGGGCAGCAGGGGCAGGAGGAGGTGAGCCGGTATCCGTGTTCGCAGCGGGACTGCTCGGCGGCTGCTCGGCCGTCTCCGCGGATGTAGTAGTACGGGTAGCGCTTGATGTCGCGGATGGTGACCTTGCCGGGTTTCTTCGGGTGGGCGGGGACGGGGTGTTGCTGCATGAGGTTCTCCTGTCGTGTCGGGCGGTCAGGCGGCGGGTTAGTGGGGGCTGTGGTCGGGGCAGTAGTCCCGGCCTTCGACGTCGCTCCACCCTTCGACTGCGAGGGACCGGCGGTGATCGGCGGCTTCGTCCTCGCGAGGGGTGGGCTTGAAGGCGGCGCTAACGGAGTGCTCGGGGCAGTCGTCGTGCGCGCATTGGATGGTGTGGGCCATGTCAGGCTCCTTCGGGTTAGGCGGCCAAAGCGTCGGCGAGGAGTTGGACGCGGGTGGTGGCGGGGCAGCCGACGGGGTAGAGGACGGTGACCGTGGTCAGGACTGGCGGAGCCGCTTGCAGTCGTCGCAGGTGACGTAGGCGAGGTTCTTGGCGTAGCGGGTCTCGCCCCAGGCCATGTCTCGGCCGGCCGGGGCGCCGCACAGGGTGCGGCTGCCGTTCTCGCTGGGCCCGTACTGGGGGCGGTAGAAGCCGTTGCCCCGCTTGCGGGCGGGGCGCTGACGGATGTGGACGGGTGTGTTGTCGGGCTGCGGTGCGGGGTCCGTGGCGGCCTTCCGCTCGAAGAAACCCAGCGGGTCGACGCTGTCGCCGTTGTCGTCGAGGGCCACGAGCCACTCGTCGAACAGGTCGTCGCCGAGCCGCTTGTGGAACTCGTCCAGGATCCAGCCGCGCACGAGGGCGAGTTCCTGCGTGACGGTGGCGCCCTCGGTGGCCACCCATGCGATGCACAGGGACTCGTCGGTGAGGCTGGCGGTCATCTCCCGCATCGTGGCCTCTGCCTGCTCGCGTTCGTTGGCGTTCATCGGGGTCTCCTCGCGGGTCGTGCTGGCCTGGTTCGTCTGCTGCGCCGTGGAGTTGGTTCAGGCGGCCTCCGCGTACGTGCCAGCGAGGAGGTGGCGGGTGCCCTTGTAGGTGGTGAGGGCGGTGTAGAGGGCCTGGTCGATGGGGCCGTACACGAACACGTGGATCCACTTGCCGGTCGTCCGGTGCTGGGTCCAGACCCTGACCGTGTCGCCGCCGTGCTGCGCCCGGTAGGCCTTCGCCGTGTGCCGGCCGAACCAGCTCTTGACGCCGTCCTTCAGGTCTCCGCCGCCGATCCGGTCGAGGAAGTCGCCGGTCTTCACGAGGCGTCCCGTCTCGACGTGGGCGGCGATGATGCCGGAGAGGGTGCGGTATCCGAGGGCGCGCGTGGTGGTGACGGCGGCTCGGTGGGTGTTGCGGCGGGTACGGGCGGCGGCGTTCATCTGTGGTCTCCCCCAGTTGCGTTGCTTGATGTCTCCTATGGTTACAACTTGAGGATAGGGAGTCAAGTAGTGGAGTGAGGTTACTTTCACAAGTTACGGACTGTGGGTGTCTACCGTGCTTGCTGCCGCACGTGGCATCATCGAGAACATGACCGACAAAGACCAGCAGCAGGAAGACGAGGCAAGGACTCTCCTCGACCGGCTCGGCGTCGAACGCAAGAAGCTCGAAGCCAGGCTGGACGACATCCAGAAGGAGACCCACGACGCGATCGTGAACGTCCTCATGGCCCGAACCTTGGGCCCCTCAGAGGTCGCACGCCGGGTGCAGTACGACCGGCAACACGTCGCCCGAATCGCGAAGAAGGCCGGCGTACCCCCTCTGCGGGAGGCCACCGTCGTCAGCCGGGCAAAGGCGGCCAAGGAGCCGACCCCCGCCGCAGCTGCGCCTCGCCAGCAGGTCACCCAAGCAGTACGGAAGCCCGTGCCGAGCATCTCCCCGAGGGTCGCGGCGTTGCCCTACGACCGCATCAAGGAACTGGCCGACCGCGCCAGGGACCGGTACCCGGATTGGGTGGAGGAGATCCGGCAGGATTACCCACATCTGCGTGGGCCGGACTTGGACCTTGTGATCGTGGAGCTGGGACACCAGAAGGGATTCAAGATCAAGGAACTCGACGATCCGCCAAAGCCCAAGCCTGCCGACCGGCCGGTGACTGACGAGGAAGCGGCGGAGTTCGCTGCGCGCGCCCGATCCAAGGCCAACGAGATGCAGTCGAAGAAGCTGGACCAGGTCGTCGAGTCTGCGGCTGAGGGGTCCAAGGACTTCGCGGTCATGCACGCCGGCCTGGACATGGGTCTGCTGACGCACGACGAGGTGTACGGCCCGGTGAGCAGCGAGGAGAAGAACGCATGAGCGAGCCGTTGATCCGCCGCCGTAGCCTGCCCAACTCGCTGCGCTACCTCGCCCGGAAGCTGGACGGGCCGTTGACGGACGGCGAACGGGCGGGCGTCGCGCTCACCCTCACCTCGCTCGCCGACGAGCTGGACCCACCGAGCGCGGGCCCGGCGCGCCCGGACGAGGAACCCACATGAGCGCCCGGCCGCCGCTGATCACCGACCACTGGTTCCGGCCCGGCCCCGTCAACCCCGACGGCAGCGACGGCTACTGGATCTGCGACCGCTGCGGCCAGCATCGAGGCGACCACCTTCAAGCCGAAGGCCACTGGCGGAAACCCCTCCACACGTTCACCCCTCAGCGGCACTTCCCGTCGCAGTGCAAGACGTGCGGCCGACGACACCGCCACACGACGCACACGCCCTGGCTGTGGGAGCAACTAAAGGCCGCCGTATGACCGTCGAAGTCCTGCGCACATACCGCTTCCAATGCGACGCAGCCCGCTGCACAGTGTCTGACCTTTCCGAGACCGACGACGCTCCCGTCGGCTGGACGACGATCGACAGCATCGCCCACCAGTCGCACACCCCGCTGCCGTCAGCAAAGGCGGGCCGGACCCTGCTGCGGGCTCTGGACGTCCGGTCCCTTCGATCACACGGCCGCTTCCGGCTCCACCTATGCCCCACTCACGTGGGTGCCCTGAGAGAACACACGCCGCAAACCGACAACGAGGGCGGCCAAGGCACGTCCGTCGCCTGCTCCTGCGGCGCACGCCTGGCGTGGTCTACGTCGGACCCCAAGGCGGTCTGGGTGCAGCACTACGAGGTCGTCTCCTAGCCCGCCGCATGACGAAGGCCCCGCCCGGTTGGGCGGGGCCTCTCCACGTCCGGGCCGCTGTCCTACTGCTCGGCGCGCGGATCGTCCGCCATCTCCAAGCCATCAATCAGCGCATCCTGAAAAGCCCGATTGCCGCGAGGGGGGAAATCCTCATCCGCCAAAGGCTGGCACGCCTCGGGTGTTCGCGGGTCGTCCTGCCAGCCGCCGAGGTCGAAGTTCCAGTCGTCCCAGCCCGGCGCTGCTTCGGCGACGGCGACGCTGCACAGGCGCATGGTCTCGTCGTGGCTGAGCGAGGGCGTGGCGGTCACAGTGACGGTCGCGGTCGCCTTCGCCTTCGCGGGCTCGCTCTCGGACGAGCTGGAGCAGCCGGCCAGTGCGAGCGCGGCGGCGGTGAGCAGGACGGTGGTGCGGCGCATGGTTCCCCCCAAGGAACTCGTGTGCAGAAAAGGGCATCATGCACCCGTGCGCAGCATGTGGTGTCGGTGTGTCCATGCTGTGACCCGAACTCCCGCTGTTCCAGCCGCCCTTGTCGGTGCGGCCCGCCACACTCAGCTCATGGCCATCCGGTACGGCGTCCAAGCCGACAGTGAAGAAGAGTGCGCTGAAGGGCTGGCACTCCTCGTCGACGCGGGCATGCTGCCCGTCATGCTGCCGAAGCATTTGACCGACGGGCGTTGGATGGCCCGCGCCGTGCCGTCCCCTGCTACGCGTGCGGGCAGGCCGGCCGACCGGTAGCCGGGCGTGGGAAGGGCCCGTCACCGACGGGGGATTACGGTGACGGGCCCCAGGGTGCCGGGCGTTACCCGGCGCGCAGCTGCCAGTGTGGCAGGCGCGTCCGATTCGCTTAGCGGCCCCAGCAGTTCGACAACAACAGGGCGAGGAAGAACAACGCTGCCCAGAGTGAGCCCTTCGGCAGCAACCCGTCGCCGCGCGACTCTGCATGGACGCGTCGTACGCCGTCGCCTGCGGTCGGTGCGAGCCCGCCGTGCGCGGCCTGGCGGTGCTCGTCGCGGTCGTCCTCAGCGGTCTCACGGTGGTCGCGCCTGGACGGGGAGACGGCATCGCACTGAGCACACCAGTACTCGTAGGGCATCGATTCTCCGGGGTGAGTTAGGGCTTGCTCAGCGTGTGGGTGCGGTGCCGGTCGGCCGGGTCAGTGATGATCGTCATCCCCTCTCGGGACTGCACGCGGATCGTGTTGTTGGCGTTGGTGTTGGCCGATGAGCTGGGCAAACAACGCTCACCGTCAGCCGCTTTCAGTTCGGGGGAGGCGTGCGGCAGATCATCCCGGTGAACCCCGGGCCCGTTCCCCCGGCCAGTGCGCACCCCTTCCCGCACCCGGATGTTAGCCGCGGTGAGGACCTCCCGTACGGCCTTCGTATCAGCCGCGTGAAGGGGGCCGCGGAGGGCGGTGAGGAGAGCCCCGCGGTCGTCTCCGATGACGTCCCGGACGAGGTCCACAACGTCCTGCGGATCGGGCCAGGCGGCCTCCTCCCCCGCAGGCTCGTCAGACGTCTCGCGGCCTGCTTCGCTGTCGGCGTGGCCGGGGCCGATCCGGTGTTCGACCCAGGCGGTGAGCTGGTCGAGGTACTGCTTCGGGGTGAACGCGAGGACCAGCAGCAGCCAGCCCACCGGGATGACCAAGGGCAGCCAGCCGTCGTAGAAGAAGCATGCCCACACGGCGATGCCGTGGACGGTCCAGGCGGTGCCGGTGCCGAAGCGTGCGGCGATCCATGCGCCGGGGCCGCAGATACCGGCCCAGAGCGCGCCCCGCCAGCTGGTTGGCGACGGGGCGGGGGTCGGCTCCAGGCCGTCGCTTGGCTGCTCCTCGGTGTCGTCGGGGATCTCCTCGGCCGGCTCCGGTTCGGGGGCGTGTTTGCGCAGGTTGAAGAGGTTCATGCGATGTTCGCCCCCAGGCTGGCGATCGCGTTGGACACGTACGACCATGTGCCGCCTGCGCCTGCGGCGATGTACCAGAAAAAGATGCCGAGCACGCCAACCTGCTTCGTGGACAGCCTCTTGAACGCCATGAAGACCGCAGTGGCGAGGGCGAGCGCGGGCATCGTGACGCCGGGGATCATGCCGTTGACGGTGGCGATGATGCTGCCCACGAAGTCCGGGACGATTTTGAAGATGCCGCCGGCTGCTTTGTATGCGGATCCGGCGAGCATCGAGAAGACGAGGGTGGGCCACCATCCGAGTGGCTTGAGTTGGCCGCCGCCGGGGATGCCGAAGATGAGGAGCACGGTGAGGACGAGGGCCAAACCGACGGGGCCGAGGTTGCCGAACACGCTGGTCACGAGGGGTTCCTAGGGTTGGTAGCCGGTGCCGTACAGCAGCACGCCGGCGGCGACGGACGAGACGGGGACGGTGGCGCACCAGGCGACGGGCCACGCCCAGCGGCGGGAGTGCCGGTAGAGGCCGCAAGCGCAGGCGCCGAGCCCGTAGAGCACCCACGCAGACGAGGCGGTCCAGTTGCCAGCGGCGAACCACGCTGCGGTGTCGGTGCCCCAGTCGACCCAGCCAGGCCACCAGCCCGCGCCTGCGGCGGTGGCGTGGTAGATGAGCCAGCGGATGCGGCGGGGGATACGGTCGTAGGCGTCGAGGAGGGACTGGCGGGGGCTGCGCATGGCGGCCGGGTGGTCGGTCTTGTGCCGCTTCTTCCGCGGCTTCTTCTTGACCTTGGCTTTCGGCTTCTTGGTGGGCTTCGGCTGGCCCGATTGGGGCTCGTTCTCGGCGTTGTCCTCGTCGGCGGGCTCGGGCTGCGGGTCGGGTGTGGTCGGTGTGGGGGTGCTGTCGAGGATGTCGTCGAGCCAGTCCCGTGGGCGTTGCGGCGGCTCCGGTTCGGTGCTGGTGTCGGTGCTGATGTGGGGCTTGGGGTCCCACCAGTTGGGCAGCCTGGGGCTGGTCGGAGGGCTGCTGGGCGTTGGGTTGGCGGCGGGCCCGTCGACGAGCTGACGGAGGCGGGCACGGACTCGGAGCTCGTCGGCTCCCGGATTGTGGCTCACGTGTAGAACCCCGTTCCTTCGTTGATGCGTGCGCGCGCGTCTTTGAGCCGTCGGCCGGCGGTGGCCGGGCTCACGGCGAGAATCTCGGCGGCGCTGGTCTTGGTGAGCCGCTCCCCGACCCTGAGCCGGGCCGCGAGTTGGGTGATCTGCTGCTCCTTCTCGTCGGGCTGCGGCTCATCGGGCTCATCGGCGGGCTCAGTGGTCGACTCAGCCCGGCTCACGAGGGTCGGCTCGGGCGGGCTCAAGACGGGCTCACGTGCGACGTGCTGGTCAGGCAGGGCGGGCAGCTTGGGTGGGGGCGGTAGAAACGGGGCAGCCAGCTCAGGGAGCGGTGCACTCGCGGTCACCCCGAGAGCCGTGTTCACGGTCGTCTCGAAGTCGACCGGCTCAGGCTCACCGGGCTGCGGCTCACGGCTCACGGCAGGCTGAGCCGGGGGTAGTTCGGGGTGAGCCGGGGCTGAGCCGAGCATGGCGGCGAGCGCCGTGTCCGCACCTTTGGTGAGCCGCTCGCGCTGGACGTTGACAAGGCCTGAGCCGAGCTGCGCGTCGCCGTGGCCGGCTCGGCTCATGAGCCGCCACGCCTTCAGCTCGGACTGGTGCTGTACCCATTGCCATGGGTGGCGCTCGGAGCGTGCTCGCTGGTAGGCGATGCGTCGCATGGTTGTGGCGTTGCGGCGGAGCGCTTCGACGTCGGTGTCGGTGGTGTAGACGACGACGCGGCGGGCGAGGAGGCCGAGGCCTTCGGCGGCGCCGCACATGCCGAGCGGGGTGAGGGCGTACACGATCTGCTCGGTGAGGGTGTCGGCGACCGCGACGCCGATGGTGGAGGCTGCGAGTGGGGCGAGCCACAGTCCGGCGCGTACGGCGGTCGGGGAAGGCTGCCCGAACATGGTGAGGACGAGCATGACGAGGGCGAGGACGAGGGTGACGCCTTCGCCGGCCGCGACGGCGCCTGCGGCGGTGCCGGAGCGGTTGAACTCGGAGACGACGTTGGTGTAGGTGCCCCACCCGCCGAAGCCGCCCACGGCGATCATGGGGAGCGTGGTGAGGGTGAGGACTGCTTTCTGTCCTCGGGTGAGGGTTTTCACGGGGGTCTCCGGGGCGGTGGAGGTGGTTAGTGGTTGCGCCAGGCGTAGGCGGCGAGGGTGGCGCTGACGAGGAGGGGTAGGGGTTGGTTGGTGAGGAGGGCGACGGCCGCGCATGCGGTGAAACCCCATCTGGCCAAGGGTGTTTGGAAGTGGCGGCGCATTGGGGTTCCTCAAGTGGTGGCCGCCCTCGCCCGCGTGGGGGTTTCGCGGTTTCGCGGGGGCGGCCGGTCTGGGTGGGGGTTATCGGGCGGGCCGGTACCAGGTGCCGCGCTTTTCTTGGGCGCGGTCCCGGGTTTCCCATGCTTGGCCTTGGCGGGCGGCGCGGGTGGCGCTGCGGGAGCGTTGGACGCGCTGCTGGGTGCGGAGGTCGGCGGCGAGTTGGTGGTCGTTGCCCGGTTTGAGGCTGCGGCCGAAGTCGCGGAGGAAGCCCATCAGCGTGTGCCTGCCTGCTCGTTGGCGTGTGCGCGGGCGTGGGCGAGTTGGTCGCGGGCTGCGGCTTGTTGGGCGGCGGCCTGGGCGGCGGTGTATGTGGCGGCGGCCTCGCGCTGGAGGGCGGCGACACGTTCGGCTTCGGTGGGCTGCTGGCTCATGCGGACACCTGGCCGTCTTGGGGCTTGATGGGGTCGTGGTCTTTCTGGCCGCACCAGTCGCAGTAGGTGATCATGCGTTCACCGCCGGGCATCCGCAGTTGGGGCGGGTGCAGCGGGCGGCGGCGTTGGCGCGGATGCGGGCCAGTTCGGCGTACAGGTCGGTGGACAGCCAGGTGTTGGCCTGACTCGACCTCGTGGGGCTGTGCTGGGGGGTGGGCTGATCGGTACGCTCCATGGCGGACCTGCTCCTTCGTCGCTGTTGTGGGTGGGTCCGCCCCCGGCCCATATGGCGTTCGCAGCGCCGGGCCGGGGGCTTTGTGCATCAGCAGCACGGGCTGCTATCTCCGAATGTATGCCATGGCATACAATGAGGCAAGCGGCCCGACCCACGAGAGGACGGGAATGGCCGACGACATCACCAGGGAGGCGCAACAGGTGGTCGATGCCCTTAAGCAAGTCGAGGCGATCGAGGACCCGATCGAGCGCGCCGTGGCGATCAGCGAGGTGCTGGCCGACTACAAGGAGCGCGCGCCGCAACTGCGCGAGCTACAGCGGCAGGCGATCGAGGTCATGCGCGCCAACAAGGTGCCGTATCGCCAGATCGCCGAGCGGCTGAAGCTGCCGCTCGGAGTCGTCCAGAACATCGAGCGCGGTCATGGCAGCGGCTGGGGCACGAAGTCCCGGAAGAAGCCCGCCGAGGAATGAGAGAAGGCCGAGCGGTGTGGAAGACCGCCCGGCCCTGAGCACGGTTGGAGCCAGTGCACTGTGACTGTACCGAACAGCGAATGCGCCAACGAACGGTGGGCTTCGGTCCCCGGGTTCGAAGGCCACTACCTCGTATCCAGCGAAGGCCGCATACGCAGCCTGAAGCGGCGCACCCGCGACGGTGGCCCGCTCTATGTGAACTGGAGAATCGACAGGTACGGATACGTGATCGTCGATCTCTGGCGAGACGCGAAAAGCGCGAGGCGTCGTGCCCACGTCCTTGTTGCCGCAGCCTTCCTGGGTCCTCGACCTGACGGACGGGAGGTGAGGCATTTGGACGGGAACCCCGCAAATCCCCGGCTGTCGAACCTTGCCTACGGCACGCGTGCAGAGAACCGGCGAGATTGCATAGATCACGGGACTGACCACAACAAGCGCAAGACCCACTGCCCGCAGGGCCACCCGTACGACGCCGAGAACACGCGGGTCATACCCTCGCGTCCGGGTGCGAGGTACTGCCGTGCCTGTGAGGTGCTTCGGGGCAAGGGCAATTCGGGGCGCGACTGCTCCCGGTGCCCGCAAGGCCATGGGTTCGATGACGTGAATACCTACGTGGACGGCAAGGGCAAGAGGCACTGCCGGACCTGCCATCGAGAGCGGCAGCGCAGGCGGTACTGGGATCGGAAGGGCGCCAACGCGTCATAGCGTCCGTAGCCCGAACATGTAGCAGGGCCCCACCGGATGGATCGGTGGGGCCCTCACTGTTGCCCGTGAAGCGTCGGGCCGGGTAGCGCTGCCCGACGCGCAGCAGCGGGAGCGTGCGAGCAGCGAGGTCAGAATGCCACGGCCGTCAAACCGGGCTGGTTGAGTTTGCCGATGGGCAGGTTGGCTGGTCTATGGGTTGGCGGGCGCTGCTACGACCACGATGGCGCGGGCCCGCCTGGCCTGGGGAGGTCTGTGGGCGCGCCCCTTCGACGTGGGTCAGGCCTTGCAGCGGAATCCGTCGCGGTGCATCTCAGAGCACTCTGGCCCGCATCGCTGCGCCAACTCGACCGTGTGCGCGGCGATCCCGGCGTACTTCTCCTCGGTGGTGTGGCCGTCCCACTGCGCGCGCGGGTCGTCCGGCTCGACACGCTCGGCGTGGGCGAAGAGGCCTGCGTCCCGTGGCGAGATGTGCCACGAGGCCTGCCGCCCGCCGATGCGGAGGTAGGCGATCTGCCAGCCCGGCTCCTCGACGTCCGGCGCGGGTGCGATCACGGCGCTTTCGGTCATCGCGGCGAGGAGTGCGACGAGGTGGGCGCGCTCTCGGTACGCGCCATCGCGCTGCGCGGTGAGGTCGTTGATCTGGCCTTGCTGGTCGAGCATCTTCTGAGCGAGACGCAGGTTCTTTTCCTGGGCGAGGTACTCGGGCATGGTCACTGCTCCTTCGGGTTGATGGCGGTGTGGAGTTCGGCGAGGCGTGTGTCCCACCAGCGGTTGATCGAGGTACCGAGGGGCGGGGGCCCGCTCTTCACCCACTGCTCGTACAGGTTGATGACGCGGGTGACGGTGGTTTCGGCGCTGTGGTGGAGGGCGGCGAGGACGACGGCGGTCTGCCGGTCCACGACGGGTTCGGCCGTGGCCGGACCGGTGCCGTCGAGGGCTTCGTGGATGAGTGCGGTGTCGATGCTGACGGGGTGCTCGTCGGCGACCGCCTGGACGCGGGCGAGGGCGGCCTGTTGCTCGTGAACCTGGGCGGTCTTCTGTTGGAGGCTGCGGTGGTAGCGGCTGCGGTCGGCGCGGAGTCTGTCGCGCTCGTCGTACAGGGCGTCGAGTTGGTCGCTGTTGAGTTCGTCCAGCTTGATGCGGTCGGTCATGGCTGTTCCTCGGGTTCGTCCCACGCGGCGCCGCCGCACTCTTGGCCGTGGAGGATGAGTGGTCCGGCGTGCGGGTCGCGGTCGGGTTGGTAGTGGCCGGCGGGTTGGGTGCAGAGGGTTTCGGTGTGCTGGTAGTGCGGTTGGCCGCACAGGGTTTGGGTGGCGGTCACGGCTGCTCACCGTTGATGGCGCGGGCGACGGCGAGGGCGTGGGCGCTGGCGGGTTCGCCGCACCATGCGCAGGGCTCCCGGTCGGTGTAGAGGTGGGCGTCTCTTGCGGTCTCGGCTTCGTGCTCCAGCCATTCGGCGATGGGGTCGGCTGCCGGGCCGTGGAAACCGCGCATCTTGACGGCTGCGGCCCTGAGGTCGTCGGTGGGTGTGGTCATCGCTGCGTCTGTGGGTCGATGAGGTCGGCGGCCCAGTCCGCGCCGTGAGTCATGAAGCCCCAGTAGTCGTCGGGATTGTTCGGGGCTGGGGTGTTGCGGATCTGTTGGGCGAGTTGGTGAGCGTAGGCGTCGATCTGCTGGTTGGCTCGGTGTGGGCTGAGGCCGGCGTCGGCGACGAGGCGGTGGAACAGATCCGCGAGGGCGGTGGGTTCGGGCTGGTCGGTCACGGGTTGCTCCGGTTGTGTCGGGTTTGTGGGCCGGAATCGCTGAGAGCCCGCGTGCGGGCCGTTCTGAGGGTTCCGACGAAGCGAGAGCCGCACGAGAGGGGTTGAGGCCGCGAGGCGGGCGTCTGTGGCTTCCTGGGGGGCATTGCTGCTCGCGCTGTCCGCCACAGTCGCGGCCACGGCCACGGCTGCCCCTGATGCCCGCACAGCAGGGCGGGGATCGCGACGACAAGCACGAGGTACGCCAGCACGGCCATCACGACGGGCGCCCGGTGCAGCGGCATCCGGTGATCGTCGAGATGCTGCCGCCGTCGCATCGGCCTGTGCCGTGCCAGTTGTGCTCGCAGTGGGGGCAGAGGCCCGGCGTGGGCTGCGCCCCGTCCTGCCGCCCCCCGGCGGCGGGCTCGGTGAGCGCACGGACGGCGGCCCGGTAGCGGCGCGCCTTGGCCACGGCCTCGTCGCTCCAGCCGTGCTGCTGCTGCATCTCCTCCATCGCGCCGTGCGTGTACGTCTCGTCGTGCTCGGCCTGTTCGCAGTCCCAGCCGCAGAGGACGGCCCACAGCCAGGCGTCGACGCGGTAGGTGCCCCAGTCGCGGCTGCTGGTGGCGATCAGGGTGTGGAGTCCGTCGAGGGTGGCGGCGAGGGTCGCGGTGTCGGGCTTGGTGGTGGGCTGCGCCTCGGCCATCCGGCGCAGCCACGCCACCACCGTCTGCCACTCGGCGTACACCTCGCTGTCCGGCCGAAGGACCGCGACCGCGCGGGCGTCGAGGTGCGTGGCGAGGTTCGCCAGGGTCTGCGGCCGCACCGAGACCAGACCGGCGGCCCGGTCGGTGGGCTCGGCGTCTCCGGGGGCAGCGCGGCGACCGTCTCCGAGATCCACTTGATCCAGTCCCGGATCCGCTCCTGCCCCGGCTCGCCGAACAGTTCGGCGTCCTGGAGGCCGAGGAGCATGTTCGGTCCGATGGCGGCGGCGATCGCGGCGGCCCGGTCGGTGGGCTCCAGCAGCACAGCCAGCATCGCGTCGGCAACCTCGTACCCGCGCGACCTAGCGATCACCTTCGGCAACGTGTCGAGCAGCAGCGGGATCACGGCGTCGGCGATGCGGTCGCGCAACGCGGCCCGGTTGGCGGTCGGCGGCACAGGCACAGCGGCAGTCAGACGCTCCACCTGCTCCCGCAGTACGACGACTTGCGAGAACAGCCATACAGCGCCGTCGGACGTCACCATCCCGGTGTTGGCGTACTCGGTGCGGAGGTCGTCGAGGCGGTCGGCGGCGGGTTCGGTCATGGTGTGGCTCCTCGGGTCTGTGAAACGGTGGGTGGCACGGCCGCCCGCTGATATCCGCAGCGGGCGGCCGGCCTGTGTGGTGTGGGTGGGTGGCAGACGCCTCACGCAGACACGGGCTCTCCGGCCGCGAGCCGCAGCAGCACGTCCGCATGGCACGGCATCCCGATCGGGCACCAGCACATGAGGTCCCGGCCGTGCAGCTGCTGCGCGAAGGCCTGCCGGTCCTGCTCGGCGCCGCCCGGCGTGCGCAATATGGTGCGGAACTCGTCGACGGCGATCTGCCGGGCCTCCCGCTCGCTGGACACGGTGGCGACCTCGCGCCCGGTCACGCCGTTCGCGGCGTCGACGAACACGACCCAGATGCCTCCGGCGACGTGGGCGACTTGGAAGGGGTTGCCGTACAGGGTGGGGCGGCCGACGTAGATGGGCTTGCGGCCCTGGGCGTCGAGTGGGGTACGCCATCCACGGGTGCGCTCTCGCTTGATCCTTCGAGGCTCAGACATGCGACCAGGTCACCCCCGCCAGCGCCCGGCTCATCACGGACTGGGCGACGCCGTAGTGAGCGGCGAGGTCACCCACGCGCTCGCCTGCCGCTCGCCTGGCTCGTGCCTCGATGACGATCGCATCGGTCAGCTTGGACTGGCCGTTGTGGATTCCCTTCAGCCCCGTACCAGGACTGTCGCAGGCACGGCAGTGCCGCCTGTTCCCCTGCATCCGGGTGTTCTCCGGCGTGTAGGCGTGGCCTGCGGGACAGTGGGTCTTGGCCTTCTGGTACGCACCGTGCGGCGTGCGGGCGTCGTGCTCTTCGGGAGTGACCTGCTCAAGGTGTCGGGGGTTGACGCACCTGGTGTTACGGCACAGGTGATCGATCTCCATCCCGTCAATCAAGTCTCCGACCCAGAGGCGGAATGCGTAGCGGTGCGCGAGATACCGACGGCGGTTGACGGTCACCCGCCCGTATCCCTTGCTGTTGTGCCGGGATCCGTTCCACAGCCAGCACGGTCCGAGGTCCGGCTTGTGCGCCGGAATGGGACCACCCTTGTTGATCTTTGCGGTGAAGTTCTGTTCGGCAGGAACGAACGACTGCTCGTTGGTGCGGCGGCGTTGGATCCTGCGCGGCTGGTTGGTGGGCGGGTTGGGCATCGGGGTCTCCTCGGTGGTGGGTGGGTGGTCAGACATGCGCAGCGGCTACTGACTCCAGCCGATGAGCCGGAACTCGACGCCCTGCTGTTCCAGCTCGCTCTTGGAGCTGCACTGCTCGGACGCCCAGACGAGGCGGAGGATGGCGTCTCCGTGAGAGGGCGGGCTGGTCTGGTACTCGCCCCACAGCCAGCCGTCATCGTCCAGCCAGACCGCGTCGTGCTTGTCGGTCGGCCGGTCGGCGAGCGGCGCGATACCGGCCTCGACTGCCGCGCGTAGCCAGGCTTCGGCTTCGCTGATGAGGTGCTGGCGGAGGCTGGCGTCGAGCGTGTCCCAGGCGTCGGCGACGGTTGCGCCGTATCCGTTGCGGTAGCGCGCTTCGGCGAGGCGGAGGATGCGGGGGTCGGTGGGCATGTGCTGCTCCTGTGTGTGGGTGTGTATCCGGATGGGTCGCGGGGTGGTGATCGTTTAGGCGGCGGGTGGTACGGCGTGGAGGTGTCGGGTGGGGCGCTGCTCGGCTGGGGCTCCGACGGCTTGGCAGAGGGCTTGCCAGTGGGCGTCTTGCTCGGCGGGGGTCCAGGGGCGGGTGGTGCTTGACGTCCTTGGCGCGGACGGGGCGGGTGCGGGTCGGGTGGGGATTTGCTCGGCGAGGAGCTGCTCCAGCGGGGTCACGGTCGTGCCTCGCGTCGCTGCTGTGCCCTGCGGAGGGCGTCGGTGACGGTGAAGCCGTTCACGGTGACGAGTGGCGCCTGCTCCCTCGCGAGCTTCAGCGCGGTGTCGAGGTCGAAGCGGTGTGTGTCGAGCCAGTCGTCTTCGCGTTCGGAGGGCCGCATCTCGTAGTCCCACAGGCCGTCGGCGCCGAGGACTTGGGAGTGGCGCTTGACGGCCCACCGGTCTTTGCCCCGGTACTCGACGGTGATCTCGAAGACGTGGCTGTCGATGCCGTTCTCGGGCAGGCAGTTCACCGTGTAGCGGGTGGGCTGGACGATCGGTTCAGGCGTGGTCACTTGGGCTCCTCGGTGGTGCGGGCGGTGTGGGCGTGGATGCGGGCGTCGTGCGACTGGATGGTGAGGCGTCTGCCGCGGGGGCTGGTGCAGCGTTGCCCGGGCGGGGCGTTGCACCACGGGCAGCGGGGGCGGCCGGGCGGGTCAGGCGGCGGCCCCGTGTTCGAAGCGGGCGGTGCGGCCGAGGAGATAGGCGGCTTGGAGTCGCGGCATACGGGGCGCCTGGGCGGTGGGTATCGACTCGGTGAGGTCGCCGTCGGGGCGTTGGGCGGTCGGCCGGCATGCGGGGACGAGGAGTGCGTTGAGGCGGAGCGCGGCAAGTTCGGGGCTTGCCTTGGGGAAGTCGGCCATGGGTGCGAAGTGGTGCAGCCCGAACAGGGTGCTGGTGAAGGGGCATCCGCTGTCGCAGGTGAGGGGGCCACGGCCGAGGACGGCGGAGCGGCTGATGCTGAAGTGCGCGGGGACGGTGTCGCCGTAGGCGGGGATGGGGCCGAGGATGAGGATGTTGGTGCGGTACCAGGGGTCGGTGCGGCCGATCCCGTGGGTGGGGTGGACGGCGTCGACGAGGAGGCTGGTGTCGAGACGTTGGGAGTCGCCTTTGACTTCGATCCACCAGCCGAGGTCGGTGAGGTAGAAGTCGGGCAGGTAGGGGCGGCGGTGTTCGCCGACGAGGTAGCCCTGGGGCTCGTATTCCCAGCGGAGTTCGAGGTCGTTGAAGACGTGTGCCCAGCGGGCTTCGAGCCTGGAGCGGAAGTAGTGGCCGGCGTAGTACGTCTCGATGGCTTGGATGGTCACGGGGTTCCTTCCGTGCAGTCGTGGCATGGGGTGGGCGTGGGCCCGGATGCGGCGGTGCCACACGGCCAGGCGCCTTTGCGGGGGATGTGGTAGGCGGCTTCGGTCGGCTCGGTGGCGGCGAGCGCGGCTGACGGTGGGGCCGCGAGCTGCTGGCCGGTGATGATCCGCAGGAAGTCGCGGAAGTCGCCTTGAGCTCGCAGGTTGCGGACGTCTTCGGCGCTCAGGTCAGTCACGTCGCGGCCCCCATGTGCTTGAGCCGGGCGAAGCGGCCTTGGAAGGCGAGAGAGACGATGACGTTGTTGCGGCCCTGTCGGTTCTTCGCAACGTGGAGGTCGATCTCGCCAGCGCGGGGCCCGGTGTCAGTGCCGTCGTCGGCGAGGGGCCGGGACATCAGGATGATGATGTTGGAGTCCTGCTCGATGGAGGACGAGTCCTTGAAGTCGCTGACAAGCGGGTCGCGGCCGGTGGCGCTCCGGTTGAACTGGGCGAGGGCGACGACGGGAATGCGGAATTCTCCGGCGAGGAGCTTCAGGCCTCGGGACAGTTCGGCTACTTCGTTGGCCCGGTTCTTGGTGCTGCTGCTGTTTTCGGGGGTGAGGAGTTGGAGGTAGTCGACGATGCAGATCGCGGCGGGGGTGCCGCGGGAGGTCATCCATCGGAGCCGGGTGCGGAGTTTGCCGATGGTGAGGTTGGCGGAGTCGTCGAGGATGAAGTTGTGGGCGTTCTGCATCCGGTCGGATACGCGGATGATCTTCGTCCAGTCGTTGTCGGTGAGGCTGCGTCGTTCCAGCTTGCTGACGTCTACGCCGGCTTCGGCTGCGGTGAGGCGGGACATGAGTTCGTTGCCGCCCATTTCCATGGAGGCGACGACGGCGGGCTTGCTGTGGGTCAGGGCGACGTGTGCAGCGAGGTTGAGTGCGAACAGGCTTTTCCCGCCGCCAGTTGCGGCGCCGACGGTGATGACGTTGCCGGGCTTGAGGGAGATCACGTTGTTGAGGTCGGGCCATGGGGTGTCGAGCGCGTTGGGGTCCGCGCCGGCGTTCAGTTCCAGGAGGTAGTCGCTCCAGCGGTCGGCGACGGAGACTTTGGCTTCTTCGGCAGTCATGCCGGAGATGGAGGCTTGTAGGTCGTCGATGGCGTTGCTGACGATGTCGGCTGGGTTGTCGCTGCCTGCGTAGCCGCGGCTGGTTACTTGGGTTCCGGCTTTGATGACGCAGCGCAAGACCCACATGTTGCGGATGATCTCTGCGTAGCGGTCGGCGTTCGCGGTGTCGGGGACGTGGCTGACGAGTCCGTGGATGTAGGTGCTGCCGCCGACTTTGCCGAGGGCGCCGAGTTCGAGGAGGTCGCTGCTGATGGTGATTGGGTCGACTTTGGGGCGGTGGCTGCTGGTGACGTAGCGGGCGACGATCGCTTGGTAGATCGTTTGGTGTTGTGGTTCGTGGAAGTGGGTGACGTCGGTGATGCGGGTGATGAGGTCGATGGTGCGCGGGTTGAGCATCATTGCGCCGAGGACTGCGCGTTCGGCGTCGATGTCGCGGGGCTGTGGCCGCTCAAGGTGGTCGGTGGTGTCGTTGGCGGTCATGCGGCTTGGTGGCCCTTCGCGTTGTCGGGGTGGCAGTTCGGGCATTTGATGAGCCCGGATTTGTTGTCGTAGGGGTCTGGGTCGAACAGGCGGGATTCTTCGTCGCAGTCGAGGTGGCCGCAGTGGGGCGGCTTGGAGGCCTGGCGGGGGTTCCGCTGCTGTGGTGCTGCGGCGGGTGCGAGGCCGCGCCATCCGGCCTTGAGGAAGTAGGTGGCAAAGGTGATGGGCTCGCGGGTGCGGGCCTTGATGTTGCGGGCGAAGGTGATCATTTGGTCGACGCCTGCTCGCTGCTGCACCTGGGCGATGGCCTGGATGTCGTCGGCGGGCATCTGCCAGGTGACGGTGATGCCGGCTTCGGTCATGGCTTTGATGAGCGGCTGGATGTAGTCGAAGGCCCTGGGGATCCGGTTCTCGCTGCTGTCCTGCGCGCTTCGTTCGGCGGCGGCGGGAGGAGAGGGGTAGTTGGTGTTTGTGTTACTACCGTTATGGGGTCCGGATTTCGGACCCCCAGGGGTCCGGATTTCGGACCCCCCCGGTCCGGATTCTGTACCGGTCCGAAATCCGGACCGGTCCGGATTCTGTACCGGTCCGGATTTCGGACCCCCTTCACGGTCTGACCTGCTGTGATGCTGTGATTTCGGGGCCGATTCGGCGTCTTCCTGGTTTGTCGGGGGTACAGAATCCGGACCCCTTTCCTGCTCTGACCTGCGGTGACGAGTCGCTTTCGGGAGCTTGTAGAAGGTTTCGCCGCGTGGACCCACCCGGCCCTCGATGACGGCGAGCTCGCCTGTCTTGATGAGCTTGTCGACGGCGGCGATGACGGAGGAGCGGGCCGCGTTGCAGCGCTGGACGAGCATGGTCGTGCCGGCGTAGGCCGAGCAGTCCTTGCCGTACGCCTTGTCGGCGATGGCCAGTAGCACTAGGCGGGCGGTGCCCTTGGCTGTGGATTGGTTCCACACCCAGTCCATGGCGTCGAGGCTCAACGGTCCTTCTCTCGGTCGTGCTGGTCAGGGCATGCGAAATGAACCCCCAGTTCAGGGCGGCTTGATCACTGCCTCGCCTGATGCCGATTCTACCCCAGGGTGCCCATCACGGCGATGGGCACTCGATGGGCACGTACTGCACGCGTGGTGCCCATCCGCTGCACGGTCAGCTACTCTGTGCTCATGACGACGAAGGGAACGACCGGCCGTGTGGTCCGCGTCGACAAAGAGACGTGGGACGCGTACGCCGAGGTGTGCGAGGCCAAGGGCCTGTCGCGCGCTGCCGACCTGCGCGTCTACATCAACCGCGAGATCGCGAAGTGGCGGAAAGAGCAACGCGACGCCGGCGCCGCCCGCACCATCGCCGAGTCCTGACACGCCTCTCCTCCTTCCTTCGGGCCCCGCACTGTGTGTGCGGGGCCTTCGTGCTGCTCAGGCTTCGGGCGTCCAGGCGTCGCCGAGTGAGTCGTAGCGGCGGCCGGGATCGCGGTCTTCGGCCCAGGGGGCGCGGCCGATGTCGCGGCGGTAGTGGCGGAGGCCGGCGTCCTGCCGGGTCGCATGCATCAGCGCGGTCGGGTCGTGCTCCATCGGGGCGTCGCCGAAGCGGGCGCGGATGGCGTCGATGTGGGCTAGCTGGGCGTTCTTGCGGGGTGCGTTGCACTGCTCGCCGGGGTTGGCCTTGCAGGTGGTGCAGCGGTGGGCGAGGGCGTAGGCGTGGA
>CBFGQM010000031.1:0-24804 GCA_965650905.1 uncultured Streptomyces sp. | reverse complement strand
AGCGCCGATGGTACTGCAGGGGGGACCCTGTGGGAGAGTAGGACACCGCCGAACTCTTTTTAGAGCTTCGGTCCTTGGACGACAAGTCCGGGGGCCGAAGCTCTTTTGTTTTTCGAGGGTGCTACTCGAACCCCTCCGCATGGTGTGGAGATGCCTGAGGGTAAGGTCAGGGGGCAACGTTGGCACGTTCCCACAGGAGGCCCCGGGTGGAGGTTCAGGAGACCCGCGTCCAGACAGAACGGGTCCTCACCTTCCCGAACATCCTCAGCATGGCGCGCCTCGTTGGCGTACCCCTTTTCCTGTGGCTGATCCTCAGGCCTGAGTTCGGCGGTCCCAAGAGCGACGGCTGGGCGCTTCTGGTGCTCATGTTGAGTGGCATCACTGACTATTTGGATGGCAAGCTCGCCCGGCGCTGGAACCAGATCAGCAGTCTGGGCCGGCTGCTGGATCCCGCGGCCGACCGGCTCTACATTCTGTCGACTCTGATTGGTCTCACCTGGCGCGAGATTCTTCCCCTGTGGCTGACGGCTGTCCTCCTGGCGCGGGAGCTGGTCCTGCTGGTGATGGTGGGCATCCTCAGGCGCCATGGCTATCCACCTCCGCAGGTGAACTTCCTGGGGAAAGCTGCGACGTTCAACTTGATGTATGCCTTCCCGTTGCTGTTGCTCAGCGACGGAAGTGGATGGATCGCGTCACTCGCTGCTATTTTCGGATGGGCGTTCGCAGGATGGGGTACAACGCTCTACTGGTGGGCAGGGATCCTCTACGTGGTTCAGGTCCGCCGCCTTGTTCGCGCGGACGCCATGGCCGATTGAGCTCGCCGAATGGGCGGCCGTAGTGGCCTCTGATGGCCCGCAAGCGGAATGTGCGGGACAACCTGGACGGGTGAAGTCGGCTAGACAGTCGTCTCTTCAAGGAGGACGCTTCCGACATGAAGGCCGTCGTGATGGCCGGAGGTGAAGGCACACGCCTTCGCCCCATGACCTCAAGCATGCCCAAGCCGCTCCTGCCCGTGGCCAATCGCCCCATCATGGAGCATGTGCTGCGGTTGCTCAAGCGGCATGGGCTCAACGAGACCGTCGTAACCGTCCAGTTCTTGGCCTCGCTGGTCAAAAACTACTTTGGTGACGGTGAAGAGCTCGGGATGGAGCTCACCTACGCCAATGAGGAGAAGCCACTCGGTACTGCCGGCAGCGTCAAGAATGCCGAGGAGGCGCTGAAGGACGATGCTTTCCTCGTGATCTCCGGTGATGCGCTGACAGACTTCGACCTGACCGAGCTGATAAATTTCCACAAGGAAAAGGGGGCGCTGGTCACCGTCTGTCTGACCCGGGTCCCCAATCCGCTGGAATTCGGTATCACCATCGTGGACGAGGAGGGCAAGGTCGAGCGTTTCCTGGAGAAGCCGACCTGGGGCCAGGTTTTCTCGGACACGGTGAATACGGGCATTTATGTCATGGAGCCCGAAGTCTTCGACTATGTCGAGGCGGACGTTTCCGTCGACTGGTCCGGTGATGTCTTCCCGCAGCTGATGAAGGAGGGCAAGCCGATCTATGGTTACATCGCGGAGGGGTATTGGGAGGATGTCGGCACTCACGAGAGCTATGTGAAGGCGCAGGCCGACGTCCTGGAGGGCAAGGTCGACGTCGAACTCGACGGCTTCGAGATCTCGCCCGGCGTGTGGGTGGCCGAGGGCGCCGAAGTGCATCCCGACGCGGTTCTGCGGGGGCCCTTGTACATCGGTGACTACGCCAAGGTCGAGGCCGACGTAGAAATCCGCGAGCATACCGTCGTCGGCTCGAACGTCGTGGTGAAGAGCGGGGCCTTTCTGCACAAGGCCGTTCTGCACGACAACGTGTACATCGGCCAGCACAGCAATCTGCGCGGCTGTGTCGTCGGAAAGAACACCGACATCATGCGGGCCGCCCGTATCGAGGACGGCGCCGTGATCGGCGATGAGTGCCTCGTCGGCGAGGAATCGATCGTGCAGGGGAACGTGCGGGTCTATCCGTTCAAGACCATCGAGGCCGGCGCCTTCGTCAATACGTCGGTCATTTGGGAGTCCCGAGGACAGGCCCATCTCTTCGGTGCCCGTGGGGTGTCCGGGATCCTCAACGTGGAGATCACCCCGGAACTCGCGGTGCGCCTCGCTGGTGCGTACGCGACCACGCTCAAGAAGGGTTCCACGGTCACGACGGCTCGCGATCATTCCAGGGGTGCTCGTGCGCTGAAGCGAGCGGTCATCTCGGCGCTGCAGGCCAGCGCCATCGACGTACGCGACCTGGAGAACGTACCGCTGCCTGTGGCTCGGCAGCAGACCGCGCGGGGCAGTGCCGGTGGGATCATGATCCGGACGACGCCGGGGGTGCCCGATTCCGTCGACATCATGTTCTTCGACGGGCGCGGGGCCGATCTGTCGCAGGGGGGTCAGCGGAAGCTGGACCGGGTGTTCGCGCGGCAGGAGTACCGGCGGGCGTTCCCGGGCGAGATCGGGGATCTCCACTTCCCGGCCAGTGTCTTCGACTCGTACACGGGCTCCCTGCTCAGGAATGTCGACACAACCGGCATTGCCGAATCCGGGCTGAAGGTCGTCGTGGATGCCTCGAACGGCAGCGCCGGACTTGTTCTGCCCAGCTTGTTGGGCAGGCTCGGTGTCGACGCGCTGACGATCAATCCCGGTCTCGACGAGTCCAGGCCCACCGAGACGGCGGACGCGCGCAGGTCAGGGATGGTGCGGCTCGGGGAGATCGTGGCGTCCGCACGGGCCGCCTTCGGAGTGAGGTTCGACCCGGTCGGCGAGCGGCTCTCGCTCGTCGACGAGAAAGGGCGGATCGTCGAGGACGACCGGGCGCTGCTCGTCATGCTCGACCTGGTGGCCGCCGAGCGGCGCAGCGGGCGCGTGGCGTTGCCGGTGACCACCACGCGGATCGCCGAGCAGGTGGCGGCGTACCACGGGACCCAGGTCGACTGGACGACCACCTCGCCGGACGATCTGACGCGAGTCGGGCGTGACGACGCGACGATTTTCGGAGGAGACGGGCGCGGCGGTTTCATCGTGCCGGAGTTCAGCAGTGTTTTCGATGGTGCGGCGGCCTTCGTACGGCTCATCGGTCTGGTGGCGCGGACGCAGCTCACCCTCAGCCAGATCGACGCGCGGATCCCGCGGGCGCACGTCCTCAGACGCGACCTCGCGACACCCTGGGCCGTCAAGGGACTCGTGATGCGGCGTGTGGTGGAGGCGGCCGGTGAGCGGTTCGTGGACACGACCGACGGCGTACGGGTCGTGGAGACCGACGGGCGCTGGGTGATGGTGCTTCCGGACCCCGCGGAGGCGGTCACACACCTGTGGGCCGAGGGCCCCGACGACGCGTCCGCCCAGGCCCTGCTCGACGAGTGGTCGTCCGTCGTGGACAGCGCCGGACGCTGAGCACGCGCGCGTGCCGGACGGTGCCCTCCAGGGGACCCGTTCGGCACGCCGGTGGGGCCATTCGGATGTACTGGCCGCGACATGCGACGATGTGCGGCATGCCGCAGCACCCCCACGTTCGGAGCACCCCTGCGCGCCCCCCGCGCCCGGACGCCTCCATGTCGTTGCTCACGAACGTCATGGACCACAGCGTGGACGACGGTTACGCCGAAGCTGCCGCCCGGAAGAAGGCCGAAGGCACGGGTGGCGTTCCGAAGACGCTGCGGGCGAAACTCGGCCTCGCGGCCGGCCTCGTACTGGCGGCTCTGGTGGTGACGGTGGGAGCGGCGCAGGCGCGGGTCGCGGCACCGGTCGTCGCCAAGGAACGCGAGGAACTCATCGACCGCATCGACGGTGAGACCGCGGCGGCCGACAAGCTGGAAGACAGTATCGACAAGCTGCGCGATGACGTAAGCGCTCGGCAGCGTGAGGCACTGCGGGAGCACGGCGGCGACCAGGGCGATCTGGTGAGCATTCTGTCAGGGGCAGTGAAGGTGCACGGCCCCGGCGTGAAGCTCGTCGTGAACGACGCCAAGGAAGCCCACCAGGGCGGTGACGGAGATGTGCGCCAAACCTCGGGCTTCTCCGATACCGGACGTGTGCGCGATCGCGACATGCAGCGGGTGGTCAACGGGCTGTGGGAATCGGGAGCCGAGGCCATCACGATCAACGGGCAGCGGCTGACCGCGCTGTCCGCGATCCGGGCCGCGGGTGACGCGATACTGGTCGACAACAAACCGCTGGTGCCGCCCTACACGGTGCTCGCGGTGGGGGACGGCACGCGGCTGGGAACCAAGTTCCGGGACAGCGCCGACGGGCTGTATCTGCGCGTGCTGCACGAGAACTTCGGGATCCGGACCAATATGTCCGTCGAGGAAGACGTCCGGCTGCCGGCCGCGCCGAGCGTGATCGTACGAACAGCAGAGCCGAGCACAGAGAAGGGCACATCGTGATCGCCGTACTGGGCCTCGTCGTGGGCGTCGTGGCTGGATTGTTGGTCCGGCCCGAGGTTCCGTCGGTGGTCGAGCCGTATCTCCCGATCGCTGTCGTAGCGGCTCTCGACGCAGTCTTCGGAGGCCTGCGCGCGATGCTCGACGGAATCTTCGACGACAAGGTCTTCGTGGTGTCGTTCCTGTCCAATGTGGTGGTCGCCGCGCTGATCGTCTTCCTGGGCGACAAGTTGGGTGTGGGCGCCCAGCTGTCCACGGGAGTCGTCGTGGTCCTCGGCATCCGCATCTTCTCCAACGCCGCGGCGATCCGTCGGCACGTGTTCCGGGCGTGATGCCGATGAGCTGCAAGGACGAGACCCCCGCGAACCCGCTGCGCAAGAAGCTGCCCGAAGAGGTGCCGGCTGCCGCGCAGACGACGGAAGTCGAGCCGGAGCAGGCCCTTCCGGCTCTGTCGGGCCGTCAGCGGCTGGTGAAGGGCCTGTGGCCGCCACGCCTGTCACGTGCGCAACTCATCGTCGCGCTCCTCCTGTTCGGCCTCGGCTTCGGTCTGGCCGTTCAAGTGGCATCCAACAGCGACAGCAACGGCGCCCTGCGCGGCGCTCGCCAGGAAGATCTCGTACGCATCCTCGATGAACTGGACGACCGTACGCAGCGTCTTGAAGAGGAGAAGCAGGGGCTCGAAGATCAGCGCACCGAGCTGGAGAACAGCTCGGACCAGGCCGAGGAGGCGCGCAAGCAGATGGTCGAGAAGGAGAGGCAGCTCGGCATCCTGGCGGGCACGGTGGCGGCGCAGGGTCCCGGCATCACGGTGACCATCCACGACACGAAGGGGACGGTCAAGGCCGACATGCTGCTCGACGCGATCCAGGAGCTGCGCGCTGCCGGAGCGGAGGCGATCCAGGTCAACGGCGTACGGGTGGTCGCCAGCACCTACCTGACGGACGCGAGCGGCGGAGTGAGCGTTGATGGGAACAAGATCAGCGCGCCCTATCGTTTCAAGGTCATAGGCAAGCCGCAGGACCTCGAACCGGCGCTCAACATCCCCGGCGGGGTGGTACAGACTCTGGAGAAGGAGCAGGCCACCGCCACGGTGGAACGCTCGAAGAAGATCGTCGTGGACGCCCTGCGACCAGCGAAGTGGCCTGACTACGGTCGGTCGTCCTCCTCGTGAAGCGGGTGTGCATGAGGGCCGCTCCACCAGGGCATGAGGTTGCGGGGGGTCGACGCATCGAATGGGTGGTGCGTGATGGAAACTGTCTGGTGGACGCGGACGTTGTAAGGATGTCCGGCTCGACCGGTGTGTTCAATCAGGGTTCGTCCTGCCCCACGGGCGGGTCTGTTTCGGTCAAGGGGAATCGCCCGTGAAGTTGTTTACGAAGTTGTTCGGCAAGAGCACACGAGAGGGCAGTGTCAACGTCACTGCCCGGCATCGCGTATCGCGCCCCGAAAACGCCGAGGGGCAGGGAGATCGCCCGCTGTTCCGGGAACAGGTCGGTGGTCCCGGCAGTGACGTTTCCGGTGGTCAGGGCGCGCCGTCTGTTGACCCTGGCCACTCCGGCCGCATAGGTTTCGGGGAACCGTCAACCTCAAGTACGGGTGGGGGGTTGCCCTCCGATCCGTACGCGTCCAATGCCCAGGCAGGCCAGCCGCGGCAGGAGGATCCGTCCATGTCGGCCCTGGTGTGTACGAGGTGCGGGAACCGCAACGCGGAGCACAGCCGGTTCTGCTCCAACTGCGGCGCGCCGCTGCGGGCCGGGCCGACCCCCGAGCGTCCGTCGGAGACCACTTCCGCTATCTCCATCTCCGGCCTCGAGGCCTACGACGCCGAGGCCACCGGCCAGACGCCGATGCCCATGCTCTCTCCCGAGGCGCAGGCCGCTGTCGACGCGCTGCCGCTCGGTTCGGCCCTCCTGGTGGTGCGTCGCGGTCCCAACTCCGGCAGCCGCTTCCTGCTGGACGGCGAGCTGACCACGGCCGGTCGTCATCCGCAGAGCGACATTTTCCTCGACGACGTGACCGTGTCCCGCAGCCATGTGGAGTTCCGGCGCCAACCGGACGGTTCGTTCGCCGTGGCGGACGTCGGCAGCCTGAACGGCACGTATGTCAACCGGGAGCGGATCGACTCCGTCGCACTGTCGAACGGCGACGAGGTGCAGATCGGCAAGTATCGGCTGGTCTTCTACGCGAGCCAGCGGGGCATCTGACCCACTTCCAGCGTCCGTCCGGGGGGACTCATAGGGAAGTTCCATGCTTCACACACCGAGCGGCGGTGCTGGAAACGGCACCGTCGCCGCGTCCAGTGGGCTGATGAGCATCGGCACGGTGCTGAGCGTACTGCGCGACGAGTTCCCCGAAGTCACCATCTCGAAGATCCGGTTCTTGGAGTCGGAGGGGCTGGTCGAACCGCAGCGGACCCCGTCGGGGTACCGGAAGTTCAGCCCGGACGACGTGGAGCGCCTGGCCCAGGTGCTGCGCATGCAGCGGGACCACTATCTGCCCCTGAAGGTGATTCGCGATCACCTGGACGCCATGGTGCGCGGTGAGGCGGTGCAGCTGCCCGCCGCGGCGCCGCAGCAGGACGGCGAGGCCGTCAGTGAGCCGGAGGGCCCCACAGCGGCCCGGATCGGACGGTCCGAGCTGCTGGCCGCCGCCGAGATCCGCGAGCAGGAGCTCGAGGAGTGGGAGTCGTACGGGCTCATCACCCCGCTGCCGGACGGGGTCTACGACGCCGAGGCGGTGACCGTGGCCGGGCTTGTCGTGGAGCTCGGGCGGTTCGGGATCGAGCCGCGGCACCTGCGTGCCATGAAGGCCGCCGCAGACCGCGAGGCCGGGCTCGTCGACCAGGTCGTTGCCCCGCTGCGGCGCCACCGCAATCCCCAGACCAGGGCACACGCACAGGCGCGGGCCAAGGAGCTGGCGGGGCTCGCGGTGAAGCTGCATGCCGCGCTGGTGCAGTCCGCGCTCGGCGTCCGGCTGCCCTGAACCGGTGGCCTGGTGGGACGCCGGATCGGCCGCCCGTTCCGTGCCCGACTACCCAAAGGTGTCGAGCACGGCCTAGGGTTGCTGTGTGAACGAGCTCGACGTCGTAGGTGTCCGGGTCGAAATGCCCTCCAACCAACCGATCGTGCTCCTGCGCGAAGTGGGAGGCGACCGTTACCTCCCGATCTGGATCGGGCCGGGGGAGGCGACGGCGATCGCCTTCGCGCAGCAGGGCATGGCTCCGGCGCGACCGCTGACCCACGACCTGTTCAAGGATGTGCTGGAGGCCGTCGGCCAGGAGCTCACCGAAGTACGCATCACGGACCTGCGTGACGGCGTCTTCTACGCGGAGTTGGTGTTCGCCAGCGGGGTCGAGGTGAGCGCCCGGCCGTCCGATGCCATAGCGCTGGCGCTGCGCACCGGGACCCCGATCTACGGCAGCGACGGGGTCCTGGACGACGCGGGTATCGCGATCCCGGACGAGCAGGAGGACGAAGTGGAGAAGTTCCGCGAGTTCCTCGACCAGATCTCGCCCGAGGACTTCGGGACCAACAGTCAGTGACCCGGCTTCGGGACCGGCGGGGATGCCCGGCTCCCGGGCAACGGCCATGACTCTCCGGGGCCGCCGAACGACAGGGAGTGTGTCGGCCGTGCCGAGAGCATTCCACCAGCCGTTCCCCGGGGCGGGATACGGGAAACCACCCCTGGGGTGATTATCACTCGGCGTGGCGATCGTTGACGCACCCCTGGTGACTGCCTACCGTCGAGAAGGCAGTTCAAGGACGGAGGTCGGCGTGAGAAGCAGCGGCGACGGTACGGCTGGGCGTCCCGGACGCAGTCCGGGTGAGAGCAGCCCGTACTCGCTTCACGGCAGCGCGGCCGACCAGGGTCCACAGCGGCCTCCGGCGGTGCCGGACGGTAGCGGCGTGGCGCCCAAGGATGTTGGGTATCGCGGTCCCACGGCATGCGCGGCCGCGGGCATCACGTACCGGCAGCTGGACTACTGGGCCCGGACCGGGCTTGTCGAACCGAGCGTGCGGGCGGCCTATGGGTCGGGGACGCAGAGGTTGTACAGCTTCCGGGACGTAGTGGTCCTGAAGATCGTCAAGCGGTTCCTCGACACGGGCGTGTCGCTGCAGAACATCCGTACGGCGGTACAGCACCTCCAAGAGCGCGGGTTCCAAGACCTGGAGCGCATGACGCTGATGAGCGACGGGGCCACGGTCTACGAGTGTTCCTCGCCCGACGATGTCCACGCGCTGCTCCAGGGCGGGCAGGGCGTCTTCGGAATCGCCGTCGGTGTGGTCTGGCGGGACGTGACGAGCGCGCTCTCGCAGTTGCACGGCGAGCGCGTCGACACCGGTGAGACGTTCGTCGGGCACCACCCCGCGGACGAGCTGGCGCGGCGCCGGAACCGAGCGGTCTGACAGCGGTCCTGGAAGCGTCCGAGAGGCAAGCGGCCCGAGAGGCGATGCCGCAGCGCACGGGCATTGTCAGTGGCGTGGGGGAGCATCGGATAGGTGAGAGACGCGCCTACGATCCTGCATCTCGACATGGATGCCTTCTACGCTTCGGCCGAGCAGGCAGCCAAGCCGAGCCTGCGCTCGAAAGCGGTGATCGTGGGCGGGCTCGGACCGCGTGGGGTGGTCGCCACCGCCTCCTACGAGGCGAGGGTCTTCGGGGTCCATTCGGCGATGCCCATGGCGCAGGCGCGCCGACTCGCGCCGAACGCCGCGTATCTGGTGCCGCGCTTCGGGTTCTACCGGGAGATCAGCGAGCAGGTGATGGGCCTGTTGCGGGATCTGTCGCCGCTCGTGGAGCCGCTGAGCCTGGACGAGGCGTTCGTGGACCTGGAGGCGGGAGATGCGGCCTGGGACGAGGACTCGGCGCGGCTGGCGGGGATCAGGCTGCGCGTGGACATCAAGGCCGTCACCGGGCTGCCGGGGTCGGTGGGGCTCGCCGCCTCCAAGATGCTTGCGAAGATCGCATCCGAGCAGGCCAAGCCCGACGGGCTGGTGCTGATAGAGCCGGGGACGGAGCGGGCGATGCTGGCGCCTCTGCCGGTGCGGGCGCTGCCGGGCGTGGGACCCGCCACCGGAGACCATCTGCGGCGGGTCGGTATCACCACGGTCGAGGAGGTCGCCGAGGCGGGTGAGGACGAGCTTGTGCGGCTCCTCGGCAAGGCCCATGGGAGCGCGCTGTACGCCATGGCGATGGCGCTCGACGAGCGGCCCGTGGTGGCCGAGCGGGACACCAAGTCGGTATCCGTCGAGGACACGTACGACGTGGACATCCACGACCGGGTGCGGGTGCGGATGGAGGTGCGGCGGCTCGCTGACCGGTGTGTGCAGCGGCTGCGGGGTGCCGGGCGATCGGGGCGGACCGTCGTCCTCAAGGTGCGGCGGTACGACTTCTCGACGCTGACCCGGTCCGAGACGCTGCGTGGGCCGACGGACGACCCGGCGGTGGTGCGGGAGGCGGCGGCGCGGCTGCTCGGGGCCGTCGACACCACGGGAGGCGTACGGCTGCTGGGGGTCGGCGTCACAGGGCTCGCGGATTACACGCAGGAGGACCTGTTCGCCCAGGCGCAGGCGGCTGCCGGGGAGCTGGAGCATCCGGCCGAGGAGGAGGCACAGGAGCCGGCCGAGGAACGGGAGGCGCCCGCAGTGCGACGGTGGCCCGCGGGGCATGACGTACGGCATACCGAGTTCGGACACGGATGGGTGCAGGGCAGCGGCCTCGGGCGGGTCACTGTGCGGTTCGAGACGCCCGACTCCGAGCCGGGTCGTGTACGCACGTTCCGGACCGACGATCCGGAGCTGGAGCCGGCAGATCCGCTGCCGCTGGTGCGGCGAAGACCCTCGGCGGCACAGTAGGCACCGCCGACGGTTCTGGGCCTCGTCCGGGCTAGGCTTCGTCCCGGCCTGCCAGGTGGCCGAAGTCGTGGTCCGGAAACGGGGGCGGAGATGCCACGTCGAGGCCGTAGTGGTGGTAGAGCCGCAGTTCCTGTTCGGGGGAGAGATGGCGGCCGGTACCGAAGTCGGGGGCGTCCTTGATCAGGGCGCGGTCGAAGGGGACCCGCAGGGCACCCTCGACCAGGGCGCTGGGCTCCAGGGGCACGAAGGCGTCCCTGCTGAACAGGCCGGTGCGTATGGCCGCCCACTCCGGCACTCCGGTCGCGTCGTCGAGATAGACCTCGTCGACTGTGCCGATCTTGTTGCCATTGCGGTCGAACGCCTTGCGGCCGATCAGTTTGCGCGGATCGACGTCGGTCTGCACGGGCCCTCCAGCTGGTCGCCATCTCGTAAGCACTACGAAAGAGCACTTTGAGGAGGGCGGCCACTCGGGGAAGCCCACTGATACCCTGGTCAGCGGCTGCTGACCCCGTGCGGGAGAGTCCTCCAGACGTCACCGGAGGGCGCCGAAGGAGCAAATCCTCCCCGGAATCTCTCAGGCCCACGTACCGCACGGACGAGGTCACTCTGGAAAGCAGAGCGGGTGTCGACGGCTTCCGCTCTCACCGACGGTGAAAACCGGGACGCCGAGAGCGGGCGTGCCGGTGAAGCTCTCAGGTTGAGATGACAGAGGGGGAGGCCGTCCGGGCACCCAGCCGTGGTGCCCTCGAAGGTCGTGTCAGACCAGGAGGCCTCCACAATGACCGCCCATCGCATTCCGCTCTCCGAGCTCGAACAGGGAATCCCCTTCGAGCAGCGCCACATCGGGCCCGACACCGAGGCCCGAGCCAAGATGCTCGCGCAGGCGGGGTACGGGACGCTTGACGAACTGACGGCCGCCGCCGTCCCGGATGTGATCAAGAACGCCGAGGCGCTCGCACTGCCCGGCGCGCGCACCGAGGCCGAGGTCCTCGCCGAGCTGCGCTCCCTCGCGGACCGCAACGAAATCCTCGACTCGATGATCGGGCTCGGCTACTACGGCACGTTCACGCCGCCGGTGATCTTGCGCAACGTCATGGAGAACCCGGCCTGGTACACCGCGTACACGCCGTACCAGCCGGAGATCTCGCAGGGCCGCCTGGAGGCGCTGCTGAACTTCCAGACCATGGTCGCCGAGCTGACGGGCCTGCCGACCTCCGGTGCCTCGCTGCTCGACGAGGGCACCGCGGCCGCCGAGGCCATGGCGCTGTCGCGGCGCATGGGCAAGGTCAAGAACGGTGTCTTCCTCGTCGACGCCGACGCGCTGCCGCAGACCATCGCCGTGATCGAGACGCGCGCCGAGCCCACCGGAGTAGACGTCGTCGTCGCGGACCTCGGCGAAGGCATCCCGGCCGAGATCGCCGAGCGCGGCGTCACCGGCGTGCTCATCCAGTACCCGGGCGCCTCCGGTGCCGTACGGAACATCAAGCCCGTCATCGACCAGGCGCACGAACTGGGCGCGCTCGTCACCGTCGCCGCCGATCTGCTCGCGCTGACGCTGCTCACCTCGCCGGGCGAGCTCGGCGCCGACATCGCGGTCGGCACGACGCAGCGCTTCGGAGTGCCGATGGGCTTCGGCGGGCCGCACGCCGGATACATGGCGGTGGGCGCCAGGTACGCGCGCAGCCTGCCCGGCCGTCTCGTCGGCGTCTCCGTCGACGCGGACGGCCACAAGGCTTACCGGCTCGCCCTGCAGACGCGGGAGCAGCACATCCGCCGGGAGAAGGCGACCAGCAACATCTGCACGGCTCAGGTGCTGCTCGCCGTGATGGCCGGGATGTACGCCGTGTACCACGGTCCCCAGGGCCTCAAGTCGATCGCGCGGCGCACCCACCGCCACGCCACGATCCTCGGGGCGGGCCTGAAGGCGGGCGGCGTCGAGATCGTGCACGAGGCCTACTTCGACACGCTGACCGTGCGGGTGCCGGGCAGGGCCGCCGAGATCGTCGCGGCCGCACGCGAGGGCGGGGTCAACCTGCGTCTCGTCGACGCCGACCACCTGTCCCTCGCCTGCGACGAGACCACCACGCGGACCCAACTGGGCGCCGTCTGGACCGCGTTCGGCGTCGAGGCTGACATCGAGGCGCTGGACGCGTCCGTCGCGGACACGCTGCCCGCCGCGCTGCTGCGCACCGACGACTACCTCACGCACCCGGTCTTCCACCACTACCGCTCCGAGACCGCGATGCTGCGCTACCTGCGCCGCCTCGCCGACCGCGACTACGCGCTCGACCGCGGCATGATCCCGCTGGGCTCCTGCACGATGAAGCTCAACGGCACCACCGAGATGGAGCCGGTCACCTGGCCCGAGTTCGGGCAGCTGCACCCCTTCGCACCCGCCGGGCAGGCGCAGGGCTACCTCACGCTCATCCGTGAACTGGAGGAGCAGCTCGCCGAGGTCACCGGCTACGACAAGGTGTCGCTCCAGCCCAACGCCGGTTCGCAGGGCGAGCTCGCAGGCCTGCTGGCCGTACGCGGCTACCACCGCGCGGGCGGCGACGAGCAGCGCACCGTCTGCCTCATCCCGTCCTCCGCGCACGGCACGAACGCGGCGAGTGCCGTCATGGCCGGCATGAAGGTCGTCGTCGTGAAGACCGCCGAGGACGGTGAGATCGACGTCGAGGATCTGCGCGCCAAGATCGAGCGGTACCGCGACGAGCTGTCGGTGCTGATGATCACGTACCCCTCGACGCACGGCGTTTTCGAGGAGCACGTCGCCGACATCTGCGCGCAGGTGCACGAAGCGGGCGGGCAGGTGTACGTCGACGGCGCCAACCTCAACGCGCTGGTGGGCCTCGCCAAGCCGGGCCGCTTCGGCGGCGATGTCTCGCACCTCAACCTGCACAAGACGTTCTGCATTCCACACGGTGGCGGCGGTCCGGGCGTCGGTCCCGTCGGGGTGCGCGCCCACCTCGCGCCGTATCTGCCGAACCACCCGTTGCAGCCCGCCGCGGGTCCGGAGACGGGCGTCGGCCCGATCTCGGCCGCTCCCTGGGGTTCGGCCGGGATCCTGCCGATCTCCTGGGCGTACGTACGGCTCATGGGCGGCGCAGGGCTCAAGCGGGCCACGCAGGTCGCCGTACTGAGCGCCAACTACGTGGCCAAGCGGCTCGAGCCGCACTACCCCGTGCTCTACACCGGCCCCGGCGGGCTGGTGGCGCACGAGTGCATCATCGACCTGCGGCCGCTGACCAGGGCGACCGGCGTGAGCGTCGACGACGTCGCCAAGCGGCTGATCGACTACGGGTTCCACGCGCCGACGATGTCGTTCCCGGTGGCCGGGACGCTGATGATCGAGCCGACCGAGAGCGAGGACCTCGCCGAACTCGACCGGTTCTGCGAGGCGATGATCGCCATCCGCGCGGAGATCGAGAAGGTCGGCTCGGGCGAGTGGCCGACGGACGACAACCCGCTGCGGAACGCTCCGCACACGGCGGCCGCGCTCGGTGGCCCGTGGGAGCACGCGTACAGCCGTGAGGAGGCCGTCTTCCCGGCAGGTGTGTCGGCCGCGGACAAGTACTGGCCGCCGGTGCGCCGGATCGACCAGGCATACGGCGACCGGAACCTGGTCTGCTCCTGCCCGCCGCTGGACGCTTACGAAGGTTGAGGAAGTCGCGCTCGTCTGCCGGCCGCCTCGTGTGCCGGCAGATGGCCCCGGGCCTGCTGCTCAAGGCCGCCGGGTGCCGAGCGCAGCAGCCGGGCGGCGCCGCGCTGATGGTCGGCGCCGCACCGGCGGGCTCAGTTCAGCCGGAGTACCTCCGCCATGAGGTCGCGCAACGCCGCCTCCGGATCCCGTACCCGTCCCTGCGACCGCCAGGCCACGAACCCGTCCGGTCGCACCAGCACCGCCCCGTCCGGCGTCGTGCCGTGCAGCTGCGCCCAGTCGGCCTCGTCCTCCGGGGCCAGCTCGGCCTCGGGCCCCGTGCCGATGCGGTACGAGTCGAGCCGTACGGTCATCCGGTCGGCGACGCCCCGGGCAGCGGTGTGCCACCCAGCCGTGCCTCTCCCGTCGCTGAGCAGCACCATGGACCGCTCGTACAGGTCGAGCGTGGACAGCCGTTCACCGGACCGCCGCAGCCACATGTGGGGCGCCCGGCTCCCCGGTTCACCCGTCAGCCTCAACTCCTCGGGCACCACGGGCGTCGCCGGATCGGCGCCCACGACAGCGCCGCCCGGGTAGTGGTGGCCCAGCACAACAGGGAGGATCCCGCCCGGTCGGCCGCCTGCGCCGCCCATGCCGGGCGCCGGCGTGTAGCCGGGGTGGCTGTGTTCCACGGAGCGAGAGGATGCGCGGGCGCTCGTCGCCTGTGCCACGGGCCGGCGCTCGCTGTCGTACGTCTCCAGCAGGTCAGGACCCGCCCAGCCGTTCAGCACGGCGGCCAGCTTCCAGGCCAGGTTGTGCGCGTCCTGGATGCCGGTGTTGGAGCCGAACGCTCCGGTCGGTGACATCTCGTGGGCGGAGTCGCCGGCGAGGAACACCCGTCCGGCCGCGTACCGGTCGGCGACCCGCTCGGCCGCGTGCCACGATGCCTTGCCGGTGATCTGGACGTCGAGGTCCGCAACACCGGTGGCCCAGCGGATGTGCCGCACACACCGGTCGTTCGTGAACTGCTCCAACGTCTCGCCCTGCTCCGGGTGCCAGGGCGCATGGAACACCCAGTTCTCCTCGTTGTCGACCGGCAGCAGGGCACCGTCGGCCTCGGGAGCGGTCAGGTAGCAGACGATGAAGCGCCGGTCGCCCACCACGTCGCTGAGCAGCTTGGACCGGAAGGTGAGGCTCACATTGTGGAAGAGGTCGCCGGGTCCGGTCTGTCCGATGCCGAGCCGTTCCCGGACCGGGCTGCGCGGACCGTCCGCCGCGACGAGGTAGTCCGCGCGGATGGTGCTGTGCTCCTCGGTGTCCCGGTTCCGTACCACCACGGTCACTCCGTCGGGGTCCTGGTCGAAGGACACCATCTCCGTGGAGTACCGCAGATCGCCGCCCAGTTCCCGGGCGCTCTCCAGCAGCACGGGCTCAAGGTCGTTCTGGCTGCACAGGCACCATGAGCTGGGGCTGAACCGCGCCAGTCCGCCACCCGGGTCGATCTGCTTGAACAGCCATTCGCCGGCGTCGCCGACGAGCGACGGTGTCTGCAGGATGCCGTGGTTGTCCGCCAGCAGGGACGCTGCCTCCTGGATCCGCGGCTCGATGCCGGCCACCCGGAACAGCTCCATCGTCCGCACGTTGTTCCCCCGTCCGCGCGGATGGATCGAGGTTCCGGCGTGCCGCTCGACGAGGGTGTGCCGCACGCCGTGACGGCCGAGGAACAGTGAGAGGGACAGACCCACCAACGAGCCGCCGACGATGACGACCGGAACCCGGTGGTCGGCTTCTTCGTGCATCGATGCCTCCAGAGGCAGATGTGCGAGTGCGGAACGCGATGGAGTTTCCATGCCCTTCGGGAGCGGCTTCGCGGGCCCTTTCACCCAGGTGGTTCATACGAGTCGCGCCCTCCCCACCACCGACGCAAGATCGAAATCCGCTGACGTCGCATCACACGCACGGCGTTCGCGTCTGCCCCCGGTGAAGGAGATGTGCGCAGGATGACCACCTCGGAAACTGTTTCGGAACGGGTGTCGGAACGGGTCTCCCAGTCCGTGTTCGACGGCTCCAGACTCCGTGTCGTCCTGCTGCTGGACCTCTATGACGGAGCCCAGCAGCAATTCCTCGAAGCGTACGAACAGCTGCGCAATCAAGTCGCGTCCGTCCCGGGCCACGTCAGCGACCAGTTGTGCCAGTCGATCGAGAACCCCTCCCAATGGCTCATCACCAGCGAATGGGACAGCGCCCCGCCTTTCCTCGCGTGGGTGAACAGCGAAGAGCATGTGGAGGTGGTCAAGCCGCTGCACAGCTGTGTCCGGGACACCAGATCGCTGCGCTTCAACATTCTCCGCGAGACCGGCGGGCCCTCGGCCACCTTGGAGACCTCGAAGGGCCGGCTCCAGACGTCTCCCCGGATCGGCGACGGCGTGGTCCGCCACGCGCTCACCTTCACGGTCAAGCCGGGCAGTGAGCCGACCGTCGCGCGGATCCTCGCCGACTACGCCTCGCCCGAGGCGCAGGTCGACGACACCACACGGCTGCGCCGCACTTCGCTCTTCCTGCACGGCAACCGGGTCGTACGGGCCATCGAAGTGCGGGGCGATCTGCTCGCGGCGCTGCGTCACGTCGCCCGTCAGCCGGAGGTACGGGCCGTCGAGGAGGCCATCAACCCCTACCTGGAACAGAGCCGGGATCTCAGCGACCCCGAGTCCGCCCGGGTGTTCTTCACCCGGGCCGCGCTGCCCGCCGTACACCATGTGACAACGGGCGGTCAGGAGCCCGCGGACGTGGAGCGGCACGCACTGTACTACCCGGCCAGGCAGGGCTGCGGAATGCGGCTGGCCCGGCTGCTCGCCCAGCACGACGAGGCGGCGGCGGACGACCCGCGGACCCTGGTCTGCGGCAGCACGATCTTCCAGCGCGACGACATCGTGGTGAGGCTCATCGACGTGCGAGGCGGCCTCGAATCCGACCCTGTCCTGGACCCCGGCTTCCAGGATCCGCAGCAGGCAGCCGAGTTGACCTGTCTGCTCGGCGGCGACACCGCCCGTACGGACGGTGCTTCCGCGACAAGCGGGGGCATCGGGGACCTGCTCACAGGCGCCCACATGAAACTCATCGCCGATCGCCGATCGCCCGGTGCCTGACCGGAGCACGCGGTCGGCGGCGGCCGCACCCCGACGTCGACGGCGCAAGCAAACTGGAGGAACGACGTGATCAAGCAGCGGCCCAGAGTCGTTGATCTCAGCGAGATCGAGCCCAACCGCAGGCGCGGAGGTGACCTGCGCGCCATGCTCACCCCCACCACGGTGGGCTCCACCAGCGGTTTCATGGGCGTGGCCCTGGTGGCGCCCGGCGATCGCATCGCCGAGCACTACCACCCGTACTCAGAGGAATTCGTGTACGTGGTCTGCGGTGAGCTGGAGGTGGACCTGGACGGCGAGCCATGCCCGCTCCGGCCCGAACAGGGCCTCATGATTCCCGCCCATGTGCGACACCGCTTCCGCAACGTCGGTGAGATGGAAGCCCGCCTGGTCTTCCATCTGGGCCCGCTGGCGCCGAGTCCGCCGCTCGGGCATGTCGACACGGAGGAGACCGACGCCGTAGCGGCCACCGGCGCCACGGACTCAGCCGCAGCGGGCGAGGTCCTTACGGCCGATCGAAGTCAGGCCCGGTCATGACCCGGCGCGTGGCGGTCACCGGCATAGGCGTCGTGGCACCGGGCGGCATCGGCGTGCCGGCCTTCTGGGACCTTCTCGCCCATGGCCGCACCGCGACGCGGAGTATCACGTTCTTCGACCCGTCGGACCTACGCTCCCGGATCGCCGCCGAGTGCGACTTCGACTCGGCGGCCCACGGCCTGGACGCGGAAACGAGTGAACGTGCCGACCGGTACATCCAGTTCGCCCTGGTCGCCGCCGAGGAAGCCGTACGGGACGCCGGCCTGGACCCCGGCCAGGAGAATCCCTGGCGCGTCGGGGTCTCCCTGGGAACGGCGGTCGGCGGCACCACCCGTCTGGAGCACGACTACGTCCTGGTCAGCGAACGGGGGCAGCGCTGGGACGTGGACCACCGCGCGGCGGGCCCCCATCTGCACCGCGCGTTCTCTCCCAGCACACTGGCCTCGGTGGTCGCCGAGCGTTTCGGGGCCGGCGGCCCGGTGCAAACCGTCTCCACGGGCTGCACATCGGGACTCGACGCCATCGGATACGCCTTCCACACCGTCGAGGAGGGCCGCGCCGACGTGTGTATCGCCGGTGCCTCGGACTCGCCGATCTCGCCGATCACCATGGCCTGCTTCGACGCGATCAAGGCGACGTCCCCGAACACGCCTCCCGCCCCTTCGACGCCCGTCGCGACGGATTCGTCATGGGCGAGGGCGGAGCGGTGCTCGTCCTGGAAGAACTGGAACACGCCCTGGCCCGCGGCGCGAACGTGTACTGCGAGATCAGCGGCTACGCGACGTTCGGCAACGCCCACCACATGACCGGTCTCACCAGAGAGGGCCTGGAAATGGCCCAGGCGATCGACAGCGCGCTCGCCCACGCCCAGCTCGACGGCTCGTTGATCGACTACGTCAACGCGCACGGCTCGGGCACCCGGCAGAACGACCGTCACGAGACGGCGGCGGTGAAACGATCACTCGGCGCGCACGCCTACGACACGCCCATGAGCTCGATCAAATCCATGGTGGGTCACTCGCTCGGGGCGATCGGTGCGATCGAAGTCGTGGCATGTGTGCTGGCACTGGTCCACCAGGTCGTACCGCCGACCGCCAATTACGAGACCCCCGACCCCGAATGCGACCTGGACTACGTCCCAGGCGTCGCACGCGCCAGGAAGCTGGACAGCGTGCTCTCCGTGGGCAGCGGATTCGGTGGCTTCCAGTCCGCAGTGGTTCTGACCCGGCCGAGGGAGAAGAGACGATGAGCCCACCACATGCCCGACGCGCGGCAGTCACCGGAATCGGCGTGGTCGCGCCCAACGGAACGAGCACAAAGACCTTCTGGAAGTCCATCCAGGAGGGCGTCAGCGTCCTCGACCGGGTCACCCGCGAAGGATGTGACCACCTGCCGCTGCGTGTCGCCGGTGAGGTCCACGCATTCGACCCGTCGTCACTGATCGAGGAGCGGTATCTCGTCCAGACCGACCGGTTCACGCACTTCGCGATGGCCGCGGCCGACCTCGCGCTGGACGACGCCCAACTCGGACAGGCCGACGTCAGCGGCTCGCCGTTCTGTGCGGGCGTGGTCACCGCCGCCGGCTCCGGTGGCGGCGAGTTCGGACAGCGAGAGCTACAACGGCTGTGGGGACAGGGCAGCCGCTTCGTCGGCCCGTACCAGTCCATCGCCTGGTTCTACGCCGCCAGCACCGGGCAGATATCCATCCGCCGTGGGTTCAAGGGTCCCTGCTCCGTCGTCGCCGCCGACGAGGCGGGCGGCCTGGACGGCCTCGCACACGCGGCTCGGGCCGTATGGCGTGGCACCGACGTGATCGTGGCCGGCGCGGCAGAGGCGCCACTCGCGCCCTATTCGATGGTCTGCCAGCTTGGATACAAGGAGCTCAGCACCGTCGACGACCCGGCCCGCGCCTACCGCCCGTTCGTCGCCGGGGCCTGCGGATTCGTGCCCGCCGAAGGCGGCGCGATGCTCGTCGTGGAGGAGGAGACCGTTGCCCGCGGCCGGGGCGCCCGCGTCAGGGCCACCATCGCGGGTCACGCCGCGACGTTCACCGGCGCATCGCGCTGGGAGCGTTCCCGGGACGGACTCGTCCAGGCCATACGCGGCGCCCTGAGGGAGGCCGACTGCGCCCCCGAGGAGATCGACGTCGTGTTCGCCGACGCCTTCGGCATACCGGAGGCGGACCAGGCCGAAGCGCTGGCGATCGCCGACACCCTTGCCGCACACAGCAGGCGCGTACCCGTCACGGCACCGAAGACAGGCATCGGGCGGGCCTACTGCGCGGCGCCCGTGCTGGACGCCGTGGCGGCGGTGCTCGCGATGGAACACGGCTTGATACCGCCCACCCCCAACGTCTTCGACATCTGCCATGACCTCGACCTGGTGACCACTCGCGCCCGTCCCGCCGAGCTGCGCACGGCGCTGGTCCTCAGCCGGGGACTCATGGGCTCGAACACGGCGCTCGTGCTACGGCACGGCGCCGCTCACGCCGCCTAGCGAAAGAACCGTAGGGGAGCCCGCAGTGGAAGCCCCGCAGTGACAGCCCGCAGTGACAGCTCGCAGTGACAGCCCGCTGTGACAGCCCGCAGTGAAGGAGAGGAACCGCATGACCGCTCAAGTGACCGCGAAAGAACTGGCCGAGCTCATGAAGAAGGCGGCGGGAGTCCACGTCGACCCCGAGGAACTGGAGCAACGGTCCGACTCCGGCTTCGACTCCTTCGGCCTCGACTCGCTGGGCCTGCTCGGCATCGTGGGGGAGCTGGAGAACCGGCACGGCATGCCGATGCCCCCCGACGCGGAGCGCTGCAAGACCCCCAAGCAGTTCCTGGACCTCATCAACAGCACACTCATGGCAGGAGCCTGACATGGCCGGGCACACGAAGAACGCCATCACCATCGCTGCCCCGGTGGACCTCGTCTGGGACATCACCAACGACCTGGAGAACTGGCCGCGGCTGTTCAGCGAGTACGCGGCCGTCGAGGTGCTGTCCCAGGACGGAGAAGCGACGACCTTCCGTCTGACCATGCACCCCGACGAGAAGGGCAAGGTGTGGAGCTGGGTCTCGGAACGAATGACGGACCGTTCGACGCTCAGCGTCAGGGCTCGCCGGGTCGAGCCGGGCCCCTTCGAGTACATGAACATCCGGTGGGAGTACGCCAAGACCGTGGACGGCACCCGGATGGTCTGGACTCAGGACTTCGCGATGAAGCCGGACGCGCCGGTCGACGACGCCGGAATGACGGACATCATCAACCGCAACTCCCGCGTCCAGATGGCCCTCATCCGGGACCGGATCGAGCAGACCGCGCCCGAACACCACACCGCGCCGGTCATGACCGACTGAGAATGACGAAGGACATCCGATGCACCACGCTTTGATCGTCGCCCGCATGGTCCCGGGGTCGGCCCAGGACATCGCCAAGGTGTTCGAGGCCTCGGACCGGGGTGAACTGCCGCATCTCGTCGGTGTCACCCGGCGCAGGCTCTTCCAGTTCGGTGATGTGTATATGCACCTCGTCGAATCCGAGCAGGAGCCCGGACCCGCCATCGCCAAGGTGGCCGGGCACCCTGCCTTCCGGGACATCAGCGAGAAGTTGTCCGCCTACGTCAGTCCGTACGACCCAGAGACCTGGCGCGGTCCGAAGGACGCGATGGCGCAGTGCTTCTACCGCTGGGAGCGGGACCCCACCACCATCTGAACTTCGGCCGAGAGCACTGATGCACTGATCGCCGGCTCCGCGGTTCTCGCGCGGCCGGCGATCAGTGGTTTCAGGATCATCCCGATCCTCGAGCGGTTCAGGTGGGTCACCCGGGGACGGTGCATTCGAAGGCGTGCAGGTACGTGTTCACCGGGCGGATCTCGCCGATGACCAGACCCGCGTCGGTCAGCCGTCCGACCATGCTCTGTGTGGTGTGCTTCGCCCCGCCGACATTGAGGAGCAGCAGCAGGTCCATGGCGGTCGTGAACTTCATCGAGGGAGTGTGGTCGACGAGGTTCTCGATGACCACGACCCGCGCTCCGGGCCCGCCCGCCTCGATGACGTTCCGCAGCGTCCTGCTGGTGCTGTCGTCGTCCCACTCCAGAATGTTCTTGATGACGTACACATCGGCCTGGACCGGGATGCCGACGCGGCAGTCGCCGGGCACGATGCGCACCCGGTCCGCGAGTGAACCGCCCGCCCGCAGTCGTGGATCGGCGTTCTCCACCACACGCGGCAGGTCGAGCAGAGTACCCAGCATCGACGGGTGCTTCTCCAGCAGACTCGCCACCACATGCCCCTGGCCGCCCCCGATGTCTGCGATCGACGAACTCCCTGACAGATCCAGGAGTTCCGCGACGTCCCGCGCCGACTGCTCACTGGATGTTGTCATGGCCCGACCAAAGATATGGGCCGACTCCGGGGCGTTTTCGTGCAGGTAGTCGAAGAACTCCTTGCCGTAGAGACCTTGGACGACATCCCTGCCGGAGCGCACCGCCTCGTCGAGCTTCGGCCACGCGTCCCAGGTCCATGGCTCGGTGCACCACAAGGAGATGTGCCGCAGACTGTTCGGGTCGTCCTCGCGCAGCAGCCGCGACATATCAGTGTGCGCGAACGTCCCGTCCTGGTTCTCGGTGAAGACCCCGTAGCAGGACAGCGAGCGGAGCAGCCGCCGCAGCGGCTGGGGCTCCGTCTTCACCGCGGCGGAGAGGTCCTCCACGCTCATGGGCGCGTCCCCGAGGGTGTCGGCGACGCCCAGCCGGGCGGCCGCGCGTACGGCGGCGGCGCACGCCGCCCCGAATACAAGCTCCCTCAGCCGCATGGACGGCGGGGGGGCAGGGCTTATGGTCGTCATGTACGGCCTTCATTCTCTTGGTCCGGAGTGATCATGGCCGACCTGGTCAGCACAGTCCCGCGGGCGTGGAAACCCCGCACGCGTTCTTTTGGAACGTGTTGCCCCCTCCCGTGTCCCCGTTGACCAGATCCGCCGGCTTGTTGCGCCGCACCGAGTTGTTGCTGACCAGGTTTCTCTCGCTCAGGGCGCCCACGAAACTCTTGAAGAGCACGATGCCGCCCGACAGGGTGGACGCGCCCACATTGCCCTCGACGAGGTTCCGCGTCACCAGAGTCTCCTCGGCACCGGTGAGGACGATTCCGGAGCCCTGCAGGAAGGGCAGCCGGGCGGTTTTCGGGCAGGACTTGTTGTTCTTGTGCACGTGGTTGCCGCGCACGGCGAGGGCACCGGCCCGCGGTTTCGACTCGTCACCGACGACGAACACTCCTGCGCAGTTCTCGGTGATGTGGTTGGCCTCGACGGTGAGGTGTCTGAGGCGTCTGACCGTGATGCCGATACGGTTCCCGAGCAGCTGGTTCCCCTCGATCACCATCTCCCGGGTGTCCGTGGCTCCCGCCTCGGTGTTGGTCGTGTTGGCGAGGAACAGGCCCGCGTCACCGTTGTCCCTGGCTGTGTTGTTCCGGAACGCACCGCGGGTGGACCTCTCCTGGGCGATGCCCCACTGCCCGTTCTCCTCGGCGGTCACCTGCCGGACGGTCAGCTTGTCGGTCCGCGACGCCCACAGACCGTTCTTGGCGAAGCCGGACAGTGTCAGTGAGTTGACGGTCGTGCCGTTGACCGGATGCTCGTCCGTCCCCTCCACGCAGAGCCCATTGCCGGCCTGAGCACAACTGTTCCCGGCTCGCGCGTCGCCCGGCTTGATCACGGTGCCACGTCCCGACCCGCGCAGGGTCAGTCGGGACGTGGTCACCCGGACGCTCTCACGGTAGGTGCCGACGGAGAGGAGAACGGTGTCTCCCGGCTTCGCGGCGTCCACAGCTTGCTGAATGGATTCCCCCGGCCGCACCCGGTGTGTCGTGGGGACAGCGGTGGGCGGGGCGGCGCCCATCCCCGCGGTGACTACGACCGCGGTGCACACAAGGTAGGTAATCTGGCGTTTCGTCATATTTTGATGCTATGGTCACTCAATTCCCTTCGCCACATGGGTTAACCCGGTGGGAGTGCCCGATCCGCCATTCGGCGGCGTGTCTTCGGACGCGTAGAGCCCCGGTTCCGGTGGCCGGGCAAGGGGCCTGTTCCTCTGCTCGTGCTCGTGTTTGTGCTTGTGCTTGTGCTTGTGGGCGTGCGAAGCCTGTATCAGGCGGGCTGGGCCGAGTCGAGATGGGCGAACACGACCACGTTGTCCTTGTAGTCCTGGGCGTTCTGGTCGTAGGTGCCGCCGCAGGTGATCAGGCGCAGCTCCGGGGAGGCGTTGTCGGCGTAGACACGGTCGTTCGGGAAGTCCGCCTTGCTGAAGGTGTCGATGGAGTCGACCTTGAAGCTCGCGACGATGCCGTCCGCACGGGTGATCCTCACCATGCTTCCGGGCTTGAGTGTTTGGAGTCCCGAGAACACGGCCGGGCCGGTCTTCGTGTCGACATGGCCTACGACGATCGACGAGCCGCGCTCGCCGGGCGACGCCCCGCCCTGGAACCAGCCGACGAGATTGACGTCGTCCGCGGGTGGTGCGTTGAGCTGTCCCGATGCGCCGATGGACAGCCCGGTGAACGGCGCCTCCACAGCGATCTCGGGGATCGACAGCTTCTGGGGCACAGAACGGGGCAGCGCCTTGCCTGCAGTGGGATTCGCAGTAGCCGTGGCAGTCGTACGAGCGCCAGTGGGAGTCGCACGGGGCACTGCGGGGGCGACCGCCGCGGGCCGGCTCTGCGGCTTGGTATCTGTGGGACTCTCCAGCGAGTTGTGGATGAGTAGAACGCCCAGGCCCACTGCTACCGCGGGCGCCAGCAGAGCGTGGCGAACGGTTCGGGACGCGGGCTGGGACTGGGGCTGGGGCGGCTGCGGGGCGACCATGGGACGGTGCCTTTCGTGAACGGCGGGGTGAGGCAAGGGAGCCGGCGAAACGCCAGGTCGCGGCCACCGTTGCCCTCCGAGGGGGGATGGTGGCCGCGACAGCGCAGCGAGTGGCGAGGAACCTGATCAGACCGCGCCGACGTCCGACGCGTTGCGGCGCCGCAGCATGTACACGCCGGCCCCGAGGCCACCGAGCAGCAGTACGGAGCCTGCGGCCATGCTGTTACCTGACTGAGCCAGGCCGCCGCCGCCGGCGTGGACGCCGCCCTTGGGCTTGTCCTTGCTCCAGCTGTCCTTCTCCTTGTCGTACTTCCCGTGCTTGGACTCGTCCTCGTCCTCGTCCTTGCCGTAGCCGTTGTCCCCGGCCGT
>CBFGQM010000030.1:0-25026 GCA_965650905.1 uncultured Streptomyces sp. | reverse complement strand
CCTAGTGGGCGGAGCCCGCCGTTGCCGGAGGCAGTTCCGCCTGGACGCCCTTGTCGCCCGCGTCCGCCGTGTAGTCCTCCGGGGACGTCTCGTCGATGCCCTCCGGGGCCTTGGCCGCCTTCAGGACGAAGGTGAGGACCACTGTCACCAGGACGTTGAGGACGAACGCGGTCAGGCCGATGTAGCCGATCTCCCCGATCCCCGGGATCTCCTTCGCCGAGCCGCCGAAGTGCTTCTGCGTCGGCGACGCGACACCGTACGCGGCCACGGTCCCGTAGACCATGCCGACCGCCCAGCCCGCCATCAGCGCCCAGCGGTGGAACCAGCGGGTGAAGAGGCCGCCGACCAGGGCCGGGAAGGTCTGGAGGATCCAGATACCGCCCAGCAGCTGGAAGTTGATCGCCACCGTCTTGTCCATCGTCAGGACGAAGGCCAGCGCGCCGACCTTCACCAGCAGGGAGACCAGCTTGGAGACCTTCGTCTCCTGGGCCGGGGTCGCTTCCGGCTTGATGAAGTCCTTGTAGATGTTGCGCGTGAAGAGGTTCGCCGCCGCGATGGACATGATCGCCGCCGGGACGAGCGCGCCGATACCGATTGCCGCGAACGCCACACCCGCGAACCAGTCGGGGAACATCGTCTCGAAGAGTTGAGGGACGGCCAACTGCCCGTTCTGCACCTTGACGCCGGCCGCGATCGCCATGAAGCCCAACAGCGCGAGCAGGCCCAGCATCAGGGAGTACAGCGGCAGGATCGTGGTGTTGCGGCGGATCACCTCACGGCTGCGCGAGGACAGCGTCGCCGTGATCGAGTGCGGGTACATGAACAGCGCGAGCGCCGAGCCGAACGCGAGAGTCGCGTACGCCCACTGGTTGGCGTCGCCCGGTACCAGCGAGCCGCGGGGCGCGCCCGTCGCCGGGTTGGGCCGGCTGTATGCCTCGCCCGCCTTGGCGAAGATGTCGTCGAAGCCGCCCAGCTTGATCGGGATGTAGATGATCGCGACCGCGATGACGATGTAGATCAGCGTGTCCTTGACGAACGCGATCAGCGCGGGCGCCCGCAGACCCGACGAGTAGGTGTAGGCGGCCAGCACACCGAAGGCGATGAGCAGCGGCAGGTCCTTGATGAACCAGTTCGTGTTCTCGCCGCCGCCTACGCCCATCACGTCCAGCACGGCCTGGATGCCGACCAGTTGGAGCGCGATGTACGGCATGGTTGCGAGGATGCCGGTCACGGCCACCGCCAGCGACAGGCCCTTCGAGCCGAAGCGGCCGCGCACGAAGTCCGATGTCGTCACGTATCCGTGCTTGTGCGACACCGACCACAGTCGCGGCAGGAAGGTGAAGATCAGCGGGTAGACGAGGATCGTGTACGGCACCGCGAAGAAGCCGGTGGCGCCCGCCGCGTAGATGGCCGCCGGGACCGCCACGAACGTATAGGCCGTGTAGAGGTCGCCGCCGAGCAGGAACCAGGTGACCCAGGTGCCGAACGACCGTCCGCCCAGACCCCATTCGTCGAGGCTGTGCTCGTTCTCGGCCCTGCGCCAGCGCGCGGCCAGGAAGCCCATGACCGTGACGGCCACGAAGAAGAGGATGAAGACGGCGAGAGCGACGCCGTTCACGCCGTCCTTCATGCCGACGCACCCCCGTCCTGGGACTTGCGGGCGCGCTGATCACGCTGCCACAGCTGGTACGCGATCACCGTGAGCGCCGTGGAGATGGGCACCCACAGCATCTGGTACCAGTAGAAGAACGGGATGCCGATGAAGGCCGGGTCGGCCTTCGCGTACGAACCCACCCAGAGCATGGCCGCGAACGGCGTGACCAGGCAGAGGGTGATCACTAAACGCATCGGTGTCACAACCGGCGCTCTCACTTCAGGCGCATCTGACATAAAGGCGGCTCAGTCCCCTCACTGGTCACGCTGATGATGTGGAACGCGCAGGAAATCTAGGCGACGGTTGCGCTTTAGGGAACCCCCGTCCGGAATCCGGGTGCGGGTATGCGTTGTCTGCGGCAGTTGCCTGTGGTCAGCAGCAACGGCGCGACAGGCGATGGCAGATGTGCCAAGGGCGGCCGCCACCAGAATGGATCGAGTGTTCGCAGTGCGCACCGGGTGGTCGTCCCTTCCATAGGGTGACGGAGGACCGTAAGCAGGCGGGGGAGCGACGCTACACCGCGCGCACCACTCGCTGTGGGCTGCGCGACTGGCGTACAGCGGAAGGATTTTGACGAGGCCTACTCCACCGGCCGCTTCAGCCGCGCCACGAACTTGTACCGGTCCCCCCGGTAGACCGACCGCACCCACTCCACCGGCTGACCCCCGCCGTCCAGCGAGTGGCGTGACAGCATCAGCATGGGAAGGCCCACGTCGGTGCCCAGCAGGTCGGCCTCGCGCGGGGTGGCCAGTGAGGTCTCGATGGTCTCCTCGGCCTCGGCGAGATGGACGTCGTACACCTCGGCCAGTGCCGTGTAGAGGGACGTGTACTTCACCAGACTCCGCCTGAGCGCCGGGAAGCGCTTGGCGGACAGGTGCGTCGTCTCGATGGCCATCGGCTCGCCGTTGGCCGTGCGCAGCCGCTCGATGCGCAGTACCCGGCCGCCCGTCGAGATGTCGAGGAGCTGAGCCAGGGTGCCGTCGGCCCTGATGTAGCCGATGTCCAGGAGCTGAGAGGTGGGCTCGAGGCCCTGGGCCCTCATGTCCTCGGTGTACGAGGTGAGTTGGAGTGCCTGCGAGACCTTCGGCTTGGCGACGAAGGTGCCCTTGCCCTGGATGCGTTCCAGCCGCCCCTCGACGACGAGCTCCTGAAGAGCCTGGCGGACGGTGGTGCGCGAGGTTGCGAACTCGGCGGCGAGCGTGCGCTCGGGGGGTACGGATGTTCCGGGCGGCAGCGTCTCCGTCATGTCGAGCAGATGCTTCTTGAGGCGGTAGTACTTGGGCACACGCGCGGTACGGATGGGGGGCCCATTCTCGTTCTCCGCACTGCCGACGTCGGTGCTCATCCTCTGCCTTCCCGCCTCCGGGCGCCGATGCGGCCGACGTACGCGTCGGCCACGGCGCACATCGCGGCACGGCTTGCCGTGCGAGGGTCCCCCCGCACGCTCCGTGATCCCCTCTGTATACCGCCGTGGCCGTTTTTGGTCTAGTCCAGCGTGCTGGAGATCAAAGAAGCAAAGACTCGCCGAGGAGTTCCTGCCCTGTTCTCCACGTTCTCCATGATCACCCTGCTGATCGTCCGGCAGCCCGCGGACGACGAGACAGTGATGCGACTGCGGGACGTCCTCGTCTCGGCGGTACGCGCGGGAGCTGTCCGTACGTACTCAATCCCCTGCCACTCCGCCCGGGGAAGGCGCCTGCCAGGGGCCCGGGGACCGCCGACTTCGAGCCATGTCCGTACCCCCAGGTACGCTCGCTCACGTGCCCTCCATGAACGAACTCGTCCGCCAGCACACTGCCCTCGGCGACTCCGATCTCGAGTGGCTTCACCTGCTGGTGTCGGAGTGGCAGCTGCTCTCCGACCTTTCCTTCGCCGACCTCGTCCTGTGGGTCCCCACGCGCGACGGCACCCGCTATGTCTCCGTGGCCCAGATGCGGCCCAACACCGGCCCGACCTCGTACCAGGACGACATGGTCGGCCACCTCGTCCCCCGCGGCCGCCGCCCCATGCTGGACGCCGCCCTGGACGAGGGCCGGATCGTGCGGGAGGGCGACCCGGAGTGGCGCGAGGAGGTTCCCGTACGGGTCGAGTCCATTCCCGTCCGCAGAGACGGGCGCGTCCTGGGCGTCATCGCCCGCAACACCAATCTGCTCACCGTGCGCACGCCGTCGCGGCTCGAACTCACCTATCTCCAGAGCGCGTCCGACCTCGCCCAGATGATCGCGGCCGGCTCCTTCCCGTTCCCCGACCAGCAGGTCGACATGGACGCCTCGCCCCGGGTCGGCGACGGTCTGATCCGGCTCGACGCGGACGGCATCGTGCAGTACGCGTCACCGAACGCGCTGTCCGCGTACCACCGCCTCGGCCTTGCCGCCGACCTCGTCGGCCACCACCTCGGCACGAGCACCGCGGAGCTCGCTCCCTCGCGGGGGCCGGTGGACGAGGCGCTGGCCAAGGTCGCCAGCGGCTGGGCCCCCCGCGAGTTCGAGATCGAGAGCAACGACGGTGTGATCCAGCTCCGCGCTATCCCACTCAAACCCAAGGGCACCCGCGTCGGTTCGCTCGTCCTCCTGCGGGACGTCACGGAACTCCGCCGCCGCGAGCGCGAGTTGATCACCAAGGACGCCACCATCCGGGAGATCCATCACCGGGTGAAGAACAACCTCCAGACCGTCGCGGCCCTGCTGCGGCTCCAGGCCCGCCGCATCGACTCCGACAAGGGCCGCGAAGCACTCGAAGAGGCCGTACGCCGCGTGGGGTCGATCGCGATCGTGCACGAGACGCTGTCCCAGAATCTGGACGAGCGCGTGGAGTTCGACGAGATCGCCGACCGGGTGCTGGCCATGGTCGCCGAGATCTCCCCGGGCAAGGTCAGGGGTCGGCGCTCCGGCCGCTTCGGCATACTCGACGCCGAGGTCGCCACGCCGCTGTCCATGGTCCTCACCGAAGTCCTGCAGAACGCGCTGGAGCACGGCTTCCGGCAGGGCGACACCGGCACGGTCGAGGTCTCGGCGGTCCGCGGCGGCACCACCAAGGAGTCCCGCCTCCTGGTCACCGTCCAGGACGACGGTGTCGGCCTCCCTCAGGGTTTCGACCCGCACCGCACCGGCAACCTGGGCCTGCAGATCGTACGGACCCTGGTGGAGGGCGAGTTGGGCGGTACCTTCGACATGGTCCCGGCCCCGGAGCGCGGCACGCGGGTGATCCTGGACATCCCGGTGGAGGGCAACAAGTAGCCCGGAACACCCACCCACGGCAAGTCCGCTGTGCGGACCATCCGCACACAGAGAACCGGCAGAGAAAGAACCCGCACAGGGGACTCGCGCATGGGACTCGCGCAAAGATCCCGCACAGGCAGGTGATCCACGCGGCTGCGGACAGCAATGAGCCCTGGACCGTCCAGCGGTCCAGGGCTAGTGCTCGTGCTGATGCGCATCGGGGGTACTGCGCGCTGCGGCTCGGGGGCGGGAGATGCGTACTCGCTGTACGCTCCGCCAAGCTCAGGCTGTTGCGGGGTGGGTTGTCAGGCGGAGGCCTGACGGGCCCGGTTGCGGGCGGCGCGGCGCTTCATGGCGCGGCGCTCGTCCTCGCTGAGACCACCCCAGACGCCGGAGTCCTGGCCGGACTCGAGCGCCCACTGCAGGCACTGCTCCATGACGGGGCAGCGGCGGCAGACGGCCTTGGCTTCCTCGATCTGCAGCAGCGCAGGACCAGTGTTGCCGATGGGGAAGAAGAGCTCGGGGTCTTCCTCGCGGCAAACGGCGTTGTGACGCCAGTCCATGGCTGCTACCTCTCCTTGGTATTACTTATCTGCTTGTGAATGTGAACGCTTTCACGAATCCCTCAACAAGTGAAGGGCCGACTACCAGACGGACTGGCGTCGTCCTTGATGTGAGGAGGGGTTCTGGCTCTCTGTGGGGCCGATGTTGCGGGCCGTCCCGAGCGCCACGTAGAGACTCGCAAACCTCAGCGGCGGATACAACCCCCTGCGAAAAGTTTTTTTTGAATCCTCGGTGTCGACTAGGTCACAGCCGTACTTCCATGGGGTGGATCCTGGCCTAAACGTTCGAGTGAAAGGACTTTAGCCCGTTCCGCTCACACAATCACACGCAGTGCACGGCGTACGCCTGTGAACGTCACGCTCGTACGCAGCCCCAGGTGGTCACCGTCCATCTGAAGGGGCAGTGGCACCTTCGAATGCAAGGTGAAGTCCGTCAGGTCGTGCAGGGACAGGGCGTGCTTTCCATGGGGGCCCCGCTCTGGGGACGAAGTGAGCAACTGCGTTGCATATCGGGCGACAGCGGCCGTGGACATCCGGGTGAGACCCAGTACGTCCAGGCCGGTTTCGAACGAGGCCCTAGGTGACGCGTATACCGGGCGATTGCCCAGATAGGTCCAGGGAGAGGTGTTGCAGACTATCGACATCACCACATCGGACACCGGGTCCTCGCCGGTCCGCTCCAGTGTGATCACACCGTTCCTGCGATGGGGCTCGTCCAGGAACTGGCGGACCGCCTGGCGCAGATAGAGGGCGTGTGTGGAGCGCCTGCCGCGCTCGCGCTGCTGCTCGACCCGGCCTATCACGCCCGCGTCGAAGCCGAATCCCGCGCAGAAAGTGAACCAGCGCGACGGCACCGCCTGGTCCTTAGTGCCCGGGGTGCCCGCCGCGAGGCCCAGGCCGACCGTGCGCTCCCGGCCCTCGCGCAGCGCGTCGAGCAGGGCGCCGGTGGCTTCCACGGGTTCGTTGGGCAGGCCCAGGGCGCGGGCGAAGACGTTGGTGGAGCCGCCGGGGACCACGGCGAGGCCGGGCAGACGGTCCGGGTCGGGGCCCTGGTGCAGCAGGCCGTTCACAACCTCGTTGACCGTGCCGTCGCCGCCGAGGGCCACGACCAGCTCTATGTCCTTGCTCTCCACCGCCTGCCGAGCCAGGTCCCGGGCGTGCCCGCGGTACTCGGTGGTGACCGCCTCGAGTTTTATCTCGCTCGCCAGGGCATGGATCAAGACGTCACGCGTGCGTGCGCTTGTGGTAGTTGCCGCCGGATTGACCACGAGAAGTGCACGCATGCGATGCAGCGTACATACCGAGTGGTACTCGGCCCATACCGAGGTGAGGAACCGGTAGGACGGCGTGGCGTGGGCCTGGCCACGCCCGGGCGTTCTCGAGGTGCCCGCGGAGGCCCGGGCGGCGGCAGGGCGGCGAGGGCCGAGGGCTACCCTTCAGGGGTTAGCCCTGAGCAGACCCCCACTCCGGACGCCCCCGAAACAGGCCCCCGCCCCGGACGTCTGACCGCCGCGGCCGCGCTGGCCGCCCTGGAGGGCCTCGCCCTCGTCGCCGCGGGCGTCTACATGCTGGTGAGGGGGCTGGTCGGTGACCCGGACGACCGGCAGCAGGCCGTCACGGGCGGGGTCACGCTGATCGTGCTCGCGCTGCTGCCGCTGCTGGCCGCGCGCGGGCTGCTCGAGCGGCGCAGTTGGAGCCGGGGTCCCGCGATCATCACGCAGATCATGGCGCTGCCGGTGGCCTGGACGCTGCTCCAGGCCGACAGTCTGGCCATACCCGGCGGCATCGCCCTGGCCGTCGTCGCGGTCGCCGCGCTGGTGCTCCTGCTGAACCCGGAGACGACCCGGGCCCTCGGGATCCGGGGCCCCGGCGACGTGCAGGATCAGAAGTGACCGGCGCATAACGGCACCGGCGGCCGGTCACTCCTCGACGAGCAGCTTCTCCCGGAGCTGGGCCAGCGTCCGCGCCAGGAGGCGTGACACGTGCATCTGGGAGATACCGACCTCCTGGGCGATCTGGGACTGGGTCATGTTGGCGAAGAAACGCAGCAGCAGGATCCGCTTCTCGCGGGGCGGCAGGTCCTCGAGGAGCGGCTTGAGGGACTCCCGGTACTCGACCCCCTCCAGGGCCTCGTCCTCGGCGCCCAGCGTGTCCGCGACCGCCGGGGACTCGTCGTCCGTGTCGGGGACGTCCAGGGACAGGGTGGAGTACGCGTTGGCCGACTCCAGGCCCTCCAGGACCTCCTCCTCCGAGATGGCCAGCTTCTCGGCCAGCTCGTGCACCGTGGGGGAGCGGCCGTGCTGCTGCGAGAGCTCGGCGGTCGCCGTGGTGAGCGCCAGGCGCAGCTCCTGCAGCCGGCGCGGCACGCGCACCGCCCAGCCCTTGTCGCGGAAGTGCCGCTTGATCTCGCCGACCACCGTCGGAGTCGCGTACGTCGAGAACTCGACGCCGCGCTCCGGGTCGAAGCGGTCGACCGACTTGATCAGGCCGATGGTGGCGACCTGGGTCAGGTCGTCCAGCGGCTCACCGCGGTTGCGGAAGCGGCGCGCGAGGTGCTCGACGAGCGGCAGATGCATCCGGACCAGCTGATTGCGCAGCTCCGCGTACTCCCGGCTGCCCTCCCTCAGCATGCGCAGCTCGATGAACTTGGCCCGCGCGCCGCTGCGGTCCTGGGGGGCGTGCTGCGCCCGTGACGCGCCGCCCGCGCCACTGTCGGCGTGTCGCTCGTGCTGCTCGCCCATAGTCCCGCCCGTCACCCGCCGCCGCCCTTCCGAGGAGGCTCGCCCAGACTCCGTTCGGGGGGACCCCACGTTCGCTGCCTCGCTCGAGCCTGGGGGACCCCCGTGCTGAGACGCTTCGGCCGCCGAGGAGTCGCCCTCCGGGTGCGGCCGGGCCTGCTGCTCGGGAATGCCGTCGCCGGCTTCCGCCGTGTGCGGCGGCCCGCTCGGGCCGTTCTCCCGCGAGCTCTCGGCTCCTCCTCCACTCCCGGCTTCCCTCGAGCGCGGGGATCCCCATGAGCGGGGGGGAACCCCGTCCTCGGCGGGCAGCTCCCTCGTGCCGCGCTCTTCGTCCCGCACCGGCCCGTCCCCGTTCCTCACGTCGGCCCGGGTCCCGCGCCGCGCTGTTTGTAGAGGCTGATCGAAACGGTCTTGTCTTCGGCGACCGAGGAGGACACCTTGCCCGCGAGGGCCGACAGCACGGTCCAGGCGAAGGTATCCCGCGAAGGGGCGTGGCCGTCGGTGGTCGGAGCCGAGACCGTCACCTCGAGCGAGTCGTCGATCAAGCGGAAGACACAGCTGAGTACTGAACCGGGCACGGCCTGTTGGAGCAGGATCGCGCAGGCCTCGTCTACAGCGATGCGAAGGTCCTCGATCTCGTCGAGGGTGAAGTCCAAACGCGCCGCGAGGCCGGCCGTGGCCGTGCGCAGCACCGACAGGTAGGCACCCGCAGCCGGCAGCCGGACTTCTACGAAGTCCTGGGTCGCGGGCTCGCCTGCGATCTGGGACACCCTCACCTCCAAGGTGGTACAAGCTCTTTCGGGGCCGAGGGTCGCCCCTCGGGTAAGCGCTAACGCGCCAGGTGGTTCAGCGGTGACGCTATCGCGCTCTCAAGTGTCCTGTCCTCAAGACCCCAAGCCCTACTGTCACTCATGGTAAACCCATCTATACGCACAGTGGCTAGAGGTCTGTGGGCCCCAAGAGGAAGAGCGCGCGCCGGGTTGACGTACCCAGGCGTCAGACGCCCGAACCGTCCGGACCGCTCGTCATACGAGTACGTGATCGACGAAGCACCAGCGCCAGCTCTCTCCGGGCTCAAAAGTACGCATCACCGGGTGTCCGGTCTCCTTGTGGTGCTCCGTCGCGTGGCGCATCGGCGACGTGTCGCAGCAGCCCACGTGGCCGCAGGCCAGGCAGAGCCGCAGCTGCACGGGATGGGTGCCGGCCGCACGGCACTCGAGGCAGGTTTCGCTGAGTGGTGCGGGCTCGGGCAGCGGCAGCGCGTCGGCATGCGTGCACGGTTTCATGGTGGCCAGGTTACGACGGGCGCGCGGAAAGCCGCGCGGAAACGAAGGCGGGCTGAAACCGATGCATGTCATGCCCCTGCTCCTGCTGATCGCGGGCAGCGTCGCGGCCGCCGGTGCGGCCCGCCGCACCCCGGTGCCCGCACCGCTGCTGCTCGTCGCGGCGGGCCTGGTCGTCTCGTACGTACCAGGGGTGCCCGAATACACCCTCGACCCCGATGTGGTGCTGCCGCTGCTGCTGCCCCCGCTGCTGTACACGGCGGCCACGGACAGCTCGTACCTCGATCTGCGGGCGCAAACGCTGCCCGTGGCGCTGCTGTCGGTGGGGTACGTGCTGTTCGCGACGCTCGTCGTCGGCTGGGCCGCGCATCTGATCGTGCCGGATCTGCCGCTCACCGCGGCGCTGGTGCTGGGCGCGGTCGTGGCGCCGCCGGACGCCGTGGCGGCGACGGCGGTCGCACGCCGGGTCGGGCTGCCCTCGCGGATCACCACGATCCTGCAGGGTGAGTCCCTGGTCAACGACGCTACCGCGATCACCGCCTACAAGGTGGCGCTCGCCGCCGCCGTCGGGGAGGGTGCGACCTGGGCGGGGGGCATCGGCGAGTTCCTGCTCGCGGCGCTCGGCGGTATCGGGATCGGGCTCGTCCTCATGATGCCGATCCACTGGCTGCGGACACATCTGAAGGAGCCGCTGCTGCAGAACTCCCTCTCCCTGCTGATCCCGTTCTTCGCGTACGCGGTCGCCGAACAGGTGCACGCCTCCGGTGTGCTGGCCGTGGTCGTCGTCGCCCTCTACCTGGGCCACCGCTCCTGGCAGGTCGATTTCGCGACCCGGCTCCAGGAGGAGGCGGTGTGGAGGATGGTCGCGTTCATCCTGGAGTCGGCGGTCTTCGCGCTGATCGGTCTGCAACTGCCCGTGGTGCTGAAGGGACTCGGGGAGTACGAGGGGGCACGCGCCGCCTGGTACGCGGTGGCCCTCTTCCTGGTGGTCGTCGCGGCCCGCTTCGTCTGGGTGTATCCCGCGACGCTCCTGCCGCGTGTGCTGTCCGCACGGATCCGGGAGCGGGAGGAAAACCCCGCCTGGCACGGGCCGTTCGTCATCGGCTGGGCCGGGATGCGGGGCGTCGTCTCGCTCGCCATCGCGTTCTCGATCCCGCTGACCGTGCACGGGGGCGACGACTTTCCCGGACGCAACATCATCCTCTTCCTGACCTTCACGACGGTCATCGGGACCCTGGTCGTGCAGGGGCTCACGCTGCCCCCGCTGATCCGCCTGCTGAAGCTGCCCGGGCGTGACGCACAGGCCGCGACGCTCGCGGAGGCGAACGCGCAGGCGCAGGCCTCCCGGGCCGCCGAGCGACGCCTGGACGAGCTCCTCAGCGACGAGCGCAACGCCCTGCCACCCCCGCTCGCCGACCGCCTGCGCGCGGTCCTGGAGCGCCGCCGCAACGCCGTGTGGGAGCGGCTCGGCGCGGTGAACCCCGTGACGGGGGAGACTGCGGACGACACGTACCGGAGGCTGTCGCGCGTCGTGATCGGCGCCGAGCGGGCGGTGTTCGTGAAGCTGCGGGACGGTCGCCACATCGACGACGAGATGTTGCGGACGCTTTTGCGGCGGCTGGACCTGGAGGAGGCGGCGGCCTACCGGGAGACGGCAGTCTGAGTGCTCCTCCCGCCGCACTCGCGGTCGGCCGGACCTGTCGATACGGACCTGGGCGCCGTCGAAGGACACCCTGCCGTCGCTGGAGCGGGCGGACACCGCCCCGGGCGGGCCGGGCGCGGGTGCGACTCCTCGAGGGCTCGATGGACCTTCATCGCCGGTTCCGTGTGCGAGGAGGCCGCCGATGGACGGGGTCGGCGAGTTCCGGATGTGGTGGCAGATCGTCCATCCGGAGCGCGAGCGGAAACTGCCCCGGTGGTGACCTACCTGGTCGTGAGCCCGCCCGCGGGGGCGAGCGGGGCTCCTGTGATCACGGCCGCGAGCCTCGTCCCAAGCGGAAAGGCCCCTTCCTCCGTGAGGGCGAGAAGTCCGTACAGTGCCTTGGCGACATAGAGGCGCTCGACAGGGAGACCATGGCGCTGCTCGAAGTCGACGGCGAAGGCGTCGAGTTCGGGGGTGGTGCGGGCGTAACCGCCGCAGTGGAAGCGGTCGTCGAGGGACCAGTCGCCGCGTGGCCCGCCGAAGGCCTGGTTCTGGAGGGCGCGTATCTCCGCGTCCAGGAAGCCGCCCTTGAGGACGGGGATACCCAGGGCGCGCTGCCCGGGGCCGAGACCGGCCGCCAGGCCCGCCAGTGTGCCGCCCGTGCCGCAGGCGAGCGCGACGACGTCGGCGCGACCACGCAGCTCCCGGCCCAGGGCCGTACAGCCCTGTACGGCAGGGGTGTTGCTGCCCCCCTCGGGGACGACGTACGCGTCCTCGGCGTCGGCCGCCCGGAGAACGGCGGCCAGCGTCGGCGGCTCGCTCTTGCGGCGGTATGCCGATCTGTCGACGAAGTGGAGCCGCATGCCGTCGGCCACGCACCGGGCGAGGGACGGGTTGAGAGGGCCGCCGGCCAGTTCCTCGCCGCGGACCACGCCGATGGTGGCCAGGCCCAGGAGGCGGCCCGCGACGGCCGTGGCGCGCAGGTGGTTCGAGTACGCGCCACCGAAGGTGAGGACCGTACGGCCGGCCGCCGCACGCAGGTTCGGGGCCAGCTTTCGCCACTTGTTGCCCACCAGGTCCGGGTGGATCAGGTCGTCCCGCTTGAGCAGCAGCCGTACGCCGTGACGCGCGAAGCGCTCGTCCACGACGTCCCGCAGCGGCGACGGCAGCCGCGGCCGCAGGACGGCGGGGTCGAGCGCTTCGGGGGCTTCCCGGCCATCGGGGGCTCCCGGGGTATGGGGGACATCAGGGACGTCGGGGCTGTTCACGCGACCATTGTCGGACATGTGTCCCGGGCGCACGCCAGTCCGCGATCAGTTCATACGGTCGCAGATGCGCTCCCGCATGGAGGCCATCGTGAAGCCGCCCGCGTCCGTCTTCCCCGGCTGCCACTCGCGGTGGACGCCATGGGTGCGGTGGTGATGCTTCCCGTCGCCTCCGCCTACCTCGACGACGGCGAGCCCTTCGTCCTTGAGCCGGTTCGGGAAACTGCCCGCGAACAGGGGTGGGGCCATGACCGCCTCCTCAGGCAGGGAGAGCGACAGCCACCAGTCGCGGCCACCTCGTACCGCCGCTTGTACCGGAACCAGGCGGTGGGGACCACCTGTTCGAACGACGTGCGAGCCGCTTCGGTTCACCGGACCGGTCTGGTCGGCGGTACCGGCGGGCCGGGTCAGGCGCGCACGTCGCCGTGCGTCGCGATGTGGCTCTCCAGGGCCTGGAGGGCGCGCCGCGTCGCGTCGGGGGAGCCGGTGCCGTGCCGCTCGGCGTAGTACGCGGCCCCGAGACTCTTGAGCAGATCGCCGCCCGCCCGCTGTGCCTGGACTTCGTCGAGCTTCTGCTTGCCCTGGGTGAGGCCGCGCTGTGCTTGTTCCTTGGCGCGGTCCAGGAATCCTGCCATTGCTGTCTCCTCGTCGTTCGTACGTCGCCCGGTTCAACGGGTGGCTCGATCTTGGAGTTCCCCTTCGGTGAGTCCTACGTTGTGCCCCGTCTGCGAAGATCCAACCTCGTCCATTCGTGTCATAGCACCGACACGTTGCGTGAGGGAAGGCTCTCGCAGACCACTGCGTGACGGGGGGCGTTTTCATGTCGTTGGGCGAAGAGCTCCGCGAAGATCGGCAGGGGCCCTACGGGGACGACGCCGTGCTCGGAGTTGCACAGTGCTCGCACTGCCCCGCCAGGAACTCGAACAAATGGCGGAGTGCTCCGAGTCCCTGCGCGAGCACCTTCAGCGGCACTCGGCTCCCGAGCAGCGCGCCGACAAGTACAGCGAGAAGGAGATCGACCTCGCCGCCGGCCACACCTGAGAGCCGGCCGTTTCCGGGCACGTACGTCGACTACGAGGCGGCGCCGCGTGCGTACGAACTGGGCGTCGCCCAGACGGTGTTGCGCATCCACACGCGTGTGGCCGCGGCCCATTCCCTTGCGGCTGTCGATGCCCGGCGCCCGGCGGCCATGGGTGGGGATCGAGCCCACGGGCGCCGGCGTATCCGCGCCGGCTGACCCGCGGTGCGCCGCTCGCCCGTCGGGCCGACCCGTCCCGCAATATCCTGGAGGCATGGCCAGTGATGAGTACGTCTGTCCTGTTTGCGGGCAGCCCGTCGACACGGTCGTGCACCGGCACAAGACCCTGGGCGTGTTCGTACCCCTGTGGGGCCCAGGCCCCTGCAAGAACCCCGAGTGCAGGGCGTACAAGGAGGAGGCCGAGTCCGAGCCCGATCTCACGACGGAATCCGGGCGGCCCGACACGGGCAAAGCGCCCGAAGCGCCCGAAGAGCCCGAAGCGCCCGAAGCGGCCGATGAGGCCGGGGAGCGGAATTCCTGAGCTTCCCCCGCGAGCCCGCTCCCGCGAGCCCGGCCCGTCCCGCGAACCCACCCAGGGCTACCTTCAGGCCCGCGCGGCCCCGCCTCAGGCCCGACTGGACATCCGACTGGACATCCGGCACGACAACAGAGCGTGGCTCCCATGGCCGAACTTCTGCACATCACCGAACGCTCCCTCTGGGACGTGGCCCGCGAGTCCGGTGCGTACGAGCTGTCGACGCGCGGACGCGCCCTCCAGGAGGAGGGCTTCATCCACTGCTCGTCCCGCGCCCAACTCCCGCGCGTGGCCGACTTCCTGTACGGCACGTACGACGGCCCCGACGAACTGGTGGTCCTGGTCGTCGACCCCGAACGGCTCGAAGCGACGGTGAAGTACGAGGCCCCGGAACCGGGCGGCGAGGAGTTCCCGCACATATACGGCCCGGTACCGACGACCGCTGTGATCGCCGTGGAGCCCTGGCTGCGGGCGTGACCGCCCCTCAGGCCCGGTGGGGCAGGCCTCCCGTCCCCCGTTCCCGCTCCGTCGGACCGTACGTGCCGGCCGCCGGGTCCCGCATCACCGTCCACCGGGCGCCGTGGCCCACGAACACGGCGCGCAGTGTGGCGGCACTGCGCGTGGTGTGAAGGACTGGGGGTCGAAAAGTGCACATGCCGGCCGGGCGGAACCGTACAGGCCACTCCGCGCAATCATGCCAAGTATCCGCTGCGTCGCCGCTAACGTCGCGATCAATTGGCTTGCCTGTATGGGTAGTTGAGGTTTTGAGGAGGGGTAGTGATCATCCGTGATGACGGCATGGGCGCCGAGAACCTCGGCGCATTCGTCCTGCGTTCCCCGGACGGCAGGCGCAGACTGTCACTCCAGATCTCGGCCCACCTGGCCGACGGCCTCCGGGAGTATCTGCGGGAGCAGGGCTTCGACATCCCCGAGGGCGAAGCCCGTGGCGTCTGGTACGAGGTGGTCGTCGCCACCGCCGGCAACCCCGCGGCTTGGACCGCGGTGGGCGGCACGGTCGTCGCCTTCCTGCGTCGGCACCGCGGGAAGGTGCATCGGTTTAAGGTCGACGGCAGGTCGGTGTCCATCGAGGGTTACTCGGCTGAGGACGCGGAACGGCTGGCGGCAGACCTCATCGAACGGGCGCAGACCGGTGACCGCACCGGCGACCCGTCCGGCCACCGCACCGAGCCCGGCGACGGCACCACGGTAGCGCCCGCATAGCAGCCCGCTTCAGGAACAACGCCGCACCGGCCCGATTGGAGGGACCGTGCCCCAGGCACTCGTCATCGGCATCGACTGCTACGCAGCGAATCAGGTACCCGCGCTGAAATGCGCGGTCAACGACGCCGAAGTGGTCTCGCAGCGGCTCGAATCCGCCGGATTCGAGGTCGTGACCCTGACCAACGACGGAGCGACCCGCCAGGAGATCTACCGAGAACTTGAGGTCGGCCTGAACCAGCGGGCCACCGACGAAAACGACCCCGTGCTGATCTACTGGTCCGGGCACGGCATGTCCGACCTGCGGGAAAACGCCGACTCCGACAAGGGCTGGTCCACCTTTCTGCTGCCCTTCGACACCGACATCGACCAGCCGCTGGCCTCGGCATTGCCCGTACAGCAGGTGTGGGCGCTGCTGAACCGGCTGCGGACCCGCCGACTGCTCGTCATACTCGACACCTGCTTCAGCGGCGCGTTCGCGGGCGACGGGCGCGGCTTCGCCATCGGCGCCAAGGGCGCCGCGGCGGCCCTCACAGATGAGTTCCTGCAGATGGAGGGGCACGGCCGGATCGTGGTATCGGCCTGCGGCCCGGACGAGGTGGCCCGCGAGAACCCCCAGCACGGGCACGGCAATTTCACCCGCGCACTGCTCTCCGTACTGGACCGCGGAATCGACGGCGGAGCCGGCGTCGCCCGGGTCAGCTCCCTGATGTCCGACATCCGGGACGTGGTGCGGCGGGACACCCGGGGCAGCCAGACCCCGTCCTTGCACCACGCCGCCCAGGGCACCGACTGGAGCATCCCGCTGCCGCCGCCCTCCCCGTATCAGCCACCCATGCCCAGCTGGGCCTTCGTGGGGACCTCCGGCGGCGTGGGCAAGACCACTCTCGCGATGATGACGGCCGAGCTGCTGGCCGAGTCCGGCAACAACGTGCTCTATCTCGACGCCGACATCGGCCACTTCGGCGGCACCAGCGAGTGGTGTCAGCGGGCCAACCGCGATGTCGGGCGGATCCGCACCTTCGCGGACCATGTGGCGGCCCACTCCCGGTCCACGACCCGTACCCCGTCGCGGCAGCTGCACGACGGGCTGCTCGATGTCACCCCGGACTATCTGAAGCGGTTCGACTGCGGGAAGATCATGCTGCTGCCCGCGGCCCGGGCCAGCGACAAGCTCTTCGTCTTCGACCTGGTGGCCGAGATCAAGGACCGCCGCTCCAACGTCGCCTGTCGGCAGATCCTCGACTCGGCGTTCGACCGGGGCATCCGTCAGGGCGCCAGCTGCGTGGTCATCGACTGCGGCGCGCAGTTCGACCCGCTCGCGATCAACTCGCTCACCGCCGCCCACCACCCGTTCATCGTCGCCGCTGCCCGAGCCGGGGCCAAGGAGCAGCGGGAGACGATCCTGAGCAACTGCACGCAGATCGTGGAGGATTTCAACCGGCTCCGCGTCGAGACCGTCGTCAACCGGGTGCCGAGTCTGGACGCCCTGACCCAGCACTGGGGACACCCCGGTTTCGGCGCGCCCGGCATGAGCTTCCACTGGGTGCCCTTCGACCGGAAGCTCTTCCAGGACTGGGAAGAGGGCCGCCCCAACTTCGAACTGGGCTACGACGAGCTGAGCCAGACGTGGCACGGCATCCTCGTGGCCTCCGACCGGAACGGATGCGAGGGCCTCCACCGCGACCTGCTGCCGAGCGAATGGGACCGGTTCAGCAAGTGGGCGCTGTGGCTGACCACCAACCCGGGTTGGGCGGAGTCAGAGAAGAACCGGCTGCGCCGGCTGCGCCGCCGGGCCGGGATCGCGCTGACCGCGTGGCTCGCCCTGTTGGCGACCGCCCTCACCAGCGTCCTGCTGCACGCGTCCGCCCCGTCACCCGACAAGGACGAGGCAGGATTCCTGCCCGAGTGGATCGCCGTCTCGCTGCTCTCCGCCGCCGCGCTGGCCCTGATCGGCAACAGCATCGGCATGCTGTTGCTGCGCCGTCGCCGCAGGGTGCTCGACGAGGTGATGAAGCACAGCGTCTCCACCGCCGAGCTCAAGAAATGGTTCGCGGTCCCGCTCACCGAAGGCCCCTGGTGGAAGGTCTGGCAGTCCAGCCGCCGCGCGGCCATCGAGTGGCTGCACGAGCGAGTGGTGGCTGCCCGGGAGGCGCAGCTGCCGTCCGGCACTACGTATGAGGTACGGGGGTGAGCGGCCTCGGCTTCACCTGCTCGTACACCAAGCTGAAGGATGTGGAGCGCGAGTCGCCGTGCGGGCGCCCCGCCACACGGAGGGCGCAGGGGGCGCCGAAGTGTATGGGGCACTGGGCGGCCGAGCACCTGATGGACACCCTCGGCGGCACCGAACACGCGCGGAAGACATGGCTGTGTGCAGGCGTTCTGCTGCTCTGCTACGCCGTGTGGGGTACATGGGCCTGGTCGTACTCCTACAACTACTACTGGTACCTGACCTGGGCCCTGGTGGTCTTCAGTGTCGGGTTGCTCCTCATCACCGGACCGGAACACCCCCTCGGCGGGTGGCTGACCCTGGTGTCTGCTCCGGTCATCGGCTACTCGCTTCTCTCCAACGGCGTCGCCCTGCTGGACATCAACCCCTTCAGGAACACCGAGCTGCCCAAAGGGTCCGACCCCGATCCCCTCGGGGGATCCGTCGACCTCGCCACCGGAGTGATCTTCGTCAGTTCGTTCGTGGGGTTCCTGTTCTTCTACCGGAACGACGACCGCAAAGAGCTGAGATTCTGGACGGGCCTCAACCTCCCCCTGGCCGTTCTCGCCCTGCCCTGCGTCGTGACGTTGAGCATCATCACGCAGGGGCAGTACCTCAACCTCCGCCCGTGGATCGCGGTGGTGTACCTGGCCGCCTTCGTCGCGCGCGGCAAGGAACGGGCCCGCCGGCTCGCCAAGCGCCTGCGCGTCTGAAGGGTGTTGTGCCACTGGGCCAAGCAGGCGGAGAGAGGCAGCCGACCGCGAGGGGCCGCAAACCCGTCGGGCTGCCGCACAGGGTGAGCCCGCGTCACTTCTTCGCCGCCCCGCCCTCATCGCCGGCGGAACGAGCGCCAAGCAGGTCCAGCTGGTCCTCGGCCACGCGTCCGCCGTCATCACGCTGCGGATCTACGCCCATCTGTGGCCGGGTGAAGAAGACCGCACCCGGACCGTCATGGACGCCGTGGGCGGCGCCCTGTGGCCGGGTGCGGACCGGGAGACACTGCAACCAAGGAAATCGCAGGTCAGACGACATGATCGAAGATCAGGCCTTCTTCGTCTCCCAGAAGATCTTGTCGACCTGCGCGATGTAGTCAAGCGCCTTCTGGCCGGTCGCCGGGTCCGTGGAACTCTTGGCGGCGGAGAGGGCCTTGAGGGTGTCGTTGACCAACTGGTGCAGCTCCGGGTACTTCTCGAAGTGCGGGGGCTTGAAGTAGTCGCTCCACAGGACCGACACGTGGTGCTTGGCGAGCTCGGCGCGCTGCTCCTTGATGGTCGTCGCCCGGGCCTGGAAGTGCGGGTCGTCGTTGCCGGCCATCTTTTCCTGGATGGCCTTCACCGACTCCGCCTCGATGCGGGCCTGGGCAGGGTCGTACACGCCGCAGGGCAGGTCACAGTGGGCGCTGACCTTGACCTTGGGGGCAAACAGGCGGGAGAGCATTGAGCTGTCCTTCCTCGTGATCGTCTTCTCAGGTGGGACATTACTCCGTGAGGGACGAGTTTTCGCGAGTGCCCCCATGGGCCCCGGACAAAAGTCCAGGGTGAGACTGGGACTGGTGGAGGACCAGACCGGGGAGGTGCCGGTGATGCAGGAGCTGTCGCAGGAGAACGAGTGGGGGAGGGCTGTCTTGCCCTTCGGGGTGGCCGAAGTGACCGGACCGTCCATGGTCCCCACGCTGTGTCACGGGGACTTGGTCGTGGTGCAGTACGGGGCGCGTATACGGCACGGTGACGTGGTCGTGCTGCGTCATCCGTTCCAGCAGGACCTGCTGGTCGTCAAGCGCGCAGTGGAGCTGCGCAGGGGCGGCTGGTGGGTGCTCGGTGACAATGCGTACGCCGGCGGGGACAGTACGGACTACGGGACCGTGCCCGAGGATCTCGTCCTCGGGAAGGTGTGGCTGCGGTACCGGCCGTTCCCGGACGGTCAGCGTTCGCCGTTCGCGGTCGCACGCTGGGCACTCTCGGCCGCGCGGCCGGTGTTCGCCGGCCGGTCGGCCTCCAGGCGCTTGCGGGCGCGGTAGGCGGCGACGTTGGCGCGGGTCGCGCAGCGGTCCGAGCAGTAGCGCCGGGAGCGGTTCGTCGAGGTGTCGAGATAGGCGTTGCGGCACGGCGCGGCCTGGCACAGGCCCAGGCGGTCCACGCCGTACTCGGTGAGGTGGAAGGCCAGGCCCATCGCCGCGATGGCCGCGTAGCCGGCGGTCGCGTTGGACGGGTGGTCCGCGAGGTGCATGTGCCACAAGGGGCGGCCGTCGTCGTCCCGGAAGTCATGGCCGGAGATCTGCGGGCTCACCGGGAATTCCAGGAGGAGTGAGTTCAGCAGGTCTACGGCGAGCGTCTCGTCGCCCGTGTCCGCCGCCTCGAACACGGCGCGCAGACGGGCCCGTACGGATCGGAAGCGCGTCACGTCAGCGTGCGTGGCGCGCCGGGCCGCCGAGGCGCTGACACCGAAGAGGTCGCGGACGGCCTCGACCGAGGTGAGCGAGTCCTTGCCCCGGGCCGGTTCCTCGCTGTTGACGAGACGGACTGCGCAGTCCGAGTAATGGGCCAGTTCCAACTTGTAATCCTTACGAGGGCGCTCTGTGGTCGTGGAAGCCAGCCGTAAGGGCCGCGTAATGGCCGGCTATCCGTTCAGGGTATTACGCAGTGGAGGGAGAGGGCCCAGACCACCGTCGCCGGAGCCGACTGGCGTGTGCCTGGCAGGTGAGCCGGGATCGGCACCAGGAGTCGTACCTCCCGACCGCGAGGAGCGCTTCCGGGTCATGCTCGACATGGTCGATGCCCTGGTGGTGCCCCGCACCGCGCGTACTCGACTCACGTGCGGTACGGGAAGTATCACGGCCCGGCTCCTCGAAGGGTTCCCGGGGCCGTGAGCACCGGAGTGGACCTCGACCCCGCGCTCCTCACCGTCGCGGAGGGCGCCTTCGCGGACGACAACCGGGTCATGTTCGTCACGGCCGACCTCAACCCCGACTGGCCGGCGAAGCTGCCGTACGACTCTGTGTTCATGAACGCGGACCACATGATCGACGAGTTCACATGGGGAGCTGGTCGGCCGCCGGGGCCGCGCTCGTCTTCGCGGTCTTCGAGCCGTTGTCCTGGGTCTGCTCACCGCAGCCGGTGAGCGGCAGGGTGCCGGCGACCGCGATCGCACCGACCGCGGCTGTCCGGGTGTGCGCGGCGGTCGTACGACGGGTGGAGCGTGCGGCCATGGTGGGTTCCTCCGGCGGATGGGCGGAGTTGCCGATGGGTCGGCGCGAAACACACGCCATCGAAGGTCACACGTTGTGTGATGACGCTTGTGTGATGACGGCATGTTGCCATCCGGACCAGACCTTTCAGGTGCCCGCCATGTCAAAATCGGACAATGGGAGACCCCCGAACCGTGCTAGTGCGGTACATCAGACCGGATCTTGTGCCGGATATCATCCTTGTAGCCGGAAGATCTTCGGCGTATCTCACGATGCGAGCGGTCGCTTCTGTGCATGTGTGGAGCCCTGCTGGTTTGTCAAGACTTGTCCAAGTATTCGGCCATAAGTCGCGTCATCGGCATGTGACGTTCGCGTGATGGGCTCGTCGGCGATGCCGTCCGTCCGGTAAGAAGGTTCCTTACACCCCTTATCCGGGGCTCAGGGCGCGCGTGCGGCGCGCCCGTCGCGTATGTGCCCGTACGTACCCATACGTAACAGTCAATCAGCGACATACACACCCTCAACCGTTTAAGACTTAAGGGGTAAACCAAAGTGGCAGCGGAGATCGTCAATCCTCGCAGCGACAGCAGTACGGGCCATGAAGGCGACGCGGATCCGGCCGATTCCGTCGGCTCCGACGAGTCCGTCGAGTCGCATGCCTTCGACCCGGCGTTCGCACTGCACCGTGGCGGGAAGATGGCCGTGCGGGCCACCGTGCCCGTCCGTGACAAGGACGACCTGTCCCTCGCGTACACGCCCGGCGTCGCGAAGGTGTGCAGCGCCATCGCCGAGCAGCCGGAGCTGGTCTACGACTACACGTGGAAGTCGTCGGTCGTCGCCGTCGTGACGGACGGCACGGCGGTGCTGGGGCTGGGAGACATCGGCCCCGAGGCATCCCTTCCGGTCATGGAGGGCAAGGCGATCCTGTTCAAGCAGTTCGGCGGGGTCGACGCCGTGCCGATCGCGCTGGGCTGCACGGACGCCGACGAGATCATCGAGACCGTGGTGCGGCTCGCGCCGTCGTTCGGCGGGATCAACCTCGAGGACATCTCGGCGCCTCGGTGCTTCGAGATCGAGCGGCGGTTGCAGGAGCGTCTGGACATTCCCGTCTTCCACGACGACCAGCACGGGACCGCTGTCGTCACGCTGGCGGCCCTGCGGAACGCGGCTCGGCTGACCGGGCGGACGCTGGGTGACCTGCGTGCGGTGATCTCGGGTGCGGGGGCGGCCGGGGTCGCCATCGCCAAGTTCCTGCTGGAGGCGGGGATCGGGGATGTCGCTGTCGCGGACCGCAAGGGTGTCGTGTCCGCGGACCGGGCCGACCTGACGCCGGTCAAGCGGGAACTCGCCGCTCTGACCAACAAGGCGGGGCTGTCGGGGTCGCTGGAGTCCGCGCTGGCGGGCGCCGACGTGTTCATCGGTGTCTCCGGCGGTACGGTCCCGGAGTCGGCCGTCGCCTCCATGGCGGACGGGGCGTTCGTGTTCGCCATGGCCAACCCGAACCCCGAGGTGCAGCCCGACATCGCGCACAAGTACGCGGCCGTCGTCGCCACCGGGCGCTCCGACTACCCGAACCAGATCAACAACGTGCTGGCGTTCCCCGGCATCTTCGCCGGGGCGCTGCAGGTGCGGGCCTCTCGGATCACCGAGGGGATGAAGATCGCGGCAGCGGACGCGTTGGCCGCGGTGGTGGGTGACGACCTTGCTCCGGACTACGTGATTCCGTCGCCATTCGACGAGCGGGTCGCTCCGGCGGTCACCGCGGCGGTGGCTGCCGCGGCTCGGGCCGAGGGTGTGGCTCGACGCTGATCGCCTGGTTCCGTCTCGGGTCCCGTCCGTTGGCTGTGGGCGGGGCCCCAACCCCGCCCCTTTCCGTAACCGAGGGCTTCGCCCCCGGACGCCGGTCGCACTTGGGCTGCGGGCCGTCCGCGGCTGGTCGCGCCCACGCGGCGGAGCCGCACATGTCACAGCTGCGCGCCCCTTGGGCGTGATCCCGCCCCGCGTACCCCTACGCAGCCGCAGTCGTCTGTCCACGGCAGGGGCCGTGGGCCGGTACGTCATCGCTCGTCGCTCAGCTCCGGCCAGGAAGCGTTCACCTCGTACCAGCCACGGGACGAACGCCCCCGCGGCGACAGGCGGACGTACCGGCACACGGCCCCGACCCACCCACACGCCCTTGGGTGAGACGGTGACGGGCGACGCGTGTCACAGGAGGGCATGGTTCCATGAGGGCGGGGCGGAGCCTAGGGTCGGGGCATGTTTGCTGCTTACGCTGCTCGTATTGACCGTGATCAGCCGTTGGACGGCCTGGAGTTGGGCGAGCGGCCCGCTCCCGAGGCACGGCCCGGCTGGACGACCGTGAAGGTCAAGGCTGCCTCCCTCAACCACCATGACCTGTGGTCGCTGCGCGGCGTTGGCCTCGCGGAGGACAGGTTGCCGATGGTTCTGGGGTGCGACGCCGCCGGTGTCGACGAAGACGGCAATGAGGTCGTTCTGCACTCCGTGATCGGGCAGACGGGACACGGCGTCGGACCGAAGGAGCCGCGTTCCATCCTGACCGAGCGGTACCAGGGCACGTTCGCGGAGCAGGTCTCCGTACCCGTCTGGAACGTGCTTCCGAAGCCCAGGGAGCTCTCCTTCGAGGAGGCCGCCTGTCTGCCCACCGCCTGGCTGACCGCGTACCGCATGATCTTCACCAACGCGGGTGTACGCCCGGGTGACTCGATCCTCGTCCAGGGTGCCGGAGGCGGTGTGGCCACCGCGGCGATTGTGCTGGGGAAGGCCGCGGGGCTCCGGGTCTTTGCCACCAGCCGTGACGAGGCGAAGCGCAAGCGGGCCATGGACCTGGGCGCCGTGGAGGCGGTGGAGTCCGGCGCCCGGCTGCCGCAGCGCGTGGACGCGGTCATCGAGACGGTCGGCGCCGCCACCTGGTCCCATTCGGTCAAGTCCTTGAAACCCGGCGGCACCCTGGTTATCTCGGGCGCCACGAGCGGCGACCGCCCCTCACATGCCGAACTGACCCGCGTCTTCTTCCTGGAACTCAAGATCGTCGGCTCCACCATGGGCACGAAGGACGAGCTGGAGGACCTGCTGTCCTTCTGCGCCGCCACCGATGTACGCCCCGTCATCGACGAGGTTCTTCCGCTCGATCGCGCCCGAGAGGGCTTCGAACGGATGGAGTCGGGCGAGCAGTTCGGGAAGATCGTGCTCACGACCTCCTGACGTGTCTGCCTCACACCGATTCCCGCAGCCCGGCACCGCCGGTCAGTCCCAGTTGTGGTGCCCGGGGTTGCGACGCCGCACCCCGCAAGGGCTCCCCACTCAGGACTCGGGGGCCCGTAGTGCCGACCCTATGTGCGCCGCCACCTTCGACAAGTGGCGGCGGGCATCGCGCAGTTGATCCTCCGTCACCCCGTGGTCGCGGGCCGCGTCGCGGATGTCGTCGCGGAAACGGTCCAAGAGGCGGTCGAGGTCGCGGGCGGGGTTGCCCGTCGATTCGTCGTGCGCCCAGGCGGGCTCGTACTCGGCGGGGAAGTCCTCCGGTGTGACCGTGTAGTCGGGCTCCGGAGTCTGCGGTGTCTCCGGCCTGCCGAAGCCGAAGTCCTTCCCGGGCCCCTTGCCGAAGTTCTTGCCGTAGTCCTTGCCGTACTCCCCGAATTCCTTGGCGAGTTCGGTGAGGCCTTCACGTACGCCCGTCGGCCAGTCGCCGCGCGCGAAGTGGTCCTGCACCTGTTCCTGGACGCGCTTGGCGACGCGCTGGAACTCCTCCTGGGCCTGGGCCAGCGCCCTCTCCTGCGCCTCCTTGGCCTGGCGGCGCGCGCGCTGGGCCTCCTCGCGGGCTCGCCGGCTCTCGCCCTTCGCGCGCCGGGCCTGCTCCTTCCACTCCTGCTTGACGCGACGCATCTCCTCCTTCGCGGCGCGCCACGCCTCCTTTTCCCCCTGCTCGGCGGAGTCCGCCCGGGAGCCCTCGGGTTCCCCCTGCCACCCCTTGGCGCCGTTCCCAGTGGGGCGCCGGCGTGCCTCGGTCGCCGCAGCCCGCATCTCACGGCGCAGGTCACCCGCCGCACCCCGTACATCGGCCCGGATCTCGGCGGCGAGCTCCGCGACCGACTCGCGGATCTCCAGCTCCAGGTCGGCCAGCTCACTGCTGCGGTTGGCGAGTTCGGCCCGGCCCGCGTCCGTGATCGCGTACACCTTGCGGCCGCCCTCGGTCGTGTGGGTTACCAGGCCCTCGGCCTCAAGTTTGGCCAGCCGGGGGTACACGGTGCCGGCCGACGGTGCGTACAGTCCCTGGAAGCGCTCCTCCAGGAGCCGGATCACCTCGTAGCCGTGGCGCGGGGCTTCGTCCAGCAGCTTCAGCAGGTAGAGCCGCAGTCGTCCGTGGGCAAAGACGGGAGGCATGTCAGAGCCCCTTCTTCTCTGTCGGGTGGTCGGTCGGGTGGTCGGTCGGGGGCACCGCATCCCCTGGTTCGTCCACCGCCGGAGTCCTTCGCAGCAGC
>CBFGQM010000029.1:0-25316 GCA_965650905.1 uncultured Streptomyces sp. | reverse complement strand
AGCTGTGTACCAACGCCGTACGGCATGGCGGCGGGCTCGCGGGACTGGAGCTGAGTCTGGGAGCATCACGGCGGTTCGCACCACCCGTGCTGCGGGTGATGGTGATCGACCAGGCGCCGGACCAGGCGCCCGAACTGGCGGGAAGTTCCGATTCGTTCAACGAGGGCGGCCGTGGCCTGCATCTGGTCGCGGCCCTCTCGCGCCGATGGGGATGGCATCGCATGGGCTTCGACGAGAAGCAGGTCTGGTGCACCTTCGCTCTCGTGCCGGGGAGACGCGGCGCTTGACGTGAAGTGGGGGTGTTCTGTGGGGCGCGCCGGGCGGCTGAGGCGGTATGTGCGTCCGCGGGCGCGCTCCCTGTCGCTTGGAACATCGCGAGCGGCGCCGGTCATCACGGACCCGGGAGTGCTTCCGTGTATGCATGGGAGAGGGGAGCAAGGTGACAGAGCCGAGCGGCTCAACAGGGGCCGCATAGAGTGCCGGTCACCTGCCGACACGCTCGCTCCTTTTGCTCCGCCTACTCCGATGGGTCCGCCGGCACGCCGCCGTTGTGCGGCGCGGGCTCCAGGTCGAACTCTCCGTCCCGCGCCCCGAGCACGAACGCCCGCCACTCTGCCTCGGTGTAACGCAGCACGGTTTCCGGGTCGAGGGATGACCGCATAGCCACGGCACCGCCCGGCAGGTACGCGATCTCGACGCGCTCCTCATCACAGACGCGTTCCACCGGCTCTACGCTCTCCCGAACCCTACCCATCGGCGTCAAGCGCCCCACCGAGCAGGAGAACCACCCACCGGAACCGTGGAAACCGGCGCCCACCCCGACGCGACAGCCGGTCCGGCACCCTGCCCACGATCACCCCGACAAGCCAGAACGGCCCACCAGTTGAACTGATGAGCCGTCACCAAGTTCGAGGCTGACGGTCGCTACGACGTACGGCCTCTCAGAAGCGTTCGACCTTTTTGCCGTCCGGGACCTTGTAGCAACCGGACACCAGGGTCAGGCTCAGCGTCGGCGGGTCGCTCTTCGCCATATTGGTGACCTTGACGCTGACTTTCTTCTGGTCGTTGTCGGCGATCAGGGTAATGCTTTTGTTCTTGCTGGTATTCGGTCCGTATTCGACGATCACCCATCCGCGCTTGGGTAGTTCTCCCTTGAGTCGCTCCATCGCCTTGTCGAGGTCGCTCGCCGAAGCGGGCATGAAGGACCACGGATGGAAGATGCGGAAGTATTTCTTTGTGTCCTTGCCTGAGCAGTCCATTACTCCCGGAAGGCTTTCTGACGCCTTTCCCTTCACGCCCAGCAGATCGTAGATCTCGCTGGAGACCTTTTCCATCGTGTCGGCGGCGTCGAGCGAGGTGCTCGTGCCGGAGAATGGGACGCCGTCGCTCTTGTCGTCAGTCATGCCACATCCTGTCAGGACAGTGAGTGCAAGGGGTACGGCGAGCACGGAGGCACGCGTTCTGGTGTTCACGTCTGAGCTCTCCTACTTCGAACGCATTACTTCTTCACTCGTCAATGGGTTGGGCGGCGGCTTCAAAACCACCTCCTCCCCCTTCCCCGCTACCACCAGGGCCTGATTCTCCAGACTTGTCGAACCCTCATCCCAGTAGCCGCTGTGGCCTTCGGTGTCCGTGGTCATCTGGTTGGCGCCGAATTGCTCGTCGCTGGGAATTCTGAAGCCGTCCCCGCCGTGCCCGTAGCGGCCGAGATCCGGGACTATGTCCCCTTCGGCTTCCGCGTTCCACACATGCCCCTTGGGGACATCCATCTCATCGGCACCCGACACCTTGACACCGGGGCTGCCCGCGAAGATGACGTCATCGGCGTTGAGGTCCCCTGTCTCGGCCGCTGCGCCGACCAGGGTCGTCCCGTACGAATGGCCGATCACGGTCCGGTGCGGTGCCGCATCACCGGTGTGTGAGGCTTCCACGCCGTCCAGGAACCGGTTGAGCGCCGGTGCGCCGTCGTACGCGTAGTGCTCGAACGGGGCGTCCTTGGCGACGGAATCAGGCGCGTCGTATCCGAGCCAGGTGATGGTGGAGACAGACTCACCAGAGGCTTCGTCGTCGGCCTTTTTCCACACATTGACCGAGCGGTTGATGTCGCCCTCGATCGATCCGAGCTCCGCTGTCGTCCCCGGCACGTAGACCGCCTGGTGATCCGCGGTGTCCGGGTTTCCGTTGGCGAGGATCGCGCGGCCGTCGCCCTCGGTGTTGAAGCCCAGCAGATACGCCTCGGGCAGTCCTTTCGTGCCGGTCTGGTCGAAGCGGTTCTGGATCGCGTCCATGCCGTCGATGGATTTGTGGGCGCTCTTACGTGCTTTTTCCCATTCCTTCCACACCGCGCTGTCGACCTTCACGCCCTTCATGATGGTGCCGGTCATGGGGTTGATGTAATCCGTCTGTCGCGTGGGCTCCGGATGCTTCTTGAGCCACGTGTCGTATTCGACCTGCGCGGCACCTCGGGCCTCGGCGAGCACCATCCGGTTCGCCTCGTCCCGGACCGTGGACGGCAGCCCGTCAAGGTTGCCCACGGAGTCCGGCCGCATGGAGATCCACGCCGCCTTCTCGTCGGCGTCAAGGCCCTTCCACCACTCCGCGTTGGCTTTCGGGTCGCCCATCTCGGGCGGCTGCGGCAGCGAGGCGAGGTACTCCTTGCCCGCCGCCTCCACACCTTTGCTGTCCGACGAGACGTCGGCCCAGTCCCGGTCGCTGACGGTCAGATCGTCGTCCGCCTTCAGCGCCCGCAGCTTCGGGGCCCACTTCGTGTCGACCTCAGTCGCTTCCTTGAGGGCCGTTGCGATCCTGTCCGCGCAGTCCTGGGCGAGGCGGGCCTTAGGGTTGGCGTTGAAGTTGGCCGCCTGGCGGCCGACGGCGGAGGCGGTGTCATCCGTCAGGCCGGTGGCCTGGCGGCCTCCGGGATCTTGCCGTCCTTGTCCTGCTCCCCGCCGGGCGGATAGCTGACCGAGCCGTCGGCGTTCACGGTGAGGCCCCCGGCCTCCGCGTCCGCCAGGGCCTCGTCGAGTTTCTTCTTGGCCGCTTCCATCTCGTACGAGAACGCGGTCAGGGACGAGCTGACGAGACCGCACTCGGTCTGGATGTAGTGGAAGTTCTTCCCCAGCTCCGTGAGCGTGACTGTTTAGGACCGCATCGCTGCAGCTCACGAGCGGTCCTAAACAGTCACCACTCGCTGGCGTGTTCGCTCCCTTACTCGGCCGAATCCGCCGGCACGCCGCCGTTGTGCGGCGCGGGCTCCAGGTCGAACTCCCCGTCCCGTGCCCCGAGCACGAACGCCCGCCACTCTGCCTCGGTGTACCGCAGAACGGTTTCCGGGTCGAGGGATGACCGCATAGCCACGGCACCGCCCGGCAGGTACGCGATCTCGACGCGCTCCTCGTGCTCCTCGGTACCCGGCGCGCTCTGCCACTCGACTCCGGAGATGTCGAGGGCGTAGAGCTCGTTCTTCTCCCGCTCCTTGCGCGCCTTGACGTCCTCGTCCTGCGCCTCGACGCCCCGGTTCTGTGCCTCGGCCATGGTGCGGCGGCTCCTTCCTGACGTGCGAACCAACTGTGTGGTCACTTTACTTGGCCCGAAGGGGTGACGCTGAGCAATGCCCCGATCACGTGCAAGGAAGTCCACCCCCGTAAGAGCCACCTCCCTGAGTGGCATGGGGCCTTTTTTCCTGTCCCTTGAATTGCCCCGGAGCGAAGCATCACACTATGTCCTTGCGCAGCCGAACGTCGGCCTGGGAGTGATAGCTCATCAGGAGGTGCGGGGACGGGCATGGCGATTGTCCTGCAGCTTCAGGTCCGTGCAGCCGTGCTGCTTCACCGAACGCTCGGCGAACGCGTGCAAGAACGTGAGGAGGAAGCTTTTCCGCGGATACGCGTACTCCGTGGCGCTGATACGGAAGATCGCCCGAGGGGCGTCGTCGGAGCATGCGGCGGTCGCCCACGCCCGGTCCCGTCCGCGTTCAGCGGGTCCGGTCGAGACCTGCGAACACGAGGAATGGCCCCGCGCGATGTCTGGGGGCCACGTCCGCGCGCCCTCAGTCGCAATCGCTCGATTGCTCCACGGCTTCGGTGAAGTGGATGATGAGGACCTTCATGGCATTGACGTCCCGGCGCTCCGAGTTGTATGCCTGAACGCCGGTGAACATCGCGTACTCGTAAGCGTCTGTGGTGCGCTGGCAGTTCTCCGCCTTCCCGAAGGCCTCATAGTCCGAGTACAGGTACTTGCCGTCGTCAGCTTCGTGACCCAAATCGTTCCGCGTCTTGCCTTTGGCGAACCAACCCGTCGGCTCATTCTTGGGCCACCACTCGCGCGAAGTTCGGAAGACGAGCTTGCCGTCCACCAGGACGTCGCACCGCTCGGTCAACTTCCTGTCGTCAAGGTACTTCTCCCGCGTGGTGAGCTTCTTTCCCGACGGGAGGAACGCTGCGAGCTCATCGCGGTTGACGGCAGTGCCGCAGAATTTGCCCGGAACTGTGTACTCCTGCTGCTCCTGCGATGTTCCCGAGGAGCAGGCGGTCAGGGCCAAACCGACGGTCAGGAGGCCGCCCATGCGGGCCACGGCGGAGTGGGGGCGGATGCGTGACATCGTTTCGATTCCTCGTTAGGGGATTTCGGTTTTTAGGTCGTCGGCCATGTGGCGCCCATTTGTGGAGGCATCATTGAAGCCGTCATTGGTGCCATAACGTGCCCACTCGCCCACCTCGCCCGCATACCGGGAGTCGTGCGCCTTGGCTGCCTCGGTGGCGGCCCGCTGAGCCAAGTTGATGTTCCGCTGGCGACTGTCCTCCCAGAGCTGACCGGAGGTGAGCCCGTTCTCTTCCAGGTCACTGCCCTCGACATTCTGGAACAGTTCTCCGAGTACGACGCTACTGAGGGTGCCAGCGGCGCCACCGACCGCGGCACCCCCTGCCGGCGACGCGATGAAACTCGTCCCCACTCCGATACCAGTGCCGACGACCCCGCTCGCGACGTTCTGCCACTGTGAGACGGCGTGGTTATAGGCCTCGTCGTCTTCTTTCGCGGGACCCAGCACGGCCTCCTGACGCCCGATGGCGAGGGAACCCCCGACCTCCGCCGACCGCCGGGAGATCTCCGTGATGGTGTTCTCCGTGCTCTGCCCGTACCGCTGATCCTCGCGTAGTTCCGGATTGAGGTGGTAGTCCATGAGATTCGCCATGTAGGCTTTCTGGCCGACCTCGACGGCGGAGTAGCCCTCGGGGTTCTGCCCGACGGAGATCAGGAAGCGAGACACGTCAGTGTGGTCCATCTGCGCCGACGCACCGGCGACGGGGAAGAGCTTCTCAATCTGCTGCCAATCCGGGTCCTCCGCATCCGGTTTGACGTCGGTCGTGGCGCGGTTGATGTCCGGGAGGTACTCAGACGCCATCTGTCCGACACTGTCAGACATGTAGCTGTTGTCCGTGAGGCGTCCGGGGTTTTCGCTGATGGATTCGACGACACTCGCCATGAGCTTGGCCTGCTGCTCGTTGTGCGCCGGCGTGTCCACCGTCGGTAGCTCACCCGCCGGATGCCCCGTAGTAGCAGCCTCCAGCGCCAGTGCCAGATTGTTCTGCCCCGTGTAGAGATCGTCCCCGTGGGAGTCAATCTCCTGAGGCCAGTCCCGTTCCTCAAAGAGGTACTGGAAGTTGGACAGCGAGACCTTCCCGTTCTTGCCGTCGTCATCCGTGTCCCGCTCGAAGGGATTGTCCGGGTCGTCCTTCGAGACGAACTCCTGGTTGAAGAAGTCCGTTGAGGCGTCCGGACTGTTGGAGAGCCCCTTCAGGAAACCTGTCAGCGGGTCGACCCCGCTGTCCTCGCCGATGCGGTTGAGGCGCTGCAGAATGCCACCGGCTCCGCTGAATTGCCAGGCACGGTTCGGGTGTTCACCGTTGCCCGTGAGCTTCCGTTCAGCCTCCATGAGCCGGGTGCCGTACTCGTTCATGAAGTGGTCGTCGTAGTCGCCGGCGCGCATGAGGTTGCTCATGACCTGGAAGCCCATGGGCCCGCTGCCGTTGCTGCCGATGCGGGTCTCGCCGAGGTTGATCACGTCGCGTTTCCAGTCTGTCATCGCGGCGGAGTCGCTTTGTGAGGCGCTGGCCAGGGTGAGGCTCAGGTTCCGCTGGAGGTCGTCATACTGGTCGAGACGATCACGCGAAAATTCGTAGTTGCTGCGCGGGTCGGCGATGCCCGTCCAGAACTCCAACGTCTTCCTCGGTCCGAGATCCGTGGCGAACCGCTCGGCGAACAGTGCCTCGTCCCCGTACTTCTTGAGTCCGGCGTTGAGCCGGTCGAACTCTGCGACCGTCAGGTTCTCGGGGTTCTTCTTCGCAAGCCTGGCCAGCTCGTCGGCCTTCTTGATGGCCTCTGCCGCGGAATCCCGGTCGCTGTAGTTGGCGTCGGAGAAGCCCAATGCGCTTTGGTCGGCGATGGCCCGAAGAACGGTATTGGCCGAGTTGTCGCTCTCAGATGCCTTACTCAGAATCCCCTGGATTTCGTCGCGGAGTGCGGTGATGTCGCCCTTGTTGTCCTTGTCGAGCTCCGCACGGCCTTCTGGCAGGACACTAGCGGTGACAGTGAACCCGCCCTCGTAACCGATGACCGTGAGGTTCTTCTTACGGCCTCTCTCGATGGCGTCGTCGAGCTGCTTGTGGTAGCCCTTCAGTTCGCCCCGCGTATCCCGGAGGATATCGCGGATGGTCTTGGCCTGCGTGTGGGCGTCCTTGAACTCCTCGGCGGTCTTGCCGATGAACTCCTTGGAGACGGTCGCGTTCACGCCGGCCCAATTCGCCTTGTTGGCCGCATTCTTGAGGCCCTTGGTGGCGGACTTTTCCAGGTCCTCAAGGTTGTCGACCATCGTCGTCCAGTCTTCGATGGCGTCGTCGAGCAGCTTGAAGTTGGCGAATCGGAGAGCTTCGAGATCCATCAGTCGTCCTTCTTCCCCTTCTTCTCACTCGGCTCGCCGTACACCGGGTTCTTCTTGCCCGGTTCGCCGACCCGCTCGTCGAAGCCGGCGTCCAAGGCGTCAATGCTGCTCATCTGGCGGCGAATGTAGTCCTCGTCGCCGGCATGCAGCTTCTTGGTGACGGTCATGTGGTTCGAGATGTGCGCGCATGCGTCCCTCAGGGATGCCAGCTGCTCGTCCCAGCGGGTCGATACGTGCTGGAGTCCGCCGCCCAGCGCGAAGCCCTGCTTCGAAAGGTCGCCGGCGGCCTTGTCGCTGCTGGGGACCGCGGCACGCCCCTTGGTCCACAGCTGGTCGTACAAATCGAACGCGTGCGTGCCGATGCTCGCCAGACCGGCCTCACTGGACCTGAGGCTGCCGTACTTGCCGGGCTCCGACGTAGAACCTCCGCCGCCGCCCGGGTCCAGCTGATTCAGCTGCATTTGCGTTGACTGCCGCTCCGCCGCCTGCGACTTCAGCTGTTCCCACTCATCCCACGCCACGCGCGGACCCCTTTCCCCGTGTCCCCGTGAACCCGTCGCTCGGACGAGACCGTTCCGTCAACGTACCCACTGGGCACCGTTCAACCACGGGCCTCAGCCGGGAGACTGCGCGGCCAACACAAACGTCCACACCGCCATCCCCACCATCACCACAGCGGCGCAGTACCCCGCCACCCGCTGCTGCCTGAACGCGGAGGCCGAAGGCTCGTTGGCCGCGGGATCACGGAAGTGGCGGGCCTTGAAACGCCACCACAGCGCCCTCTGATCGGCCGACGCGAGGCCGGTGAGCGCCAAAGCAAGAAGGATCATGAAGATCCCCACGCCGACCATCAGTACGTCCCTCCCGGCCCCACGCCGACCATCAGTACGTCCCTCCCGGCCCGGCGCCGACCATCAGCACGCGGTCATCCCACTACGGCCCGACCATCACCATCAGTACATCTCCTCCGGCACAAGCCCCGTCTGCACCAGCGGCTTCCCCCGCTTCCGCGAGACGAAGATCCCCCGCCCCGCGGGCATGGGCCGAGGCCGGAGCCCACCCAGGATGTCCCCCTCGCTCGGATCACCGGCAAGCACGACACCCTGCGCTCCGAGTTCCTTCATTCGCTGCATGAACGGCTCGTACGCAGCCCGCCCGGCCCCGGCCGTGGACCGCGCGATGATGAACCGCACGCCCACATCCCGGGCGAACGGAAGCATCTCGGTGAGGCCCCCCAGCGGGTTCCCGCTCGACGTGGACACCAGGTCGTAGTCGTCCACGACCACGTACACCGTCGGTCCCCGCCACCAACTCCGGTCCCGTAGCTGCTGAGCCGTGACGTCAGCCGTGGGCGTACGGCGCTGCATCAGGTCCGCGAGCGCTGTCATGTGGTGGTCCATGGCGTTGGACATCGGGATGTACTCCGCCAGGTGCGAGGCCGGCGTGACGTCGAGCAGCGAGCGCCGGTTGTCCACCACGAAAAGCTTGCACTCGTCGCCGGCGTACCGTTGCGTAAGCTGCTTGATGAGCAGCTTCAGCAGGTTCGACTTGCCCGACTCGCTCTCTCCGAAGACGAGGAAGAACGGGTCCTGCTCGAAGTCGACGAAGACCGGCTCGAGGTTGTCCTCGTCCAGGGCGAAGGCCACCCCGCGCTGAGGGAAGCGGTCGCCCGGGGGCAGCTGCTCGGCAGGGAACTCCCTGGGAAGCAGGCGGACTTCGGGGGCACCCGGTGCCTGCCAGTGCCGCGAGGCCTCCGTCGCCAGCGCCGCCGTCGCGTCGGCGAGGTCCGTATCCGACGTCAGCCCGTCGATGCGCGGCACGGCAGCCATGAAGTGCCGCTTCTGCGGCGACTGGCCGCGGCCGGGCACTCCGGCGGGCACGTTGGCGGCGACCTTGCGGTCGAACTCGGAGTCCATCGTGTCGCCGAGCCGCAGCTCCAGGCGGTTCATCAGGTGGTCCTTGAGGTTCGCCCGGACCTCCATCGACCTTGACGCGGTCAGCACCACGTGGATGCCGTAGCCGAGACCCCGCGCGGCCATCTCGACGACGATGGGTTCCAGGGCCTCGTAGTCCGTACGGAAGTTGCCCCAGCCGTCGATGACCAGGAAGACATCGCCCCACGGCTGATCGGTCACCGAGATGTCGCCGCGCGCCCGCCTCGTACGGAAGTCCGCGATCGAGGCGATACCGGACGAGCGGAAGTACTCCTCGCGGCGCGTCATGACGCCGTACACCTCGGCGACCGTGCGCCGCACCTTCTCGGGGTCGAGGCGCGAGGCCACCCCGCCCACATGCGGCAGTCCGGCGACCGCCGCCATGCCGCCGCCGCCGAAGTCCAGCCCGTAGAACTGCACTTCGTGCGGGGTGTGCGTCAGCGCGAAGGAAGCGATCAGTGCGCGCAGCAGGGTCGACTTGCCGGACTGCGGGCCGCCGATGACCTGCATATGTCCCGCAGCACCCGAGAAGTCGACCCACAGCGGGTCACGGCGCTGCTCATACGGCTTGTCGACCAAGCCGAGCGGTACGACGAGCCGGCCCGCTCCTTCGTAACCCGGCTGCGTGAGCCCGCGCCCCTGAACCGCGGCAAGCCCCGGCAGGAGTGCGTCCAGCGAGGGCGGGCTGTCCAGCGGCGGCAGCCACACCTGGTGGGCCGCCGCGCCCTGCCCCTCGAGGCGGCGCACGATCACGTCGAGCACCGTGTCGGCGAGCGCGTCATCGGTGTCCGACGTCGTTTCGGGCCGCTGCTGGGGCATCGCGACGTATCGCACCGGCACCTTGGCCGCCGTGAACAGCACCGGACGGCGGTCCACCGGCAGTGGCCCGCCCGCCACGGCGGTCGGCGCCGAACCGGAGCGGTAGACCCCGGAGACGTAGGCCGCCTTGAACCGCACCATCTCGTCCGTGCCGAACTTCAGGAAGCCGGAACCGGGCACGTTCGGCAGTTCATACGCATCCGGTACGCCCAACGCCGCGCGCGACTCGGCGGCCGAGAAGGTACGCAGGCCGATCCGATAGGACAGGTACGTCTCCAGTCCCCTGAGCCGTCCCTCCTCCAGGCGCTGCGAGGCTAGCAGCAGATGCACACCCAGGGATCGGCCGATGCGGCCGATCTGCACGAACATCTCGATGAAGTCCGGCTTGGCGGTCAGTAGTTCGCTGAACTCGTCGATCACGAGTACCAGCGACGGGATCGGCTGGAGCGGCGCGCCCGCCGCACGCGCCTTCTCGTAGTCGTGGATGTTCGCGTAGTTGCCGGCGTCGCGCAGCATCTCCTGGCGGCGGTTGAGCTCGCCACGAATGGAGTCGCCCATGCGGTCGACCAGGGTCAGGTCGTCCGCCAGGTTTGTGATCACGGCCGCCACGTGCGGCATCTGCGCCATGCCGGCGAATGTCGCACCGCCCTTGAAGTCCGCGAGGACGAAGTTCAGCGTCTCGGAGGAGTGGGTGACGGCCAGGCCGAGCACGAGCGTACGCAGCAGCTCCGACTTACCGGAACCGGTGGCTCCGACGCATAGACCGTGAGGGCCCATGCCTTCCTGCGCCGCCTCCTTGAGGTCCAGCATGACCGGGCGGCCGTCCTCACCGAGGCCGATCGGGACGCGCAGCCGCTCCGCCTGCGAACGAGGCCTCCAGGTTCGGTTCGTGTCCACCGAGGCCGCATCGCCGAGACTCAGCAGATCGGTGAACTCCAGGTTGGCGAGCAGCGGTTCGTCGTCGTCGCCGCCGGTGGCCATGCGCAGGGGAGCCAGCTGACGGGCCAGCGCTTCCGCCGCCTGGTACGACAACACATCCGGTACGCCCTCGTACACGAGCCCGTGCCCCGACTCCAACTGCAGCGACCGGTGCTGTACGACGACGGACAGATCGCCGCGCCCGCCGTGCAGCTCACCGGGTACCACCTCGACGACCGTCACGCCCTGCAGTCCCTCGGGGCCGGCAAGCATGGACGTCGGAAGCAGCGACAGGCCGTCGAGTACGACGACGATGTGCGGTTCCTCCGGCAGCGGAGCCCCACTGGGGTGGAAACGGGGGCGGCCCTGGAGGCGGTCAGCGAGCATCGCCTCCAGTTCCGTCGGGTCGCCGGTGATCAGACGGCGGCTGCCGGCGCCGTCCGAGGCCCCCGGCATCTGACAGTGCGGCAGCCACTTGGTCCACTCCCACCGCGGCGCTGCGTCCCGGCCCGCGGCGACCGCGATCACCAGGTCCTCGGGGGAATGCAGGGACGCGAGTGAAGCGGTCAGTGCTCGGGCCGTACCGCGCACCGTGCCTGGCTCACCACTGACGGTCACGTGGTAGAAGGCGCGCAGCGACACCGCCATCGGCAGGTCGTCCAGTGTGCTGTGTGTGCTGAGGAAGCGCTGCATCGCGCCGGCCGTGAGCGGCTCCAGCTGATCCACCGCACCGGTCTGCGACGCCACGAGCGGCGTGGCGAGCCCTTGTGGGCCGAGTCCGATGCGCACCTGCCCGAAGTCCTCGTCGCCGGCCCGGCGCTCCCACACCCGGCTGCCCTCGGCGACCAGCGCCCACAACTGCTCGGGGGACGGATGCAGGTAGTACTGCGCGTCGCGCTGCGCCTTCGCGGTGTCCATGGCGGAGCGTCGGGTCTGCGACAGGTAGCGCAGATAGTCGCGGCGCAGGTCGGCCAGCTGTCCCTGGGTGCCCCGGCGGAAGCGGACCACCATGGCGATCGTCATGGCCACCGTCGAGGCGATCATCACCATGCCCATGATCCGCATGAACGGCTGCGGGCTCATGAAGAAGAAGACCACCGAGCCGCCCATGCCGAGTGTCGGCAGCAGCTGCATCATGACGCCCTCCTGCTGCCCGCGCGGCAGTTCGGGCGGAGGCTGCAGTACGACCTCTTCCGTGGGCACTTCGGACGGCAGCGCCCGCGGTGGGCGCTTGACGACGATGTGGCTCACTACGCACCAATCCCCTTGCCGGACCGAGGTGTTCGTCCGCCGCCCCGTGTCAGGCGGACGCCGATCGCGGTTGGCGATCCTACTGACAGCCACTGACACCGGTGGGCGGTAGGGTGCCCAACGTGCGCGTGAGCACACGTGACCTGGCCGAGGAAATCAGCGTATGTGTCGCTAGTTGGAGGGTATGAGCCCAACGCGCGGCCGCACTGGCCCATTTGTCCCGCGACCGGGAGACGGCCCGCGGGACGGGGTTTCCGTAGCAGGCGCAGAACCTTCACGCGTCGGACGCACCACCAACATCGAGCACGGATGTCCAACCGGCATCGAGTACGGATGCTCGGCAACCATGGGAATCTTCACTGAGGGGGAGCAGCAGGTGAGCATGACGGCCTCCGCGACGGCCACCGGAGCCGGACGACCCGGCCCGGGCACTCCTTCCGGGGTCGGCACGGGCCTCGGGTTCTGCAGGGTCACCATCGTCGCGCCCGACAGCCGGATCGACGTGGCTCTGCCCGACGATGTGCCGGTCGCCGACCTCTACCCGGAGATCCTGCGGCTGTCCCGGCAGAGCCCGGCCGAGGGCGGGCCGGTCGGCTACCACCTCGTGCGCCGTGACGGCGCCGTCCTCGACAGCGCTCGCTCCTTCTCCGCCCAGCGGATTCTCGACGGGGAGATCCTGAGCCTGCGGCCCTTCTCCGAGTCGCTGCCGCCCGCCGTGTTCGACGACGTCTCAGAAGCAGTGGCCGCCGCGGTGACCCGAGACCGCACGCTGTGGAGCGGAGACCTGACCCGTGGCGCCGGACTGCTCGGCGGCGGAGTGCTCGCGACTCTGCTCGCTTTCGTGGCATGGACCGCCGACCCCCGGCACGACATGCACGGGCTGCCGGGCATCCTCGCCGGTATCACCGGCCTCCTTCTGCTCGTCCTCGGCGCGGTGCGCGCGCGGATCTACGACGACCGGGCCTCGGCGATCGCCCTGGGCATCGGGGCCCTCCCCAACCTCGCAGTGGCCGGCTCGGGGCTGCTGCCCCCGACCGATCAGCAGGGCATCGGCAGGCTCCACTTCCTGCTGGCCTGCGCGGCCGTACTGATCGCCTCCGTCGTCCTCACCATCGCGTCGCCCCATGCCGACGGCCCCTTCGTCGCCTTCGCCTTCGCTTCCTCCGTCGGTCTGCTCCCCGTGTTCGTCGCCGTCCTCGCGGACTTCAGTGCGACCGAAACGGCTGCCTTGTGTGCTCCGCTCGCCGTCGGCGCCCTCGCCTTCCTGCCGGGCATGTCCCTGCGCTTCGCCCGCCTGCCCATCGGCTTCGACCCCCCGCACGCCGGCCGCAACGCGTACGCCGCGGAGCCCGCTCACCAGGAGCCGGTGGATGCCGAGCGCATCGCTGCCCAGACCCGCCGCGGCCACGAACTATTGGTCGGCCTGGTGGGCGGCTGCGCCCTGGTGGCCGTCGGAGCCGCCGCGGTACTGGGCTTCTCCGACGACGTGTGGGCCCAACTCCTCACCTTCGCCACCGGCGTCGCCGTGCTGATGCGCGCCCACCTCTTCCGCTACACCGCACAGGTCGCCGCCACCCTGGCGGCGGGCCTCGGCGCCCTGGTTCTGCTCGGCCTGGGGCTGGCCCTGAACCCGCCGACGACGCTCATCCGCGAGGCTCTCACCGGCGACCGTTCGTCCCTCGAGGTCCGTACGCTCTGGCTCGTCGCGGTGATCGCGGCCGCGGCCGCGCTGGTCACCGCCATCGGCCTGATCGTCCCGCGCCGCGGAGTCACTCCGTTCTGGGGCCGCTTCACGGAAATCGCCGAGGGCTTCGTCCTGCTGACGCTGGTGCCGCTGGCTCTCGCGGTTTTCGACGTGTATGCCGCAGCGCGCGCGATGACCAGCTGACGGATCGGTCCGGTCCCCGGGCAAGCGCATCCGTCCAGGCTGGTACCGTATGTAACGGCCGTTCGTGTACGCACCCCCGGAACCCGCCCAAGGCTCCCGCAAGGGACCCAGGGATCTGGAGGCCGCGCCCGGCGGATCCCCGCCTCCCGAGTAACGGAAGCTCCCCTGAGAAGTGGACCAGGGGCACTCGGTGGCACCCAAGAAGACTACGAGGAGTACGCGTGTCGCTCGACGCCGCTACGAAGAAGCAGATCATGGCCGAGTTCGGTACCAAGGAGGGCGACACCGGCTCCCCCGAGGTCCAGGTCGCCATGCTGTCGCGCCGGATCTCGGACCTGACCGAGCACCTCAAGACCCACAAGCACGACCACCACTCCCGTCGTGGTCTGCTCATCCTGGTCGGTCAGCGTCGCCGCCTGCTGCAGTACCTGGCCAAGAAGGACATCCAGCGCTTCCGTGCGCTGGTCGAGCGCCTGGGCATCCGCCGCGGTGCGGCGGGCGCCCGGTAAGACGCCGTGAAGGGAGCGGTTCCCACTCAGAGGGGGCCGCTCCCTTTGCTGTACGTGCGGAGTGTCACCGCCACTTTGTAGTGTGGTAGCACAACGCAGGACGTACGACACGAAGTGGTGCCGCGCCGGCGCACAGCGCGGACGCGCACCACACACAACGAGGAGAAGCGCACCTCGCCGCCGCCGGTCCTCGGTAGTGGCCCCCGGGGGAAAGCGAACCCCGGGTGCTTCGATCGAAGACCGGCCCGCATCAGATGGAGCGCTTCTCCGCCAACGTCCATCCGCCACACGGGCGGACGGGACGCAAGACGAAAAGTATCGGAGAAGACGCTGGTGGAGAACGAGACCCACTACGCCGAAGCCGTTATCGACAACGGTTCCTTCGGCACCCGCACCATCCGTTTCGAGACGGGCCGCCTGGCCCGCCAGGCCGCCGGATCCGCCGTGGCCTACCTGGACGACGACACCATGGTGCTGTCGGCCACCACCGCCTCCAAGAACCCCAAGGACCAGCTCGACTTCTTCCCCCTCACGGTGGACGTCGAGGAGCGGATGTACGCCGCCGGCAAGATCCCCGGCAGCTTCTTCCGTCGCGAGGGTCGGCCCTCCGAGGACGCGATCCTCACCTGCCGTCTCATCGACCGCCCGCTGCGCCCGTCCTTCAAGAAGGGCCTGCGCAACGAGATCCAGGTCGTCGCCACGATCATGGCACTCAACCCCGACCACCTGTACGACGTCGTGGCGATCAACGCCGCGTCCGCGTCCACGCAGCTGGCCGGTCTGCCCTTCTCCGGCCCGATCGGCGGCGTCCGCGTCGCGCTGATCAACGGCCAGTGGGTGGCGTTCCCGACGCACACCGAACTCGAGGACGCCGTCTTCGACATGGTCGTCGCGGGCCGCACCCTGGAGGACGGTGACGTCGCGATCATGATGGTCGAGGCCGAGGCCACCGAAAAGACCATCCAGCTCGTCAAGGGCGGCGCCGAGGCGCCGACCGAGGAGATCGTCGCCGCCGGTCTGGACGCCGCGAAGCCCTTCATCAAGGTGCTCTGCAAGGCCCAGGCCGACCTCGCCGCGAAGGCCGCCAAGCCGACCGCCGAGTTCCCGATCTTCCTCGACCATCAGGACGACGTCCTGGAGGCGCTCACCGCCGCCGTCAAGGACGAGCTCTCGGGGGCCATCACCATCGCGGGCAAGCAGGAGCGCGAGGCCGAGCTGGACCGCGTCAAGGCGCTCGCCGCCGAGAAGCTGATCCCGCAGTTCGAGGGCCGCGAGAAGGAGATCTCCGCAGCGTACCGCTCGCTGACCAAGTCCCTGGTCCGTGAGCGCGTCATCAAGGAGAAGAAGCGCATCGACGGCCGCGGCGTCACGGACATCCGTACGCTCGCCGCCGAGGTCGAGGCGATCCCGCGGGTCCACGGTTCCGCCCTGTTCGAGCGTGGCGAAACCCAGATCCTGGGCGTCACCACCCTCAACATGCTCCGCATGGAGCAGCAGCTGGACACCCTGTCCCCGGTGACCCGCAAGCGCTACATGCACAACTACAACTTCCCGCCGTACTCCACCGGTGAGACCGGCCGTGTCGGCTCTCCCAAGCGCCGCGAGATCGGCCACGGCGCCCTCGCCGAGCGCGCGCTCGTGCCGGTGCTGCCGACGCGCGAGGAGTTCCCGTACGCGATCCGTCAGGTGTCCGAGGCCCTCGGCTCCAACGGCTCGACGTCCATGGGCTCGGTCTGCGCCTCCACCATGTCGCTGCTGAACGCCGGTGTGCCGCTGAAGGCCCCCGTCGCCGGTATCGCCATGGGCCTCATCTCCCAGGAGATCGAGGGCGAGACGCACTACGTGACGTTGACGGACATCCTCGGTGCCGAGGACGCCTTCGGCGACATGGACTTCAAGGTCGCCGGCACGAAGGAGTTCGTGACCGCGCTCCAGCTCGACACCAAGCTGGACGGCATCCCCGCCTCCGTCCTGGCCGCGGCCCTCAAGCAGGCCCGTGACGCCCGCCTCCACATCCTCGACGTGATGATGGAAGCGATCGACACCCCGGACGAGATGTCCCCGAACGCCCCGCGGATCATCACCGTCAAGATCCCCGTGGACAAGATCGGCGAGGTCATCGGCCCCAAGGGCAAGATGATCAACCAGATCCAGGAGGACACCGGCGCCGACATCACGATCGAGGACGACGGCACCATCTACATCGGTGCCGCCGACGGCCCGGCCGCCGAGGCCGCCCGTGCCACGATCAACGGCATCGCCAACCCGACCATGCCGGAGGTCGGCGAGCGCTACCTGGGCACGGTCGTCAAGACGACCACCTTCGGTGCATTCGTCTCGCTGCTCCCGGGCAAGGACGGTCTGCTGCACATCTCGCAGATCCGCAAGCTCGCCGGCGGCAAGCGCGTGGAGAACGTCGAGGACGTTCTCGGGGTCGGCCAGAAGGTCCAGGTCGAGATCGCCGAGATCGACTCGCGCGGCAAGCTCTCCCTGATCCCGGTCATCGAGGGCGAAGGCGACGACGACAAGAAGGACGCTGCGTCCGACAGCAGCTCCGCTGCGGGCGACAAGTGACGTCTCGTAGCTCCACGGCGACGGCCCGCTCCTCCTCGGAGGCGCGGGCCGTCGCCCGTACCCAAACGTTGATCAAGGGCGACAGCGGCATCGGTACGGTCCGCAAGACCACCCTCCCCGGAGGTCTGCGCGTCGTCACCGAAACGCTGCCCTCCGTGCGCTCGGCCACCTTCGGCATCTGGGCGCACGTCGGCTCCCGCGACGAGACACCGGCCCTGAACGGTGCCACGCACTACCTGGAACACCTGCTCTTCAAGGGCACCTCCCGCAGAAGCGCCCTGGACATCTCCGCCGCCCTCGACGCGGTCGGCGGCGAGATGAACGCCTTCACGGCGAAGGAGTACACCTGCTACTACGCGCGCGTGCTCGACGCCGATCTCCCCCTCGCCATCGACGTGGTCTGCGACATGCTCACCGGGTCGCTGATCCTCGAGGAGGACGTGAACGTCGAGCGGGGCGCGATCCTCGAAGAGATCGCGATGACCGAGGACGACCCGGGCGACTGTGTGCACGACCTGTTCGCGCACACCATGCTCGGCGACACCCCCCTCGGTCGCCCGGTCCTCGGCACGGTCGACACGGTCAACGCCCTCACCGCGGACCGCATCCGCCGCTTCTACAAGAAGCACTACGACCCGACGCATCTCATCGTCGCGTGTGCGGGCAACGTCGACCACAACAAGGTCGTACGCCAGGTCCGTGCCGCCTTCGAGAAGGCCGGCGCCCTGAAGCAGCCGGACGCCATCCCGGTCGCCCCGCGCGACGGCTCCCGCACCATCCGTACCGCGGGCCGCGTCGAGTTGCTCGGCCGCAAGACCGAGCAGGCCCACGTCGTTCTCGGCCTGCCGGGCCTGGCCCGCACCGACGACCGCCGCTGGGCCCTGGGCGTCCTGAACACCGCGCTCGGCGGCGGTATGTCCTCCCGCCTCTTCCAGGAGGTCCGCGAGAAGCGCGGCCTGGCCTACAGCGTGTACTCGTACACTTCGGGCTTCGCGGACTGCGGCCTCTTCGGCGTGTATGCGGGCTGCCGCCCGAACCAGGTCCACGACGTACTGAAGATCTGCCGCGACGAGCTCGACCAGGTCGCCGGGCAGGGTCTGCCCGACGACGAGATCGACCGCGCCGTCGGCCAGCTGAAGGGCTCCACCGTACTCGGCCTGGAGGACACCGGTGCGCTGATGAACCGCATCGGCAAGAGCGAGCTGTGCTGGGGCGAGCAGATGTCGGTCGACGACATGCTCGCCCGGATAGCCGCGGTCACCCCGGACGACGTACGGGACGTGGCCCGCGAGATCCTGGGGCAGCGGCCCTCGCTTTCCGTCATCGGCCCGCTCAAGGACAAGCAGGCGTCCCGTCTGCACGAAGCGGTCGCGTAAGTCCTCGACTAAGGAACCAACAACATGAGCAAGCTGCGCGTGGCGGTCCTCGGAGCCAAGGGCCGTATCGGATCCGAGGCGGTACGAGCCGTCGAGGCCGCCGAGGACCTGGAACTGGTGGCGGCCCTCGGGAGCGGCGACAAACTGGAGACGCTGGTGGAGACCGGCGCTCAGGTCGCCGTCGAACTGACCACCCCCGCCTCGGTCATGGGCAACCTCGACTTCTGCGTACGCCACGGCATCCACGCCGTGGTCGGTACGACGGGCTGGACCGACGAGCGCCTCGCGCAGCTGAACACCTCGCTGGCAGCGTCGCCGCAGACGGGCGTGCTCATCGCGCCCAACTTCTCCATCGGGGCCGTACTGACCATGAAGTTCGCGGAGATCGCCGCGCCGTACTTCGAGTCCGTCGAGGTCGTCGAACTGCACCACCCGAACAAGGTGGACGCACCCAGCGGAACCGCCACGCGCACCGCCCAGCTCATCTCCGCGGCTCGGGAGCGCGCGGGCAGCTCCCCGCAGCCCGACGCCACGGTGACGGCACTGGACGGCGCCCGCGGCGCCAACGTGGACGGCGTCCCCGTTCACGCGGTCCGGCTGCGCGGGCTGCTCGCCCACCAGGAGGTACTGCTCGGCGGTGAGGGCGAGACGCTCACCGTCCGACACGACTCGCTGCACCACAGCAGCTTCATGCCGGGCATCCTGCTCGGCGTACGCCGCATCGTGGACACCCCGGGCCTCACCTTCGGCCTGGAACACTTCCTGGACCTGAACTGACCGCCATGCGCGCAAAGATCACGTACACCGTCACGGCCGTCGTCCTCGTCGTCTACTTCGTCCTGGTCGGCAGCCGCGGGATCATGCTCATCAAGACCGGCACGGCTGTCACCGTCCCCTTCGGGGTGGCGGTTCTGATCCTGCCGGTGATCGGCCTGTGGTTCCTCTGGAAGAACACGCAGTTCGTCCGGAAGGCCAACCGGCTCGCCGCCGAGCTCGACGCCGAAGGCGGCCTGCCCGTGGACGAGTTGAAGCGGACCCCGGGCGGCCGCATCGACCGCGACTGTGCCGACGAGGTCTTCACCCGGCGCAAGGCCGAGACCGAGGACGCCCCGGACGACTGGCGCAGCTGGTTCCGCCTCGCGATCGCCTACCACGACGCCCGCGACACCCCGCGAGCCCGCAGGGCGATGCAGCGCGCCATCGCCCTGCGCGAGGGCAAACCCGTCCGGGCCTGAGCGACACGTCGCTACGACGAACCTGAGCGATACGACGCCATGACGAAGGGGCAGGCCCGCACGCAAGCGGACCGGCCCCTTCGCGGTGCCGCTCAGCCCTGCCGGTACTCGTCGGCCCAGGCCTCGACGCCGTCCGCCGCCCGGTCGAAGGCCTCGGGACGGGCCAGGAAGTCCGCGTTGTGCGTGGTCAGCAGCGGTAGGGGAGCGTCGCCCGCCCGGTCACTGCGGACGAGGACGAGCGCCTGTCCCTGCACCGTGCGCGGCAGCCCGAGCCAGCGCACCGGCTGCTGGACCGTCCGTACCGCCTTGACCTGGCCCCAGGCCGCGGTACGCGTGGTGAAGAAACGCACCTGGCGCAGCCCGGACGCGCTCACCCAGGCGCCGACCCGCAGCAGCCGCAGAGCGCACATGATGACGAACAGCGCCACCCCGAAGCAGACCGCGCCCGCGTCCAGCTTGCCGGCCACCGCGATGATGACCGCCGCGAACAGCACGTACGACGCGAGCAGCAGCACAAGCGCGGCCGTGGCGACCCGCCACGGCCCGGGCCGGTAGGGGCGCCGCCAGCGGTCGCTCTCTTCGAACGGCAGCGCGTGATCGTCCGCCGCCTCGTCAAAAGCGCGGTCGGCCGTCAGGAAGGGCAGGGGCACGACTCATCCTCACTCAATCCACGCATGGGCTGTGCCTGGTGAGGCTACCGAGCCTGGTCCCCGCTCACCACCCGCGGGGGCCCATGGGGGTACCCCACGCCTTTTTTGGCGGGCGGGGGAGAGTCAGCGGCCGTCGGAGGCATCGGACTGCTGCGTAGGTGCAGGTGACTGGTCCTGCGACAGCGCGGGCAGCCCGAAGAGCAGGGATCCCGCGAGCCCGGCGACCACGGTGAGGCCGACGAGCCAGCGCCCGGCCACCTCCCCGACGGAGACGCGCTCGCGGGGTGGGCGAGTGACATTACTGCGGTACTTGTCGGCCTCGGCGATGAAGGCGAACGGGACAGGCTCGCGCCGACGGAACATGGGAGCTGCTTCTCCTCTGGGACTCGAACGGATCGTGCTCACCAAGACAGACGAACGAATGCCCCACGAGGTGCCCAGTTTCACCGAATTCGCAGAAGTTCGGCGAGAAGTGTCGCGACCGGCACCGAACGCCCCGTTGTCAGTGCCGGGCCGTAGAGTGGGCGCCGCCCGAGCCAGTGATGGAAGGACCCCGCAAGCCGTGACCGACACCCCCTCCGGCGACCTCAAGCCCAGCCTCCGCAGCGATGTGACCGTCGAGCTGGTGAAGCACAGCGCGGCCGACTCCGACGTGCTGTTCGCCGCCCGTGTCTCCACCGTCGGAGAGCAGTCCCTGGACGAGCTCAAGAAGGACCCCGAGCGCTCCAAGGGACTGATCAATTTCCTGATGCGGGACCGGCACGGCAGCCCCTTCGAGCACAACTCGATGACTTTCTTCATCAACGCCCCGATCTTTGTCTTCCGCGAGTTCATGCGACACCGCGCGGGCTGGTGCATCGCGGGCGACACCGAGATCACCCTGGAGAGCGAAGCAGGGAATCTCCGGCGGCGTACCATCGCCGAGCTCCACAGGCTCTGGCACCTGGGCGTCGAGGACCGGTTGCCGCACTCCGCCGGCGGAGTGACCTGGCACAGCCGGGCCGGCAAGTGGATGGCTCAGGTCGGTCGCGCCGGAACCAACCATTACCTCGGCCTCTATGAGAGCCGCGAGGCGGCCGAGTCCGCCGTCGAGGAATTCCGGGAGCAGCGCCCCAGCACCCGTCTGCGCACACTGGAGTCGGTCCGCCGCAACCACGTGCGCTGTTACGACGAGGAAACCCTGCTCGCGCAAAGGGCCCGTATCGTCGACGTGATCCAGTCCGGCGTCAAACCCCTGATCAAGATCACTACCGCATCCGGGAAGACTCTCCGCTGCACGGTCGATCACGCCGTGTTCACCCCCGACGGCTGGTGCAAGGCGGGGGAACTGGTTGCCGGGGACGCCGTCATGGCGCAAGGAACCGCGACGCGTCCGTCCCGGGCTCTGGTTCCGCCGAGCCTGCGGCACGGCATCGGCGTGTGGACCTCCACGCAGCGCGAGCGGCTGATCAAGGAGGTCGACACCTGCCACCTCTGCGGGCAGGACCTGCCCCGTGACCAGCTTGCCCTGGACCATGTGGTCCCCGTGGCGGGCGACCTGACGCAGGCCCTGGACGAGAGGAACCTCGCGCCTGCCTGCGAGCCCTGCCATGCGGCGAAGAGTGCCGGAGAACAGGCACTGGCCCAGCGCGGCGGGAAGACCGCCGAGGCCGTACCAGACGTGATCGTCGCCATCGAGCAGGACGGCGAGGAGATGACATACGACCTGTCCGTCGAAGGCCCCTGGCACAATTTCCTCGCCAACGGGATCGTCGTACACAATTCGTACAACGAGGAGTCCGGGCGCTACCGCGAGCTCCAGCCGGTCTTCTACGTCCCGGACGAGTCCCGCAAGCTGGTCCAGGAGGGCCGCCCGGGCAAATACGTGTTCGTGGAGGGCACCCAGGCCCAGCAGGAGCTCACGGGCCGCGTCATGGAGGACTCGTACCGCCACGCGTACGAGGCGTACCAGGAGATGCTCGCCGCCGGCGTCGCCCGAGAGGTGGCTCGCTCGGTCCTCCCGGTGGGCCTGTTCTCGTCGATGTACGCGACATGTAACGCCCGCTCGCTGATGCACTTCCTCGGCCTGCGCACGCAGCACGAACGCGCCAAGGTCCCGTCGTTCCCGCAGCGTGAGATCGAGATGGTCGGCGAGAAGATGGAGGCCGAGTGGGCGAAGCTCATGCCTCTCACGTACGCCGCCTTCAATGCCAACGGGCGAGTGGCCCCGTAGCGCACGTCCACCGCCACATCCGGCACTGATATACGGGCAACCGAGTGAAGTGTCCGTATTGCAGCATTTCAAGAAGTTCATCTAGCCTGATCAAATGGACCCGGCACTGCTTGAACCCCCGAGCAGGCAGTGCCGGGATCCACACCTCGCGACTTGCCGCCCTACCCGAGGGCAGACCCCGTACTGAGCAGCGAGTAGCGTGGTACCCATGGCTCTGACCTCCACTCCGCAGACCCCCTTCGGGCGGGTCCTCACCGCCATGGTTACGCCCTTCACGGCGGACGGCGCACTCGACCTCGACGGCGCGCAGCGGCTCGCCGCCCACCTGGTGGACGCAGGCAACGACGGCCTGATCATCAACGGCACCACGGGCGAGTCCCCGACCACCAGCGACGCGGAGAAAGCGGATCTCGTACGAGCCGTACTGGAGGCGGTCGGCGACCGCGCCCATGTCGTCGCCGGCGTCGGCACGAACGACACCCACCACAGCATCGAGCTTGCCCGTGCCGCCGAGCAGGTGGGAGCGCACGGCCTCCTCGCGGTCACGCCGTACTACAACACGCCCCCGCAGGAGGGCCTGTACCGTCACTTCACGGCGATCGCGGACGCGGCCGAACTCCCGGTCATGCTCTACGACATTCCCGGCCGCAGCGGCGTACCGATCAACACCGAAACGATCGTGCGCCTGGCCGAGCACCCGCGTATCGTCGCCAACAAGGACGCCAAGGGGGACCTCGGCCGCGCCAGCTGGGCCATCGCCCGCTCCGGCCTGGCCTGGTACTCCGGCGACGACATGCTCAACCTGCCGCTGCTCTCCGTGGGAGCGGTCGGCATCGTCTCCGTGGTCGGTCACGTCGTCACCCCCGAGCTGCGGGCCATGATCGACGCGTACGTCAGCGGCGACGTCCAGAAGGCCACCGAGATCCATCAGAAGCTGCTCCCGGTCTTCACAGGCCTGTTCCGCACCCAGGGCGTCATGACCAGCAAGGCCGCGCTCGCCCTCCAGGGCCTGCCCGCCGGGCCGCTGCGCCTGCCCATGGTCGGCCTCTCGTCCGAGGAGACCGCCCAGCTCAAGATCGATCTTGCCGCCGGCGGGGTACAGCTCTAAACAACGGACTTCACACCTCAATACGCGCAACCACGCAGGCCAGAGGCCTGCAATACCAGACAACTGCTACTGCACGAACGTCACGCCGCCACGTGCCCTGCCAGGTACGTGGCGCGCGTGGTGAGGAGAGTCTTTTGAGTCATCCGCATCCTGAACTCGGCCCGCCGCCGAAGCTCGCCGAGGGCGGTCTCCGGGTCACCCCTCTCGGGGGACTCGGCGAAATCGGCCGAAACATGACCGTCTTCGAGTACGAAGGCCGCCTGCTGATCGTCGACTGCGGAGTGCTCTTCCCCGAGGAGGAGCAGCCCGGGATCGACCTGATCCTGCCGGACTTCACGTCCATCAGGGACCGCCTCGACGACATCGAGGGCATCGTCCTCACGCACGGCCACGAGGACCACATCGGCGGAGTCCCCTACCTCCTGCGCGAGAAGCCGGATATCCCGCTGATCGGCTCCAAGCTGACTCTCGCCCTCATCGAGGCGAAGCTTCAGGAGCACCGCATCCGCCCCTACACGCTCGAAGTGGCGGAGGGTCACCGGGAGAGCATCGGACCCTTCGACTGCGAGTTCGTGGCGGTCAACCACTCCATCCCGGACGCCCTCGCGGTCGCTGTCCGCACCCCTGCGGGCCTGGTGGTGCACACCGGCGACTTCAAGATGGACCAGCTCCCGCTGGACGGCCGTCTCACGGATCTGCACGCCTTCGCGCGGCTCAGCGAGGAGGGCATAGACCTCCTCCTCGCCGACTCGACGAATGCCGAGGTCCCGGGCTTCGTCCCGCCCGAGCGCGACATCTCGAACGTGCTGCGCCAGGTGTTCGCTAGCGCCCGCAAGCGGATCATCGTGGCCAGCTTCGCCAGCCATGTTCACCGCATTCAGCAGATCCTCGACGCCGCCCACGCATACGGCCGCCGGGTCGCGTTCGTAGGCCGCTCGATGGTCCGCAACATGGGTATCGCCCGTGACCTGGGCTATCTGAAGGTCCCGCCGGGCCTGGTAGTCGACGTCAGAACGCTCGACGACCTCCCCGACCACGAGGTCGTGCTGGTCTGCACGGGCTCCCAGGGTGAGCCGATGGCCGCACTCTCTCGTATGGCGAACCGCGATCACCAGATCAGGATCGTCCAGGGCGACACGGTGATCCTTGCGTCGTCCCTGATCCCCGGCAACGAGAACGCCGTCTACCGCGTCATCAACGGCCTGACCCGTTGGGGCGCCAACGTCGTCCACAAGGGCAATGCGAAGGTGCACGTTTCGGGCCACGCCTCCGCGGGCGAGTTGCTGTACTTCTACAACATCTGCAGGCCGCGGAACCTGATGCCGGTCCACGGGGAATGGCGCCACCTGCGCGCCAACGCCGAGCTCGGCGCCCTCACCGGCGTCCCGCACGACCGCATCGTCATCGCCGAGGACGGCGTCGCCGTCGACCTCGTCGAGGGGAGGGCCAAGATCTCGGGCAAGGTCCAGGCCGGATACGTGTACGTCGACGGACTCTCGGTCGGCGACGTCGGAGAGCCCGCGCTCAAGGACCGTAAGATCCTCGGCGACGAGGGCATCATCTCGGTCTTCGTGGTCGTGGACTCCAGCACCGGAAAGATCACCGGGGGCCCGCACATCCAGGCCCGCGGCTCGGGCATCGAGGACTCCGCGTTCGCGGAGGTCACCCCGAGGATCACCGAGGTCCTGGAGAGGTCGGCCCAGGACGGTGTCGTCGAACCCCACCAGATGCAGCAACTCGTCCGGCGCACGCTGGGCAAGTGGGTCTCGGACACCTACCGCCGTCGGCCCATGATCCTGCCGGTCGTGGTCGAGGTCTGACGCCTCGGACGCGTGAACTCGTAGCGGGGTGGGGGGCGGGTGTTCTATGCCACCCCCCCCCCAAAGATGTATGGACACCCCCCCC